>NZ_JAGCFH010000102.1 GCF_017650195.1 Ruminococcus sp. | reverse complement strand
GTTGATTTTTCGCCTCAGGAGGGAGAGATAGCGGATATACGCTGGGTAGACATATCCTACGCAGCGAATATACTGTCTTATGAAAATGACAGAACGATCGTAGCCAAAGCAAAAAGCGCAATAAAGGAAAATCACTGAAAAAAGGAGACCTTACGGTCTCCTTTTTTGCGTCGTTCCTCTACCTTCTTAGTCGTCAGTAGAAGGGGGACGAAGTAAGCCTCGCGCCCCTGCTGATACCTTGCGCATCATTATGCAAATCTTACATAAATACGCACTTGTTTTTGCGTAATAGATAGAACTTAAAAATTATTATTTAAATATTCAATGGTTTGCCATTGGATTTCATGCCGGTACAGCCCCACTTATAGAAGAAGCTTATTATTTGACATCTGTCACAGAGTAACGGGCAGACCGTTTATCTCGATAGTTGGGTCGTCAATGTCGATAAGAAGACAGCGTCTGCCGTCAACCACACTGGTACGAACCTTATCCGCCGCGGATGGCTTGATATTCACGGTTATACCCGGCGACGTGAGAACCGTTTTGGTTTCCACGAGATTAGCTGCTGTCAAAGGAGCGGTTCCGCAGACCTTCTCGTATACAGGCTCCACCATATTCAGTCTTTCCTCGGGAAGTCCCACATCTATGAGTATATCCTTAAGCTTATTGTTGTCGATAACCACCCTGTCTGTGTCGTCCTTGTTTTCTTCCACGACCTCCTGAATCTTCTCATTTACTGTCTTAATAATAGTATAATCAAGCTCCTCGCCAACTACATTTTTGAGTATGCTCTGGAAGCTGCTCTTCTCGCTTTGAGCTGACATTACAAAGGTACAGCCCAATACATTCTCAACTATCGAAACATTGGGGGATTTCACGTTTTTAGTATAGTACATAACGTGGTTAATATCAGAGCTCCTGTTGCTGAAGACCGGGTAAAGAAATCCATCTGAGGGAGCCTTGCTGATTATGAGCTCAGTATTCACCTTCTTGGTTATCTCATTGCCCACGCTATCAAAAATGAAACCGTCCTTGCTGGTATTTACGGGACATATCGCCGTAAGGATATAGCGGTACATTTCGTCATCTCCCTCTGCGAACTCGTCGTTCTTGTCCTTTTTGCGGATAGTGTAGGTGCAGTAGGAGGTTATTACCGCAAATGGACCAGTATACGCGATATTATTTGCGATATGGTTAAGGAACTCCTCGCAGGCGATATCGTCCTTGAGCTCCGAGGTCAAAAGGGTATAGAGTATATTCTGGGGCTGCCCCTCGTCGTAAGCCTCATTAGGAAACTCATACTCGATAAAAGCCTTTCCCACATTGGTATTAAGGACCTTTTTCAGGGTCTCATCGTATACGTCATGCTCTTCTACAGGCATAGTAAGACAGGAGCTGACATTGTGATAGCGAAGATTCTTTTCAGCGTCGATAAAAGCCGTAAGAACGCGCTCCATTATGAAGAAGCCACTCTTGTCCGAAAAATTCTTTTTTATCTCCGCTGTTTCCTTTTTATTCATTATGTATTGTCCTTTCCGCGTAAAATGGAGCTGCCGCACGTATGCGCCGCAGCTCCCTGTTATCATGTTACAGTAATGCTTCCGCCCTGAAGATGCTCAAAGGCATATTTCTCAAACGACTGGTCGTTTTCAATATTCCTGAACATATCCGACTCCATGTAGTAGTAGCCAAAATCGTAGACCGTTCCAGGCTTTGCATCGTCTGGCACCTTGAAGAAAAATGTGGCGATATCTCCGTCTCTGCCATCGTTGTCCTTGAACATGGTGGTAAAGAATACGGACCTTGTTTTATTGCGTATCATTTCGTCGGCAAGATTGAGTTCCCAGTCCATTGCGACAAATCCTGCACTCTTCTTGATAGCCGCACCCGGCTCGTAATCCACCGTAAACTGCTCGGCGTTTTCCATTTTACATTCAAGAACATCCGGATAGGTTATATGGATACCGCACATACTCCATTTTTCGTTGGCACCTGTAACAGATACCGTTACCTCAGCCATTTCACCAGGTTTTGCAGTAGTATCGCTTATCTTTATCACAGGACCACTGGAAGCCTCAGGAACGTCCGCATATTTCAAACGCATGAGCTCCATGCTCTCTGTCATGGTAGTCCCCTCAGGGTCACCAGCAGACTGGTCGACAGAAGCAGTATTGGCTCCAGTTTTTCCGCTACTGTTTGCAACAGCCTCTTTCTTCTCAAAGCAGCTGACAGTACCGGCAGCAAAAGCCGCTACAAGAAAAACTGCTAGGATATTACGCTTCATTTTTGGCTTTCTCCTTTCTGCCTGTAACAGTGAAGCTACCGTCCTTGACGGATATGACTATCTTGTTTATCTCCGATACCTTTTCTATTATCAGGTCGGCAATGCTGTCCTCTATCTCCTGACGGATAACACGGCGTATATCTCTTGCGCCGTAGGACTTGCCGAAGGATTTCTCAGCAATGAGATTCAGAGCGTCCTTTGTATATTCAAGGGATATATTCTTTTCAGCAAGTGGCTCCTTCATCTCGTCGAGAGTAAGAGCAGCGATATTCGCATAATGTTCCTTGGTGAGGTCCTTAAACACAACTATCTCATCGATACGACTTATGAACTCAGGACGCAGGAAGTCTCTCAGGCCCTTCATAGCCTTTTCACGTGTTATCTCGTTTTCTGTACGGTTGAATCCCACGCCTATGCTCTTATCAGTAGAACCAGCATTGGAAGTCATACAGATTATAGTATTCGCAAAGTTGACAGTTCTACCGTGTGCGTCGTCCACCTTGCCCTCGTCAAGTATCTGCATGAGTATATTCATAACATCTGGATGAGCCTTTTCTATCTCATCAAATAGTATTACCGAATAAGGCTTGCGACGCACCTTTTCTGTTAGCTGGCCAGCCTCATCGTAGCCGACATAGCCTGGAGGTGAGCCTATCATACGCGCAACAGAGTGTTTTTCCATATACTCTGTCATATCAAGCCGAATAAGCGGATCCGGAGAATCAAAGAGCTCCTCCGCCAGCACCTTTACTAGCTCTGTTTTTCCCACGCCCGTGGGACCTACAAATATGAATGAAGCAGGTCTGCGGCGCTTGCTGAGCTGCACTCTTGTGCGCTTTATAGCCTTGGTAAGGACACCTACAGCCTCCTCCTGACCGACTATGCGCTTTTTGAGGGCTTCGTCCAGCCTTGCTATCTTTAGGAAATCGTTTTCAGCTATCTTGCTTGCCGGGATACCTGTCCAGCGCTCGACAACCTTTGTAACGTCGGACTCCTCAACATTCACATTTTCAGCCTTTGCCCTGAGCTCCTCGGCGTTTTCGCGGAGGTGAATGAGCTTGCCTTTGACCTCTGCAAGAGCCTTGTAGTCTATCTCCTCCTGCTCGGATATGGACAGCTCCATATCCTCCAGCACCTTAATCTCCTTTTTGCACTTTTCGTAATCACCTATCTCGGGAGAACGTATGGAAGCATAAGCACAACTCTCGTCAAGAAGGTCTATAGCCTTATCCGGAAGGAAGCGGTCTGTGATATACCTCTCCGAGAGCACAGCACAGACTCTTACAAGATAATCCGAGATGTGTACTCTGTGGAATTTCTCGTAGTACTTCTTTATACCCACGAGGACATCAACTGTATCTTCTATTGTAGGCTCGTTAACGGTAACAGGCTGGAAACGACGTTCCAGAGCTGAGTCCTTCTCAATATACTTTCTGTACTCGCCAAAAGTAGTGGCACCAATAACCTGTACCTCGCCTCTTGAAAGGGCAGGCTTTAGGATATTGGCAGCGTTCATTGAACCCTCTGAGTCGCCTGCACCCACAAGATTATGGACCTCGTCAATAAAGAGTATGATATTTCCCTCACGCTTTACCTCGTCCACAAGTCCCTTTACACGACTCTCAAACTGTCCACGAAACTGAGTACCGGCAACCAGAGCCGTAAGGTCGAGGAGATATATTTTCTTGTCCGCAAGGTTGAAGGGAACATTCCCCTCATTTATTCTCAGGGCTATGCCCTCTGCGATAGCGGTCTTGCCGACACCGGGCTCACCTATAAGACAGGGATTATTCTTTGTACGTCTTGATAGTATCTGTATAACGCGATCTATCTCCATATCTCTGCCGATGATATTATCCAGCTTGCCGTCAGCTGCCTTCTGTGACAGGTTAGTGCAGTAGCTGCCGAGAAACTTCGGCTCCTTCGTCTTTTTTTCCTTGTTCCTGCCGAAGAGAGAACTCTTTTTTTCTTTGTTGTCTGAGAGCTTATCATCGTCGGAGTTCTTTCCACCGAAGAGGCTTCTCGGATCGAATCCGTTCTTTTCGCCTTCCTCGCTCTCAGAATCATTTCCGCCGAACATATTGGTGATAAAATCGGGGAGTACTCCTGAACCACCCATTTCAAAGCTGTCGCCGTCCAGCATACCCAGCATCTGATCTGAAAGCTGATCCAACTCCTCGTCGGTTATACCGAGTTTATCCATATATTCCTTTATTTGCGGGATATTCTGTGCTCTCGCGCATGAAAGGCAGAGTCCCTCGTTTTTCTTCTCGTTTCCCTGAACGGAGGTAATGAACACCACCGCAGGTCTTTTCTTGCATTTACTGCACATTATCATCAGGCAGTTCCTCCTGTAGTTAATTATGACCGTTCCTCCGTGGAAAGGCGGAATAAACGGCACATAGCATCATATCCGTTGTACTACCATTTCTGTACGATCTGATAGATATATTTGAAGATATAGCTCTTTTCGATAACATCGTGATTGAAGAACAGCATCTTGTTGCTGCCTGTTATCACGTATAGTCTTATCATGACTGCAATGGCGAGAACTATAGCCGCCGCCTTTGCGATACCTATGATACCGCAGAATATATAGGTCATGGCGTTGTTTTCAATATGGTCGCGTCTTGCAGCCGCACGCGCTATGACCAGCGCAACGAAAAGCAGCAGCACGAATGCTATGAGGTATATAATGAGTCTGATGTAGGTCCTGTAAGGCTTCATCAGGTAGTGATCCACCAGAAATACAGCTCCAGGCTCCTTGTGCTCTGGATCGCTGATGATCTGCATGAACTGCCTGAAGGTAGCAGGATCTTTTCTTATCTCATCTGCTGCGCACTCCGCGGAATACTGAGTCAACTGCCTTGATATGAGACCCTTTACTGACTCAGCATAGCAGTTGTGAAGTTTTTCGTAGAATACGTCCTCCTCATCGACCTTCTTGTTATTTATCTTGTTCAGGTAATCGTAAATCTCTTCATCTACGTCCTCGCCTTTGGCATATATGTCCTCGAGAGTGCTGCGGTCAACATAAAGATTATAACCCAGCCCCTCCAGCTTCATAGCTAGTTCTGAGGAATACTCATAATCCACCAGAGTCTGATGAAGCTTCTTTATATTGCTTCCTCTTATTGCGTGCTCAGTTATTGTGTCAGCAATCGCTGCACTGCCAGAGTAGCTGAGAAATACTGCAAATATATAGCCTACTATAGCAAATGACGCCTTAAGCAGCCCTTTCTTCGCTGTAATAAATATGCATATCACAGCTACAGCTATTACGATAACATCGTAAAACCACCAGAATTGTACTCCCATACTATTTCGCGCCTATCACATCCGATGACGCTGCCTCCTTTCGGGTAATAAATTGATCCACTATCAGAGTCAGCTTTCATAATCTATACGGTCTATTTTATTGTAGCCCTTCAGGAAAATATGATCATCGCTGCGTACAAAGCCAGTATATGAGTCGCTTACATCTGCAATGGAACGAAGTCCGCCGCGGAAATCGTAAGCCATAATCTTTCCCTGACACATAACATATGCCAGGTCCTCATAAATGGTAACGTCTATTAGAGGCTCGTCCAGCTCAATTTCAAGAGCCTCAGCGTTTTCGTCGCTGAAAAGAGCCATGACGTATTTTCTTCTATCGTCGTTATTTACTATAACTGCTGAATTGCCGTCCTCACTTGCACCTGCAACGTACTCGCCGTCGTAAGAGTAGTACGAGCTTATCTGACCGTTATCGTCAACATAGCCGCAGGCGTCCGCTCCGATAACGAAAGCTCCGCTTTCGTATCCGCAAACGTTGAGTCCGAGGGTATTGAGACCTGGGGATGTCCAGTGCTCCTGCTTCTCAGTAAAACTGATCCTCTGAACCTTTGTAACGAGCTGACCGTTTTCCGCTGAGATATATCCCAGCACGCAACCTTTGCTTCCGTTTATAAAGCTAAGGTCGCTGACCCTTTCGATACACTGTCTTCCGTATATGACCTTTCCCCTTTTATCATACACTTTCAGCTCACAGTTGTAGTTGTCCGATGTGGTCACTACAGCTGCATATCCCTCCTCGCTAAGTCTTGCGAAGAGTATTTGTTTTTTTGCATAAGTCTTGGTATAGAAGACCTGATCCTCGTCCTCTACGCTAAGATCATTTCCACCTTGTTCGTACAGCAGGGCTCGTCCCCCCGCAGTACGCAGGACCGTGTTGGTGTATGTATGCTGACGGCGTTTTTTGAGAGCTCCGTCGGTATCATAGTAATAGGTATACGTGTCACTGAGCAGTATCATCTTCCTGTCTGTAAGGCTCAGCTGATAATCCGCTCCGCTGCTGACCTCTATAGGAAAGTTACCTTCAGCCAGCTGACCCGAGTTTACGATAGTCCTGTATTGTTCTCCTATGCCCCTTAGTTTATTATACCACTTATCGCGGGTGAAATAAAGACCCGTTACGACAGCGGCTGCCAGCATTATCAACATCAGCCGCCGCAGTCGTTTCCGACGTTTCATCTGATTTTTCTCATCGACGACGTCATAAACCTTCGGCACGCTGGCACCTCCTTTTTTGTTCTGTTTTTATATATCTCTCATCAGCTCCTCCTCGCTGTAGAACACACGGTTCAGGTACAGCCCGTGAGCCATTGCCGTTCTGCCGGCTCTGAGTCGGTCCTTTGCGGCGAGTATAGCAGGTATATCGTCGGGAGCTATTCTTTTTTCACTCACATCAATGAGTGTACCTGCGATTATCCTAATCATATTATACAAAAAACCGTTGCCTTTTACAAGCATTATCACAGAATCTCCACTATTTTCTATTTTTAAGGAATAAATAGTCCTTACGGTGGTGGAAACATTTGTACAGTCAGCACAAAATGATGAAAAATCGTGAGTTCCCACAAGGTATCCTGCGGCTTTTCGTGCAGCCTCTATGTCGAATTTTCTCCTGTAATGCAGCATAAGATCAGCTGCAAAGGGATTTTTCGACTCGCTGCAATGCATCTTATAGATATACTCCTTTCCCTTGCAGTCGTATCTGGCGTGGAAATCAGGCGAAGCATCCTCACAGCTAAGTATGGATATATCCTCGGGGAGCTCACCATTCACTCCTCTGCAAAAGCCGAGGCAGTTTATTTTGCTGCTGGTTTTCACATTGAAGCAAAACATATTCGCATGAACTCCCGTATCCGTCCTTGAACAGCCTGTTACTGTCACAGGCTCGTTGAGTACCTTTGAGAGGTTGCTCTCTAGCACCTCCTGGACCGTTAGGGCGTTTTCCTGGCGCTGAAAGCCGTGATAATTAGTGCCTCTGTATGCTGTCATTACCTTCAGATTTCGCATTATCCACCTCCTTTTCATCAGCTCTGCTACCATCATAGAGTATTATCTCCGAGTCCTCAACTCTACCTATATGATCCTCGGGTCTCGGTATTCCGAACTGATCGTATATTGCAGCTCCCTGCCTGTATGGCGAGGGCTCCGGAGCGTTTTCCGAAGCAAGCTGCACTGCAGCCGCATGTTCCCTGCGGCGAAGCATACGGCGCCTGTCGCCGATAATGAGAAGTACTATGAACACAGCACAAAGGAAGGATACAATAACTCCGAGAGGAAATCCCTCGGGTGTATATTCTATCCTTACGTCGTGCTCACCGCTACCGACTCTTACTCCGAGCATAGCCTGAAGCACTTTAAAAGTCTCAGCTCTTTCGCCGTCGATATATACTCTCCAGCCCTTTTCGTAGGGAATAGAAAGATAAAGAACTCCGTCCTCCTTTACGCTGAGCTTTCCGCTTATCTTGCGATCGCTGAATCTTGTTATCTCAAGCTGCTCGTCAGCGAGAGCGTGATAGGCGTTTTCAAATTTATCCTTATTAAGAGCATAGACCATGAGCTTGAAGTTGCCCGACTTGTGCTTCTCGTTTGAGGTTATTTTCACAGTCGAGGTATCTCCCGTCTGACCATTGCCCATAGGGAACAGTATAGGATAGCTTTCTATAAGTTTTCCAGAGTCTATAAGCTCCTCTCCGCACTTTATCTCAAGGTGGTCGCAAGTACCGCCCGTGCCGTTGGCGTAGCCATAGATATAGCTGCCATCAAGGCAGTCGAAGGTATAGGTGGCGCTACCTGTGGGCTCCTCAGTATCGTTGCGGAAGGTGTAATTGCCATAGCCGTTCTTGTTGATCTCAAGACCGTCATACTCTGCAAGAGCTACAGGCTGAGGAGTGAATAGCTCCTCCTCAGTACCTGTAAGGTGACTTACAAGTTTGTTCTGGTACTCAAAGGGGTTCGCAGCTCCATTATCCTCCATATCCATTACATCTCCGCTGACCATGAATCCTAGTGAAAGAGGATAGCGATTCTTGTAAAGATTCGAACTGCCCTCCATCCTTATATTGTCAAAAGCCCATTCCTCAGAGTTGAGCTCTCCGCTCTTTTTTACGAGGTATTTTATTCCGAAGAGAGCGTTCACCACCGGAGTATTGGTCCTGTAGTAGTATCTGTTGCCTGCCTCCGAAGCATAAAGCCCAAGCCGCTTACACAGCGTCGTGACAGACACGTTGGCAGCCGACGAGAACTGTGAAAGTCCGTAGTATCCGTAGAGCGCACTGTCGTTAAGGGTATAGGTGTAGCTCATTTCCGTACGGTAGAATGGAGTACTGTCGTTCTCCCTCTCGTACCCGAGAAGGGACTCTACTTCCTGATAATTGGCAGGATAATCGTTGTATCCTGTGGTATCAACAGTTTTCACACCTATCTGTGCATTGCTGATGAATTCACTGAACATCGCTGCAGAAAGGGCGATTGTCATGAGCAGATTACGATTTTTCTGCTTCCTGAAAGGGAACACCTTTGCAGCTATGAATATCAGCCAGAAGGCTCCTGTAATTATAGCTGAGCTCTTTATAGCTCCCTCGAACCTGTAGTCCACGCCCTTGGAGACCTTGTTCAGCACGAAGACAGTAGCAGGGGCAGTGAGCATGAGTATGAGGTGATATATCTTTATGCCCCTTGAAAGTATCACATCATAAGCCCTGAACGCCGCAGCAGCAAGCACAAAGCTGAATATGAACGCGAAACGGTAGGGTATCTGATTGGTGAAGTGGAAGCCGTGCCATATAAAATTGAGTATGTTCATATTACAGCTCACGACTATGGCTCCTAGCATGACAAGCGCTGATATCTTCTCCCTTATCTTTATGCCGAAGGCAAAGAGAAATACTCCGAATAGGAGCACCGCCAGCATACCGCAGGCAAAGTTGGGAAGTCCGTCCACCTTTGTAGGCTCATCATAGGAGAGCAGGTGCGCGAATATCTTCTTCCAGTCCTCGTAGAAGGTCATTTCCTTCGGCATCGTATTGTTTACACTGTAGGTGAGCTTCAAGCCATAATATGCAGGCAGGAGCATAAAAGCTCCCAAACCTATTCCCAGCACCGAGGAGCGTATCATCAGGAATAGCTTCCTAAACCAGTCCTTTATACCTTTGCATTCGATAATGCTTGCAGCCGCAAACATGAGCACCGAGAATATACAAGTGAAATAGCCTATATAGTAATTTGCTATAAGGGACAGGGCAAGTGAGAAGGTGAATAATTTCCACTTTCCCTCCCGGCATAGAGCCACGATGCCCTGCATCACCAGTGGAAACAGCGCTACTGTGTCAAACCACATTACGTTCCAGTAATAGCCGAGAGTATAGCTGCTCAAAGCATAAGCCACTGAGAACAGGCATAATGACAGATCATTGCGTCTATAGGTATACCTCAAGAAGGAGCTGAAAAACGCTCCTGCAAAGCCTATCTTCGCCGCAAGTATAAATGTCAGCGCATCTCTTTCGCCGCCGTCTCCGAAGAATAACGATATCCAATTCAAAGGACTTGCCGCATAGTAGGATATGAGCGACAGAAAATTCGTACCCAGCCCATTCTCCCACGAGTACATGAAAGAGCCGCCTGTCGCTAATTTCTCATGCACGACCCTGAAAAACGGATAATACTGATGCCACAGGTCAACTACAAGTATCTGCCTATCTCCGAAAGGGTGTATCCCGAACACGCCGAATGCGTAAAGCATTATCGAAAACGGTATCATGAAAGACAGCAGCAGATATACTACGCCTTTTTCGCAGAATATCTGGTAAAATTTACCTTTCCTGAACTGCTCCAGCCTTATTCGTGCAACAGTTCTTCTTTCTTCTTTGTTCATTGTTTTCCTCTCTAAGGTCTTTATCAGAGCAGCTTTCCAATCACGATAACTCCCGCAAGGAAGAGGACTGTCACCGCAAGGGCGATATAGTCTCTCGGAGCGGACCTGAGCTGTCTTAATCTTGTTCTGCCCTCGCCGCCGTGGTAGCAGCGGCATTCCATAGCTGTCGCAAGCTCGTCTGCGCGTCTGAACGCGGAGATGAATAAGGGGACAAGTATGGATATAAGGTTCCTTGCTCTCGTCGTGAAGCTTCCTGTATCTATTTCTGCTCCACGTGCTTTCTGTGCGGCCATTATCTTGTCCGTTTCCTCTATAAGGGTGGGGATGAAGCGAAGCGCAATGGACATCATCATCGCTAGCTCATGCACTGGAAACTTAACCTTCCTGAGCGGCGAGAGCAGCCGCTCTATGGCGTCGGTAAGAGTGACAGGCGACGTGGTATAGGTCAGCAAGGATGTCCCCATAATGAGAAGAACTATCCTTATCACCATGAATACGCTGGCATTAAGTCCCTCGCTGGTCACCTTTATGAATCTCCACTGCCACAATACCTCTCCACTGCTCATGAAAAAGAGGTTTATCACCGCCATTATGAGCAGGAAAGGCAGCAGAGGCTTTACGCTCTTCACAAACATCTTGAATGGTATACGCGAAAGGAATATAGCTCCGAAGGTATACACTGCCCCTATAGCAAGGCATACATAATTGCCACCAGAAAAGAGCATTACGATGTATATGAGCGTGATGATTATCTTGAATCTCGGGTCCAGCCTGTGTATTATGCTGTCACCGGGAAAGTACTGTCCGATCGTGATATCTCTCAGCATTCAGCGTACCTTCCTTTCGTTTAGGTGCTTCATGATAAGATCCCTTGCATAGCCTACTGTGTAGACCTCCTTGCCGAAATCGAGACCTCTGCACTTAAGCTCATCGAAGACCTTTGTTATCTGTGGTACGTCGAGACCAATATCCGATATCTCACCGGCTCTTGCAAAGACCTTTACCGTTTCGTCATAGCAGAAGAGCTTCGCCTTGTTCATAACGAGTATCTTGTCTGCAAAGGACGCTATATCCTCCATGCTGTGTGAAACGATAAGTATCGTATTCTTAGTGCGCTCGTGATAGCGCTTGATATGTTCAAGTATCTTGTCCCTGCCGGCAGGATCGAGACCTGCGGTGGGCTCGTCGAGTATAAGCACTCTCGGCTCCATAGCCATAACGCCAGCTATAGCTACGCGGCGCTTCTGACCGCCGGAGAGCTCAAAAGGGGAACGCTGTAGGAGCTCCTCGGAAAGCCCAATATCTCGAGCTGTTTCATGGACGCGGCGATTTATCTCGGAGTCGTCAAGTCCCATATTCTTAGGACCAAAGGCAATATCCTTGTATACGGTCTCCTCGAATATCTGATACTCTGGGTATTGGAAAACAAGTCCCACCTTGAAGCGAACATCGCGTATCTTGTCCTTGTCCTCCCATATATCCTTTCCATCAAGTAGCACCCTGCCCGATGTGGGTCTGAGCAGTCCGTTGAAATGCTGTATAAGAGTGGACTTTCCCGAGCCGGTATGTCCCATAACGCCCACCATATCGCCCTCTTCTATCTGAAGGCTCACATGATCCACAGCTGTTTTTTCAAAGGGCGTTCCTATGCTGTAGGTGTATGTAAGTTCCTGTGTTTCAAGGATAGCCAATTCTATTCTCCTTTTCTTTCCTGTAACATCAGACCTTTCAGTCTGCGAACAGCTTTTCTATAGCCGCCGCACATTCCTCCTCTGATATTATCTCGGGGGATATGTCGCAGCCTGCTTTTCTCAGCTCCCAAGCCAGCTCCGTTACCTGAGGCACGTCAAGCCCGATAGCTTTCAGCTTTTCTACCTGCGAGAATACCTTTGCAGGCACATCGTCAAGGACTACCATTCCCTTATCCATTACCACAACGCGGTCGCAGTCCGTAGCCTCGTCCATATAATGTGTTATGAGGACTATGGTTATGCCCTGCTCACGGTTCATGTGGTGTATGGTGGCAAGAACTTCCTTTCGTCCCTGAGGGTCCAGCATAGCCGTGGGCTCATCGAGTATAATACACTTGGGCTGCATGGCTATTATGCCTGCTATAGCAACTCTCTGCTTCTGTCCACCGGAAAGCTGACTGGGAGAATGGAGTCTGTACTCGTACATCCCCACAGCTTTCAGGCTGTCATCAACACGTCTGCGCATCTCCTCATAGGGTACGCCGAGGTTTTCGAGGGCAAATGCCACGTCCTCCTCGACTATGGAGGAAACTATCTGGTTGTCGGGATTCTGGAAAACCATTCCGACTCTCTGACGAAGGTCGAAGATTTTTTCCTCGTCCTTTGTGTCTATGCCGTCAACCGTAACTGTTCCATCAGAGGGGAGCAGTATAGCATTCAGATGCTTTGCAAGTGTGGATTTTCCGCATCCATTGTGCCCGAGCACTGCCACAAATTCCCCCTGTTTTATTTCAAGATCTATGCCCTTGAGTACTTCGACAGACTTCTTTTCCTCATCCTCGGACTCATACGCAAAGTGAAGACCTTTTATTTCGATTATATTTTCCATATTTATCCCTGTTCTTTAACTAAAGATATAGTCGAGCACATCATAAGTATCTCTTCCTATGAAGGACCTTCCACCAATAAGGAATACTCACTGTTACTGTCTGAAAAGATAAGTACATATACGTGAGATATTTCATTATCCGAAAGTAATCTGCTACAATTGCCCTTTATATACACATCATGTCTGTCTGACAGATTATGAAAAACTGATGAATAATACTGGAACTCAATTGCTTTCTCAATGGAAGCTATCCTGCAAGCCAACTCATTGTCAGCGGTCCTGTCAGCACTTGTAAAAGACAATACTGATTTAATCAGTGAAGCTCTTGTACCATCATAATCTATCCCGAGCTCTGAAAACGCTTTCTTAACGTCATCTCCTGTAAGGTGATATCAGCACATCTTTCCATATCTTCTTCAAGTTCTTCTCTGGGCATTTTTGTAAACTCATCTTCTGTTTCTTCCTCAGTTGTCACCTCATCAGCGACAGCCTCAGAAGCAGTTGTATTCTCTTTTTCAGAAGGTTTATCTTCTTTTGTATCACTGCATGATACTGCAGCAAACACCATTGCTGCCACAGCAAATGCGATAAGTATTTTTCATATTCTGTCTTTATTTCTTCATTGCTTCTATTTAAGAAGTTGATGACACCACGGGCTTGCCGTCTTTGTCAAGCATTACTGATAGTCCGCCCGTATTGGACCAAGCATGATACAGATAATTTACCCCTGTTACTGTATCAACAAGTATTTCAGTCGCTCTCAAAGCATTTCTCTGAACGTATATCCTAACAAATCTTTCGTTTTTCCCATAATCATTTCTCCAATATCATTTTTTCAAGCAAAAGATTTTATCGTTTTTGCGGGCGGATAATATCCGTCCCTACAGGCTAAAGGCTAACAGCTAACGGCTCAGCTTGCCAGATTGCAGTGGAGCCGCAGGGCAATGTCATACCCGTAGACTTTACGGGGAGCCCTATCTCATCAAAGCTGACTCCGCCATCGAATTTATCTGTAAGCACACTGCCTAATATATATCCCATAACAGACGGTGAAAGTCCCGTGGTATAGCTGTTTATCAGAAAGAAAAGTGGCTCATCAGAAAGTACTCCCGAACACAGCTTGACAAGGTCATAAACGCAGTTTTCCAACTTCCACACCTCGCCGCCTGGACCTCTTCCATAGCTGGGAGGGTCCATTATCACAGCGTCGTACTTTCTGCCGCGGCGTATCTCACGGGCTATGAACTTCTCGCAGTCGTCCACTATCCAGCGTATTGGCTTTTCGGTTAGTCCAGAAGCCGCCGCATTGTCCCTTGCCCATTGCACCATGCCCTTTGAGGCGTCAACATGGCATACGGAAGCCCCTGCCGCCGCACAGGCAAGAGTTGCTCCGCCAGTATAGGCAAACAGGTTGAGTACGTTTATCTCACGTCCTGCACTGCGTATCTTATTTGCCATAAAATCCCAGTTCACAGCCTGTTCGGGGAAAAGTCCCGTATGCTTGAAGCCAGTGGGACGGATATTGAAAGTGAGGTCTCCATAGCTTATATTCCACGATTCTGGAAGCCTTTTGCGGAACTCCCACTTTCCGCCGCCCTGATTGGAGCGGTGATAATAACCATCCGCATTTTTCCAGAGTGGATCATTCCGCTCAGTCTTCCATATAATCTGCGGATCAGGGCGTACAAGGCTTATGCCGCCCCACTTCTCCAGCTTTTCTCCGTCAGACGTATCTATTATACTGTAATCCTTCCAGTTATCTGCTGTTCTCAAAATGAATGCTCCTTATGTATTACCGGCTGTCATTCGCCAGCCGTGCATTTTTCCTTTATCCGCTGAGCTATCTCAACAGCCATATCGTTTATCCTGCCGAAGTCATTGCCCTCAGTCATTATTCGAACGATAGGCTCCTTTCCACTCTCGCGCACCATTATCCTTCCTTCGCTGCCGAGTTCCTTCTCGAATCTCTCTATCAGCTCCGTGACGCTCTTCTCGTTTTTCCACAGTTCCTTGAACCGCGGCGAAATTCTTACATTAAGCTTAACCTGAGGATAAGCCGGAATATCATCTGCAAGCTGACTCAGCTTAAGACCGCTCCGCTTCATTATGCCCATGAGCCTTGCTCCTGCAAGCTGTCCGTCACCTGTTCCGCTGTCGCTGAGGAATATGATATGTCCATTTGGCTCTCCACCCAGTCTGTAGCCTCCTTCAAGCATACGCTCCAGCACGTACCTTGCTCCTGCTCCGGAACTCACAAGCCTTATATCGTTTGCTGCGGCGTATTTACGCAAACCGAGACTGCTCATGGCGGTTATCACGGCGGTACCGTTTTCAAGGGTGCCGTTCTCCTTCATGCTATTGGCGAATATGGCGAGCTGTCTGTCGCCGTCTATCATACTGCCTTGCTCGTCAACGGCAATACACCGATCTGCGTCACCATCAAAGGCAAGTCCGCAGTCGCAGCCATTCTCCGTCACGTACTCCATAAGATGCTGTATATGGGTGCTGCCGCAGTCCTTATTGATATTGGTACCATCGGGCTTGTCGTATATCACAAGCACCTCTGCGCCGAGCTCGCTGAAAAGCTTCCCTGCGGTGTATGCCGCGCAGCCGTTTGCGCAGTCCACAGCGACCTTAAGACCGCTGAGGTCGGTATTTGCCGCCTTCTTTACGTGTTCAGTGTATTCAGCCGCAGCAGAACTCTCGGAGTGTATGATACGTCCCACCTCTTCGTTTTTGCGGGACTTCATCTCCTCCGGCGCATATAGCACAAGACGTTCTATCTCGTCTTCTGCCTCCTCCATTACCTTATGACCTCTGCCGCAGAATATCTTAAGTCCATTAAATTCGGCGCTGTTATGGCTTCCAGATATCATTATCCCTCCGTCCGCCTTATGAGCGCTTATTAGGTGAGCTACCGCAGGAGTAGGAACTATCCCAAGGAGCTCCGCGTCAGCACCGACAGAGCATATTCCTGCACAAACTGCTGCTTCCAGCGCGTCGGAGGATATACGTGTGTCCTTACCGATGAGTATTCTGGTTCTTTTGCCGTCCTTATTCGCAAGCACTGTGGCGGCAGCCCTTCCAGTCTGCATTGCCAGCTCGCAGGTGAGGTCGGTCACCGCAATACCTCTCGGTCCGTCAGTACCGAACAATCTTGCCATTAATGAGATCTCCTTCTTGAGTTGAGAGTGAAATTTTCTGGCCACGAATAAAAAACATTTTTACCATGTACACCCATTTCCGCTTAATGCTCAGAGCCAGCTCTACGCTCTCAACTTATCTTATATATCGCTATGGGGCGGTATTTCCCTGCTACCTCTTCAACGCTGTTGCACAACTCAACAGTGCCGACATTGTTGTAGCGGTTATATACCTTTATCATACCTGCCTCCCTCACACACAATACCGTGTGTATCATCGAAAACAGGGGACGCTTCGTCCAGAATGTGATTATAAAAGCCTTTGCACCATCGGTACTCTTTACACGCTGGCAATCGGCTCCAAAATGTTTCAGAGCCCTGCCGAGACTGTAGGCGTTGCAGCCAAAAAATCCCATCAGTACGCGAAAGCGCTCCATATAGAAAGCTACGTCTCCTATCATCTGAGGCTTTCCAAGGTATACCAGTGCATTGTGTACCGCGATGACCTCGCAACCGTTAAAACTCATGGGACATATACCATATCTGAGCCGCGACACGAACCCAAGGCCCTGCCCATTTATCATCTTTCCGAAGGCAGGCTGCTCGACCTTCTCGCTGTTATGTCTGAGATTGTATCTCCTTGAACCCTTTATAAGCATTTTCTACCCCTTCTCCCATTGCGGAAGCGTCGTCAGAAGCTAAGCTGTCCATCTCCTGGCTCCGGTGTCTGTTCCGGCAGCTTTATCCCGAGATGCTCGTAAGCAAGCCTTGTGGCAACTCTTCCACGGGGAGTTCTCCCAAGAAAGCCAAGCTGCATAAGGAAGGGTTCGCATACGTCCTCAAGGGTAACACTCTCCTCATTTATAGCCGAAGCAAGGGTCTCAAGTCCCACGGGACCGCCGCCGTAGCCTCTGATTATCATTTCAAGCATACGCCTGTCAAGTCCGTCAAGTCCGAGATTATCAATATCAAGTCGGCTGAGGGCTATGGAGGCTATCTCCTGCGTAATCTGACCATTGCCCATGACGTCGGCGAAATCACGCACTCTTTTCAGAAGGCGGTTTGCTATACGGGGCGTACCTCTTGCTCTTCCGGCTATTTCTGCAGCTCCATCGGAGGTGCAGGGGATGCCGAGTATCATCGAGCTTCTTCTCACGATATCTGTGAGCTGATCTTTGGTATAAAGCTCAAGGCGCTGTATTACACCGAAGCGATCTCTTAGCGGAGCAGAAAGCTGTCCTGCTCTCGTAGTGGCACCTATGAGCGTGAAGGGCTTAAGGTCCATGCGTATGGAACGTGCAGCAGGCCCCTTGCCTATGATTATGTCTATAACTCTGTCCTCCAGTGCAGGGTATAGTATCTCCTCCACCGCACGGGACAGTCTGTGTATCTCATCAATGAAAAGCACATCGTTATCGGAAAGACTGGTGAGCAATGATACAAGGTCGCCGGGCTTCTCTATCGCCGGACCTGTGGTAACGCGGAGGTTAACACCGAGCTCATGTGCTATTATGGAGGAAAGAGTGGTCTTTCCAAGTCCGGGAGGACCGTACAGCAGCACATGGTCGAGCGGCTCGCTCCTTCGCTTTGCAGCCTCGATATATATGGCAAGGTTTTCCTTAACCTTGTCCTGCCCGATATACTCGTGAAGGGTCTGCGGTCTGAGACTAAGCTCCGTATCGCTGTCCTCGGCAGTATTCTCGGGAGTAATTATCCTCGGAGCGAACTCCATATCCTCTGTCTGTATCAAGTGAACACCTCTGTATTATTTCTCAAAGAATCTCTTTTTGCGGACATAGAAAGGCTCTACGGTCTCCGCAGCCTTCTTGCCCATATCCTGTTCGAAGCTGATAAAGCACAGGTGCTCATTGGCTTTTACGACCTTTGAGAGGTACTTTGACAGCGGAACGAACAGCTTTCTCGTACTGCCCATCATGTCCAGCACAAGGAGTATCTGCGGCTTTTCGCAGCCCTTTATCATCTCCATGATGTAGGCGCGGTCAACATTAGGCTGCTTTGAAAGGAATTTGCAGGCAGCTCTGATGATATGATCCACGGAATGCTCCACAGGACGGTAGCTGATAATATCGGCTTCGTTGTAGGAGATAGCCTTAATTTTAAGATTTCGTGCGATTAAGAGTATGCTCGTTATCTCCTGTGAGGAGAACTCCTTGCCGTAGGAATTTGGGTTAAGCACCGCTGATACCGACTGTATAAGGTCGAAAAGACGCAGGCAGTTTATTTTATAGCAGTCAACATAACGCTTTGCGAACTGCTGGAGCGCACGGTAGCTTGTGAAGAAGGGTATGAAAATATCGCCGTCGGGATTCTGGGTGGTTATCAGTTCAAGCTGAATACCTCCCTCTGCACGGTCGCGCTCCTGCTTGACAGGATTCTTGCATATAACATATACGTCGCTCTTGATGAGTGTCTGCAAGAACAATGAGCGCTGTGAGGGGTCCTTTATTGCTGCTTTCAGCAATTCGTCAAGATTCATCATAACAGTAACCTTCCTTACATGTATATTTTCTTAGCGCATATTTTTTGCCGCCATTAGTTTCAGTGTTTCCTTTATAAGTTCCTGCGTACTGAGGGAGGGGTCGAGCTTTCCGAGTATAGGAGCCGTCTCTCCCTGAGTATAGCCTAGCACCATAAGTGCTTCGAGAGCCTCCGACACTGACGATGAAGCTTCCCCTGCCGGTATGCTGGCAAGCGCGGCAGCGTCGCTGCTTATGCTTCCGCTTATGGACTCTGAGGATATCTTATCCTTCAGCTCAAGGACAAGCCTCTGTGCTGTTTTGGCACCTATGCCCTTTGTCTTTGTGAATGCCTTGCTGTCGCCAGAGGCTACGAGGAGAGCAAACCTCTCCGGAGTAATATCCGAAAGTATCGCCGTTGCCGCCTTCGGACCCACACCAGATACGGATATTAGCAGCTTGAAGCAGCTAAGCTCCTGAAGCGTTGCAAAGCCGAAGAGCTCCACAATGTCCTCTCTGACGTAAAGATATGTGTACAGCTTGGCCTCACTACCAATATCGCCCAGCTGAGACACCGTATTGTATGAGGTACGGCAGCCATAGCCCACTCCGCCGCATTCTATCACAGCAAAACCGAGCTCCTTCACCGTAATGGTACCTTTTACACTGTATATCATTGATTCTCAATTCTCCATTCTCAATTCTACATTCTCAGTTTTCAGCTCCACCTTATGCTGTGCCCATGGCATATCGCTATAGCAAGAGCGTCAGCAGCGTCGTCAGGCTTTGGTATCTGTGCAAGACCAAGTATTTGCCTTGTCATTTCCATAACCTGCTTCTTTTCAGCCTTTCCGTAGCCCACTACAGACTGCTTGACCTGTAGAGGAGTATATTCCGATACGGGAATATTACGCTTTGCAGCTGAAAGCACTGTTATTCCCCTCGCCTGAGCCACGTCT
Source organism: Ruminococcus sp. (assembly GCF_017650195.1). Lineage (GTDB taxonomy): Bacteria > Bacillota > Clostridia > Oscillospirales > Ruminococcaceae > Ruminococcus. Next base: position 112,491 of record NZ_JAGCFH010000102.1, on the reverse strand, counting down.
ATAGCCGTTTTCTGGTTAGTTGTGAAGTAGAGCCGCTCCACCGCCATACATTCGGGAGAAAACTTCTCGAATATGTACTCGATGTCCTCGTGTATAGCTCTGAGCCGCTCGGGGAAGGGCGTTCCGGCTTCTGTCAGCACCGCCCCGTACTCTACGGGCGTGAACCTTACGCCGTCGTAATCGAGGACTCCGAACCCAACTATTGCGTAGCCCGGATCTATCCCCAGTATTCTGACTTTTTTCAATGTTTTTTACCTGTTTTTTTGTTTAAAAGTTCATAATAGTACAGTTTCTCACCATACACTATATTATTATAACATAAAACAAGTACCCTTTGCAATATATTTATCCCTTTTTTATTGATTTCTACAAAAATAAATGCTATAATATGTGAGGTATATCAATGAGCTTTAGCCTTTAGCCATTAGCCTTTAGCTGCCTGCCCTGGAGAGCTAAAGGCTAAAAGCTAAGGGCTGAAAGCTAAGGGCTTAAATCGGAGGTATTTTTTATGGATCTTAAACAGCTTCGCGACGGGATAGATGAAATCGACAGCAGTATCCTCTCACTTTTCCTCAAACGAATGGAGCTTTGCAGAGACGTTGCCGACTTCAAAAAACAGCACGATATGCCTGTTTTTCAAGGTGGACGTGAACAGGAGATTATCGAGCGCATCAGGGTACTGACCGGAAACAGTGAGCTTGAAAACGGCACTACCGCTCTTTTCACCAATATCATGGACATTAGCAAGATATTGCAGAACCGTGCTATTCTTGCAGGCTCTGCGGATTACAGCTATTCTGAACCGGATTTTGCAGGGGCAAAAAAGGTGGGCTGTCAAGGCACATCTGGAGCCAACTCGGAATCTGCTGCAAGAACTGTATTCGGAGACAGGGATTTCACCTTTTATCCGTCATTTGAGGACGTTTTCAAGGCTGTGCAGGCAGGAGAAGTGGACTACGGCGTTCTCCCCGTTCAGAACTCCACCGCAGGCTCTGTTGACAGCACCTACGACCTTATGGCAAAATACCCCTTCTATATCGTGAAAATGGTCACTCTTGAGATAAATCACTGCCTTGCTGCTAAAAGTGGCACAAAAATAGAGGATATTTCCTGTGTTTACTCCCACAGGCAGGCTCTTTCGCAGTGCGAGGTATTTCTCAGCAGGACAAAACTAAAAAAGGCTGAGTACAGCAATACCGCCACAGCTGCAGAAAAAGTCCTTAGGAGCGAAGAAAACATAGCAGCTATTTGCTCTGTGGACTGCGCTCAGAGGCTCGGTCTTGAGATACTTGCCCGTGATATAGCGGACTGCACTATAAACCGCACTCAGTTCATAATAATTTCCAAAGATCTACAGGTGGCAGAGGATTCCGACGCGGTATCCGTAATGCTCACTATCCCCCATAGGGAGGGTAGTCTTTACCGTCTGCTGACCAAATTCTTCGTGAACGGCATGAACCTTCTCAGGATAGAGAACCGTCCCATACGCGACGGAAGCTTCGACGTAATGTTCTTCCTCGATTTCAGCGGAAAGCTCTCCGACCCCAGCGTAAAGGCAGTGCTCCACGACCTTGAGGAGAACCTAAGCAATTTCAGATGCATAGGCACTTTTAAGTCAGAATAAGGAGATAAATATGTCCCAAAAATTCTATTCCCTGCTTGAGAACAACAGTTTCGTATTCCTTGACGGCGGCATGGGCACCATGCTGCAGGCTCACGGTATAAAAACCGAGCACGTACCTGAACTGCTTAATATAACCGACCCAGAAGCTATAATGCGCATACACCGTATGTACGTTGAAAGCGGAGCCGATATAATCTACGCAAATACCTTCGGTGCTAACTGTTTCAAGCTGGCTAAAAGTGGTCATACCGTAGAGGAGGTTGTCTCCGCAGGCGTTTCCAACGCCCGTAAAGCCGCCGCAGGCAGGGCACTCGTCGCTCTTGACCTTGGTCCTATCGGTCAGCTCCTTGAGCCTGCCGGTACCCTCAGATTCGAGGACGCATACGAGGTGTACAAAGAGCTCGTTCTCGCAGGAAAAGAAGCCGACGTTATAGTCATAGAGACAATGACAGATCTGTATGAGGTAAAAGCAGCTGTTCTCGCAGCAAAGGAGAACTCAGACAAGCCCGTACTCGTCACTATGACCTTTGAGGAGAATATGCGTACCTTCACGGGCGTATCACCAGAGTGTATGGTGGCTGTACTGGAAGGTCTCGGTGCTGACGCTATAGGCGTCAACTGTTCCCTCGGTCCAGATGAGCTTTTCCCTGTTCTCGACAGGATATGCGCACTTACGACCCTGCCGGTCATCGCAAAGCCTAATGCCGGTCTCCCAGATCCTGTTACCAATGAATATAACGTGGGTCCGCAGGACTTTGCTGAGAGTGCCGTAAAGCTGGCAAATGCCGGAGTTACTGTATTCGGAGGTTGCTGTGGAACTACTCCGGACCATATTTCGGCTATGATAGAGGCTCTTTCCGGCACAGAAAAGCAAACGAGAAGGATAGTCCGTGCAAGTATCGCCTGTTCAGCTGTAAATTGCGTTACAATAAATCAGCCGAGGGTCATCGGCGAGCGTATAAACCCAACCGGCAAAAAACGCTTCAAGGAAGCTCTTCTTGCCCATGACGTGGACTATATCCTTGGTCAGGCAGTTGAGCAGATACATGCAGGCGCTGAGATACTGGACGTAAATGTGGGCCTGCCAGGCATAGACGAAAAGGAAATGATGGTAACTGCCGTAAAGGCTATACAGAGCGTATGCGACACTCCCTTGCAGCTGGATTCCACCATACCTGATGTGCTTGAAGCAGGTTTACGCGTGTACAACGGTAAGCCAATAGTTAACTCCGTAAACGGCGAGGACGATTCCCTCGAAGCTATACTCCCACTCGTCAAGAAGTATGGTGCTTCCGTGGTGGGACTTGCCCTCGACAAGGGCGGTATTCCGAAAACTGCCGACGGCAGATTTGCTATCGCGGAAAAGATACTCCGCCGCGCTATTGAGTACGGGATACCCAAAGAGGACGTATTTATAGACTGCCTTACCCTTACGGCTTCCGCAGAGCAGGACGGCGTTATGGAAACCCTCAACGCTCTCCACAGGGTTAAAACAGAGCTGGGACTGAACACGGTACTCGGTGTTTCAAATATATCCTTCGGACTACCGAACCGCGAGCTTATAACACGCACTTTCCTCACTATGGCTCTACACAGCGGTCTTACTCTGCCTATCATCAATCCCAATATCGAGAGTATAATCGGAGCTGTTCGAGCTTACCGTCTCCTTGCAGGTATAGACCGTAATTCCGCGGATTTCATAAGCATATATGCTCAGGACGACAGTGCACCAAAAGCTTCTCCCCCTGCACAGGACAAGGGAGCTCCGGATATAATGTACTCGGTGGAGAACGGTCTGAAAAACCAAGCCGTAAAAGCCGCCGAGGAGCTTATGAATACCGTCGATCCTATGGAGATAATAAATGGTTATCTCATACCTGCTCTTGACAACGCAGGTGCAAAGTTTGAAAAGGGCAAGATATTCCTGCCGCAGCTGATACTCACAGCAGAAGCTGCTCAGGCTTGCTTCGAGGTAATAAAGACTAAGCTTTCCTCCGCAAACAGTGAGAGCGTATCCAAGGGCAAGGTTGTGCTCGCTACAGTACACGGAGATATACACGATATCGGCAAGAACATCGTCAAGGTGCTCCTCGACAGCTACGGCTTCACGGTCATAGATCTCGGTAAGGACGTGCCCCCCGAGACTATCGTAAATGCTGCCATTGAGAACAAGGTGAGTCTTGTCGGACTTTCTGCACTTATGACGACCACTCTCGGCGCTATGGCTGAGACTCTTCGCCAGCTCAACGAGAAATACCCCGAATGTAAAACGGTGGTGGGTGGAGCTGTGCTTACAGCCTCCTACGCTGAGCAGATACACGCGAATTACTATGCCAAGGATGCAAAGCAGACCGTGGATATAGCCTCGCGGGTATACGGAGTATAATTACAGGGGAACGCCGTCCTCGGCGTTCCTTTTGTTTATCCGCCTGAAAAAAGCAGCTCATTAGTGAACTGCTTTTTTACTTCATTGTTCATTTAATTCATCCAGCAAGTCAAGAGTCTTGATGACTTTTTCTCAGTGCATGCACTGCCAGTCGCAGTCGCTCTTTTTGGCTTTTTTATGAAGCAATTCAAGATCGCTGCCGCATATTGAACAGGGAACACTTTCGCCGTTCCACAGCCTTTTAAGAAAAGCAATTGCTTCATTTCGGGAGTTTATGTTAAGATCTTTCAATTTTTTCCATGTTATTTACCTGTTTCCAGGCGGATAATATCCGCACCTATAAACGATCATTCATAATTTATCGGCGTAAACCAACACAATTCATGACGCATTACAAATTATGCATTAACAAATTCGGCTAATGGTTCTTAGCTTTGGCATATATCCTGCCGATAAGGAATGCCGATACGTCAGCAAACACCGAGGCTATACGCATTATCAGCACGAAAAGCAGTATCCTGTCCGCATAGCTGTTTCCGCAAACGAACATCATAACGCCCTCACGTATACCTATACCGCCGGGGGCTCCCGGCGTAACAAAGCCAATTATCCATGCAAACATAAAAGCTCCCGTTAGCGTCAAGAGCTCCTTTGTGCCTGCCTGCGGCACTATAAGAGCCATACAGCAAAAATACATCGCCGCGGATACGATGTTATGAGCGAAATAGTAGAATATGCCGCTCAGGAGCTGCAGTCGGTTGCTCTTTTCAAATGCCTTTGAATAGCGTGAAAGATAACTTTGAAGCCTGCCACGGAATTTCAACCATACAACTGCAAAAGATGCTATTAGAAGTAGTATCCCCGCCGCTCCTGCAATAAACAGGTTCCTGCCGTACTTATCTAGGAGCTCGGCTATCTTGCTGCCGAGAAGTATGACCGAAACCATTCCCGTCCAGAACACGCAGAAAAAAACATCGAGTATAGTAGCACAGGCTACGTCCACATGGCTTATATCCATATCCGCAGCCAGCTTGTTTCGTCCTACGTACTGGAAGACGTTTCCGGGCAGATATTTGTATATATTCGACTGCGTATACACGGGCATAGCCGCAGAATATGGTATCTTCCTGCCAGAAAGTGACCTAGTGAACATGAGCCACGGGAAACAGGCTATAATTATCTGTGCCGCCTGTATCACAAGGCTCAGTACAAAGGCTCCTATAACACTGGGGGAGCTGAGGTCTCCCAACTTTATGTCCATTTCTATTATCTTCTTAACAACAAAGGCAAGCGCCAGAATTACTACCAGATGTCCTGCAAGCTTCAGCAGTTTCTTTATGTTCAGCTTATCCTTCATGAGCACCTGTCTTTTCTGAAAGACGCTGAACTACCTCGTTCATTCTGTCCCATGAATATTTGTAAGCTTCCCTGCGGACGTTTTCTGTAAATTCCTCTGCCTTTTCCTCGCGGAAGAAGCGGCATACAGCCTCTGCAAGCGCATGAGAATCCTTAGGCGGTACGATATACCCTGTCTTTTCGTCAAGCACCACCTCAGGTAGCCCTCCCACGTTCGTGGCAATAACTGGCTTTTCAAAACCGTAGGCTATCTGCACTATACCACTCTGTGTAGCGGATTCATAAGGCAGCACAACTATATCCGCCGCTGCAAAATACTTCTCTATGCCACTGTCAGGGATATAACCGTCAACTATCCTTATATTGCTCTCAACTCCGCTCTTTTTTATCTGCTCCATATAGACTTCTTTGTCGCTTCTGAACTCACCTACTATCCAGAGTTCTATTTTAGGATCGTATCTTACTATCTCTGGCATGGCATCTATAATATGGCGTAGCCCCTTATAATCACGGATAAATCCAAAGAAAAGAAGCATTTTTTTATCCGGAGCTGAGCCTGCCTCCTGCTTTGCCTGCTCCCTGCCCATATTCTGTATCTTAAAAGCGTTGTATACGGGATGTACCGTAGCCTCGTACACTGGCGAAGAGGTTATCTCCTTAAGGTCGGAGGCTTCCTTCTCGGAATGGGTTATATAAGCCGAGCCTCTTTTCAATGCGCGTTTTGTGAGAAAGCGATCCATAGGAAAGCGCTCGTGTGGGAATACGTTATGACATACGAATATCTTCGGTATTCCTCTCAACATAAAGGAAAGAGCAGTATAGCATGGCGAAAAATAAGGGTGCCACCACTGCACGATAATACGGTCTGGCTTCATCTTTTTTATCTTATGCGCCGATATCAGCCAGTTTATAGGATTTGCCGTGTTTATGAGATACTTTGTCCCAGGTATCATGAAAAGATCGTTGTCAAAGTCCTTCTGTTCGTTCCTGAAAAGCAGCTTCGGATACTGCATTTTGTAGGATACGGTCTCGACGTCGAAATCTTTTTTCAGGTTCTTCACCATTGCTCCCGTATAATGAGCTATACCGCCCTTGTACGGGTAAACGGGACCTATCATCACTATCTTTTTCTTCTTACTTTTCATTCTTCATTTCCTCGTCGCTCTTTCCGCAGTCCATTTTTCTTACTCTGTACTGCACGTCCTCGAGGAGCTTTCTGTTAGCCGAGATAGTGTCGCCAAGCAGACCTATGGTAATGGTCTGGAAGCCCATCATCACCAGTATGGCAGTAAGTATAAGGGACTGTATATGTCCGCCGCCCTCGCCCATTGCCATGAGCACAAGGAACCTTATTCCCAGCACAGCTCCGAAGAGAAGGAGAACAAAACCGATAGTCATGAAGAACTTCAGCGGCTTGTACATAACGAAGGAACGGGTTATAACCGTGGAGGATCGCTTCATATAGCGCCACATGCTTGAAAACAGACGGGAAGGTCTGGTCTCAGGATTCGTCCTTATGGGGACTGATGTCATGGCAGTCTTGCTGTTACCTGCCTGTATGATAGTTTCAAGAGTATAGGTGTACTCGTTGACTACGTTGAGCCTCAGCGCAGCCTCCCTTGAATAGGCTCTGAATCCACTGGGAGCGTCGGGTATATCAGTACCCGAGGCAACTCGGACCACCCAGCTTCCGATATGCTGGAACTTCTTCTTTTTCCATGAAAAATGCTCAGTCTTGTCGATAGGGCGTTCGCCTATGACTATATCTGCCTTTTCGTCAAGTATGGGGCGAACTATCTTTTCGATATCCGCTCCGCAGTATTGATTGTCAGCGTCAGTATTTACGATTATATCCGCGCCAAGATGCAGGCAGGCATCTATACCAGCCATAAATCCCTTGGCAAGTCCCTTATTTCTCTTGAAGGAAACTATGTGATGAAAGCCCAGCTCTCTTGCACGCTGAACTGTCCCGTCCTTACTTCCATCGTTGATTATGAGATATTCTATAGTGTCGATACCGTCTATATGCCGCGGCAGGTCGCTGTATGCCAGCTCGAGGGTCTCCTCCTCGTTATAGCACGGTATCTGGATTATAAGCTTCATTTTCTTAGCCCTCCGTTTTTACTTCAATGGATCTGAGTCTTGCGGATATACTCTCAGGCTCATAAAGATATACCACTATCTCCGCTTTCTCAGTCTCCGTCTCAAGCTCTGCATCGAGGTCGAGTTCCAGCCTTCCGTCTTTTCCAAGCATATCTGCTGTTATCTCCTCGTGAGCGTATATAGTCTCGCCGGCATCACTGCTTATCTCGGCATAGCCTATCTCGGCATCACCGTAGTAGCCTGAGAAGCTCATATCCAACATGAAGGAGTAGGAGCCCTCTGCCAGACGCAGCCCCGGTCCGTAGCATAGATAGTTGAATTCCTCCGAGCTATTTATGACGTCCTCGGAAGGTATATAGCACTCGGTGTCGAATACGTTCATCAAGTCGAGGGGGATATTTATGCTGTCTGTTTCCGTCTTTGATGTGGAATAGATTATATGCCTGTCGGAGCGGTCGATGATCTCATGTCCCATAAGCTCTATAAGGTCGCTGTTGGGAGCAAAGATATATCCCTCTTCGCTGATGGCGTCGGGGTCCTCTGTTACCTCAACACGTATATCATGCATTTCGTACTGTAAGAAAGATATGAAGGTCCCTGCGTCACGAATTACATATATCTGCTTCTCAGGCAGCTCCTTCGCTCTTGCGCAGAGAGCACGGTCGCCCTCGTAAGCCTCCTGATTCACAGTTATAGCAAGCTGTGCGCTGGGAGTATTGACAGTGAACAGAACTGCGCATATCGCTGAGCAAAGGTATATGCACAGCTTTTTCCACCTGAGCATACAGGATATAGCCGCAAGTGCAAAGAACCATGACAGCGAATAGCTTATGAATCCATGGAAGTACTGATGATTTTCCTCAAAGAGCTTGCATATAGGCGGTGCGCAGACCTTGTTGAAGACCTGATCCTCAACAAGGGGCAGTATCCTTGAAACTCCGCTGGCTCCCAGCCTCATGATAAAGGGTATGAACATCATAATGAGCACATCCCGTTTATCGGCTTCAAACAGGAAAATTATGCCGATCATTATAAGCAGTCCCACAACTATATCGAAGTATCTTGTATACAGGATATGGTCGATACGCTGGAAATCTATCATGAAAATGCAGCTGATGAAATATGTAGATATAAACGCGCAGAATATGAACAGGAACATAAAGAACCTGCTGTCAGCAGTCTCGAAGAGCTTTTTGCCGCCCTTAATCGCTTTCCGCGCATTATATAAGCCTGTCGCTCCACGCTTTGCCATTATGAGCAGAGCGAACAGCACCAGACAGAAGGTGCCTGCCGATATTGAAAAGATCTGTCCCGACATTACTCCAATCAGCTTATACAAGCCAGAGGCTGAGGAAAAGGCTATCTTCATCTTTTCAAAAACTGTGCCTGCGTCATTTCCGGAGGAGCCGCTGCTCCAAAGGGCGCTGACAAGACGTCTCCTTATCAGCTTATCGGCTATGAAGCCGGCTGTGAGAGCAAGCATGAACGCGCCGCCGTGACTGAGCTTTATCTTTTTGCAAACAACAGCGGCTGCCAAAACGAATACCACGGACGCGACTATGCCTATAGTCCTGTTGTGTACCATGTACATATACACGCTGAAAAGACCGAGGCTTACTGCATTTATGTATGTGGGCTTCTGCATTATCCTTACTATGAGTAAGGTCACTATCGTAGCCGCAAGCAGCAGGACAGTCTCAGAAAATGCCACGCCTGAGTTGAACTGGTATGAGGTATACAGCATTCCTGCCGCCGCAACAACACTTGCAGGAAGTATCTCCAGTTTCGGGAAAAGCCTCCTGATTATGTATATGAACATAAAATAGCAGATCTCGTCCATTATTATATTCATGACAAGAGCCGCACGGTAGAGCAGCACTGTGTCGGATATCAGCTTCACCAGAGGTAGAAGCAGCAGACTGTAGCCGTAGGAATACCAACCTACCGTTTCGGAAACGCCTCTCCAGTCAAGTCCTGCCAATTCGGCTGCGTGCATCCAGTAGCCCATTTCGTCGTTGTAAACGAAGGGGCTGTAGCACTTGCCGACCATTGGTATATTCATGAAAAATATCAGCGCCGCCAGCGCAAGAGTTACGATATACCGGGGATTGAACGCAGGCAGTCTGCGTTCCTTTTTCTTTGCTTTTTCGCTCATATTCTGCCGATAACCTCCCTGAAGCCTTCCATTATTACCTCCCAACGGTAGTTCCTGTCAACGTAAGCCTTTGCGTTCTGACGCATGAGCCCGTACTCCCTGCCGTGGGACATTATATAGTCGAGTATACCTTCAAGCTCGAAATAATCCGTATAATACAGACCGCCGTTGCTCTTTATACAGTGCCCTTTGAGCACCTCGCAGACGCCGTTGACTATCACAGGTACCGACAGCGTCATCGCTTCCAGCACCGATATTGAAAGGCTCTCGAAATTTGACGGCAGCCAAAGACATTTCGCTCCGACTATGCCGCTGAACTTGTCCTCCTCGCTGACGAAGCCGAGGCTGATTATATCCTTATGGGAGGGTATATCGCATACCGGCTTACCCATTAGCACCAGCTTAAGTCCGCTATCGGGACGTCGTTTTTTGTATTCAATGAAGTATCTGAACATTGCCGGGCAGTTCTTGCCCTCGTCGATACGTCCAACGTATATCAGGTAATCGCCCTCAATGCCGAACTTGCTGCGGAAAGCCGATTCATCAGGCTCACAGGGAACCTCAACTCCCGTACCCATTACCCGACAGGGTATGTCCTTGCAGTCAAAAAGCCTCTGCACCATAGCCTTTTCCTCGTCGGTAAGGAAAACAAAGGCTTTCGGGAGAGTGAAAAGCTTCTCGAATGTCTTAAAGTGTATATAGGGCTCCTCGTGAGCTGTTGGTATCAGCACCGCCTTATCAGCCACTTCAGGAAGTCCCGTGACGGTAAGATAATACAGATAGGTAACGAATATAAAAACGTCGTATTTGTCTCTGTTGCTGCGTATATAGTCTATCGCCGCAGGAGAATAGGGTCCCTGCTTCTCAAACCATGTCTTTTCTGCCTCTGTGCTATAATTTCTCGAGCGCAGATACTTTCCGTTATAGTCGTTGAAGTCCTTTGCACGGGGCTTTGCCACTGGGAAACGGAGCACTCTAACTCCGTTTATTTCCTCCTCGTCAGCCTTGTAGTAATTGTCCCATGTGGTGTATTCAAGAGCCTTTGTTGTGATGACGTCCACATCAAAGCTACCTGCGAGTCTTTCGGCGATGAGCCGAGTATAGTACTCCGAGCCGCCATTGACTTCAAGTCCGTATCTCTGATTGACAAGAGCTATCCTTTTCATTATTCCTTATCTCCGCTCACTTCTCTGAAAAACTTCATGTATTTATCAACGATAACGTCCCATGCAAAATTACTGCGGACATAGCTTCTGCCGTTTTCGCCCATCTGTGCTGCTTTCTCCTTATTGCTCAGGAACCAATCCGTACAGCCCTCGAACTCGAAATAGTCACCGAAATATAGTCCGCCGTTTGACTCTGAAGCGAAATTTCTCGTTACCGCGCAGCCGCTGTTCACGAGCACCGGACGTCCGCACAGCCAGCTCTCCATAATGACAAGGGAGAAGCTCTCGTTGGTTGAAGGCTGACAGAGAAACTCTGCCGCTGCCTGAGCATTGTACTTGTCCTGTATATCTATGAATCCAAGATCGATTATCCTCTTCTGCTTTACAAGCTCGCCGGGGAGCTCTATATTTCCTCCGCCTATGAGTATGAGCTTAAGGTCGGTATCTCTTCGCTTGACATACTCTGAATAGTACTTCACAAGGGTGTGGACGTTCTTGCCTTCGTCTTTTCTTCCAGCGTATATCACAAATGGACTGTCTATGCCGAATTTGCTCCGGAAATCAGCAGCATTTCCGGTGAGATCAGTATATACTCCCTCACCAAGGCAGCCCTGCTTTACGCGACTCATGTCAAAGACACGATTTGCCAACTCGTACTCCGGCTTTGCGTGGTATATGATACCGCCGATATTCTCGAAGACCGGCTTGAATACGTCCATATACACATAAGGCTCGTCATGGAAACAGGGTATCAGCACTGATCTTTCAGGGCAGACCTGCAAGCCATGGAAGGTCGTGCCGAACATATAGGGTATGAACACAAAAAGGCTATACTCGTCCTTATGAGCTCTGATATACTCACAAAGGTCGGGACTATTCACCATTTCCTCTACGTAGGTATGCTGCTCCTCAGCCGAGACAGGCAGCCCCTTCATCAGCTTTGCATTCACTGCGTCAAAAGCCTTGGTATTACGCTTCCTTACCTTGAAGCGCCTTATAGTGAACCCGTGTACCGTATCAGTACCCTCGCTGAAATAGTTCTCGTTCCAATCAGCGGAGAACTCCTTCACACAGGTGCTGAGCATTTCCACTTCCACTCCTGCCTCGTGAAGATGCGTGGTGAGACCGCGGAGCTCCATTTCGGCACCGCCGGGTATCTTCTCACTGTACCACGGGATAACAAATCCTATTTTTTTCATTTTATTATCCTTTTCTGCCTTCTATGAAATCCCTGAGCTCCTTCTCGAACACAGCCCTGACGTTCTCGTAGGAGAAGTCCTCAAGACGTCTGCGCTGACCCTCGATAATACTCTCCCTGAGCTTGTCGTCAGTGAGCACTCTGTCTATTACAGCCGCCGCGTATACTGGATCGTTGCTGTCGAGAAGCACTCCGCTGCCGCCAAGGGTGTCCGATATGGCGCTGGTGTCATAAGCTATCACTGGAACGTCAAAAAACATCGCTTCTACCAAAGGTACACAAAAGCCCTCATGCTCGCTCATGCACACGAATGCGTCAGCAAGGTGGTAATATGCAAGTATCTCGCTGAACTTTATATGTCCCGGAAAGATAACGTCGTCGCCTATACCGAGAGCCCTTGCGTACTTCACAAGGCGCTCCTGATAGTTTTCCATGCCCCTTGCAGAACCAACGAGTATGAGCCTTGACTCGGGATTCAGCTTCTTGTAGCAGTAAAACGCTTTTATGACGTTTTCCTGTCTCTTATTGGGAGCGATACGTCCCACGAATACAAGATTCTTTTTTCCATCGCTGTATTTTTTTATCACAGCTTCGTCAGGAGCCTTCCTGTAGTCCTCAAACTTTATAAGTATGGGGCGTATATCTATAGGGCAGGTATAGCCCATTTTAAGAAGCTCAGATTTGTTGTATGCTGATACTGCCAACACATAGTCCACCTTGTCGCGGAGGAACTCTACCCCTTTGTAGCCCAGCTCCGTGAGCTGTGTTGCTGGTATGCTGTAGGAGCAAAAAAACTCCGGAGGTGTTACATTGTGGTACACCATTATCCTGCGGCACTTGTACTTTTCAAGCTTGAATGTAAGGTCTGTGCCGGTAGACTTGTGATATATGAGAACATCATCCTTCTTCAGGTCACGGAGCTTTGCAGCCTTTTTTGCTATGCCGTCGGGGAGGCGCTTGTCGATATTCTCAGCGTAGATATCGGTTTTGTACCCCATATCGCTGATAACGCCCTTAAGGGCTATGGTATCGTTGCCTATAGCGTCACCGAAGGAGAGTGTGGTAAGTAGCTGTACTACGCGCATTATGCCTGCTCCTTTGCGATAATGCTGCGGAGCTCTGCGTTCTCGTGTTCTAGCTTGTCAAGGCGCTTTACAAGCTCCTTGTTCACTATCTCAAGGGTCTCAACCCTACTGTTCATATCCTTTGACTTATCCTCGGATATAGCCTTTATAGCTATGGCTGTATTGGCGTTGAAGTCGTTCTGCTCCATAACGATTGGGTCAACATAGAATCTCATGACCTTGCGCAGAGCCTTCTTGAAGAATACCTTCACCGGATTGCCTGTGAATTCCTGGTAGGGCTGCACATAGTAATGAGATGTCACATAGTCCACAGCCTCCGCAGGTGAGCCGCCTTGAGCGGTCTTCTTGTAGGGGATATCCTCAAAGCTGAGCATATCCGAAGTAAGGCCCTTTTCCTTTATCTCTCTTTTTATATCAGCCATTATCTGCTCGATATTTATATTGTCCATTTCTTATGTCCTTTCAGTTACTTTTTTCGTTCTTGACCACGTTATCGTCAAGCCCGAAGCTGTGCTTTATCCTTGCCACGCCCACATCTCCGACACTTGACAGTATCTCTATCTTGTATATATGGCGACAGTAGTCTACGGGGATACCGTCGCCACATTCTATTGTAAAATCAAAGGTATACACATCAGGAAGCAGGGGGACGTTTTCCAGAACTATCTCCGTTGTGCCATCTTCAGCAATATCATAAATGTCAAAGCGTTCTATCCTTGTGTTGGTACCGTAGCAGGATACTCCCTTGCTGTTGAATACTCCGAAGCCGAAAACAGCGTCCTCCACCTTTTCATTTACGCTGTAGTCTATCCTGAATACTATCGTCTCTCCCGTACGGAAAACCGACTGCTCCTCCCCTTCCACATTAAAGGAGGACACCTTCTCTATACGCGCCTTTCCGTTGCCGTGACGTTCTGTCTCGCAAGCACCGGTGATATTGCCGCTGCTCATATTTTTCTGCATCTCGCGACTCATGAAGTCAAGGTATTCAAGGTCTACTTCCTTGGGATTGCCTTCAGCGCGGATAAGACCGTCCAATATCCATATAGAGCGGTCGCATATCTGCTCTATCTGTCCGAGGGAATGTGATACTATGACTATAGTCGTGCCCTGAGACTTTATTTCCTTTAGCTTGTTGAAACATTTCGCCTGAAAATTGGCGTCACCTACCGCAAGTATCTCATCTATGAGGAGTATATCTGCATCAACATTTATTGCTACAGAAAAGGCAAGGCGCATATACATTCCCGAAGAGTAGGTACGGACGGGATTGTCTATGAAGCTTGCAAGCTCCGAGAAATCGATAATATCCTGTAATCTCGCATCTATCTCTTTTTTGGTAAGTCCGAATATGGAAGCGTTGGTATAGATGTTCTCTCTGCCACTCATATCCGGGTGGAAGCCTGCTCCAAGCTCGATAAGGCTTGAAACTCTGCCGTTCATCTTTATAGTTCCTGAATCGGGATACATTATCCTCGTCAGCAGCTTAAGAGTAGTACTCTTACCGCAGCCGTTCCTGCCTATAAGACCTATAGCCTCGCCCTTGTTCACTTTAAAGCTTATGCCCCTGAGCACCTTTCGCTCCTCATACCTATTCCTTTTGAAGGAGAGGAGCCTTTCCTTCAGCTGTGAACCCTTGTCAAGGTATACCCTAAAGCTCTTTGTCACGTCTTTGACATCTATTGCAATTTCATTCTCTGCCATTAGAGTTCCTCCGCAAAATGCTTTTGTAGCTTGTTGAATACCAATGTACCGATAATAAGGAAGAATACTCCCAGTCCTGCCGCCAGAAGAAGCGTCGAAAGGTCTGGTACCTGCTTGCGGTACAAAACCGTTCTGTAACAGTTAATTATATGCGTCATAGGATTGAGATTAAAATACTTTTCATACTTTGGAGGTACCTGATACACGATAGGAGTAAGGTACATCCATCCCATAGCCACAATACCCAGGATATGCTCGAGATCTCTGAAATAAACGGTAACAGCCGAGGTCAGCAAAGACATTCCAAGCGCAAAAATATATTCCACTATCATAATTACAGGAAGTGTAAGCAAAGCAAGGAAGTTGAAGCCTGTTCCTGTTACGATTATGACTGCAAATACCACTATGAAGCTTAGCAGCATATTCACAAAGCAACTGGTCACGTAGGATATGGGAATGACCATTCTAGGGAAGTATATCTTTTTCACGAGATCCTTCTGTGCCAAAACGGAAGCTGCTCCAGTTGTTATCGCAGAGGAGAAAAATATCCACGGTATCAGCGCAACAAAAAGATAAAGGTAATACTTCTCTATAGCATTGTTCGGGAGTATATGTGTGAAGACTATTGTATAAACTATCAGCTGGAAAAGAGGATTGATAAAGGTCCATAGAAAGCCGAGGACTGAACCCTTATAACGTCCGCGCAGGTCCTTTTTTACAAGGCTGAATATCATTTGTCTGTATGCATACAGCTCTTTTATCGTACTCATTTAACGCTCCTTAAAGCGCTGATAGACGGCGTTTTTCGTCAAAAGCGCATAAAATTCCATAGTATCTTTTAATTATATCACAAGCCATTTATGCTGTCAAGTAAAAAGCTGTCATTCTGCTATATAAAGCAAAAAACGGACAGTTTTGTCCGCTTTTGTAACAATAAAATATTCAATTCGGGACAATCTGGCATCACCCATACATATCTACTATCATTTATGGTATTTTCCGCCCTCCGCTATCTGGAATGAACGATATATCTGTTCAAGGAGCATTACCCTTGCAAGCTGGTGTGGAAAGGTCATCTTCGACATTGAAAGCTTAAAGCTCCCATTGCTTTTATTTCTGGGTCAAGTCCGTGGGAGCTGCCGATAATGAAAGTGACTGTGCTCTGTCCGCTCACTCCGGCTGAACTTATCTTCTCCGAAAGCTCGGGACTTGTCATCTGCTTTCCTTCGATACATAACGGTACTGTCATGCCCTTTGCGTACTTTTTAATCTGCTCCGCTTCCTTTTTCAGCGCCAAAACTATCTCCTTCTCCGACGGATCGTCGCTGAGGCGGCACTCGTCCAGCTCATGGAGCTCAAAGGTGCAGTATCTTCCCAGCCTCTTGATGTATTCCCCGCAGGCGCTGCGGAGATAGTCCTCTTTCAGTTTTCCTATGACTATCAGATTTATATTCATCAGAATATTACCGCTCCTCCTTGTGTTTCAACAGGAGCTACACCAAGAAGATAGTCCCTTCCTCTTGCGAATCTTTCAAGGCTTCTTTGTACAGTTCCGTCAGCAATATCGGGACGATTGTTATCCTGACTGAGATGTCCGAGAAGAAAATGTGTAGTTCCTCGCTCTATGAGTCTGCCCACCTGAACAGCGCAGTCGTCGTTGGAGAGATGACCGTTCTGCGAGAGGATACGCTCCTTCAGGTACAGCGGATATGGACCTCTGCGCAGCATATAATCGTCGTAATTTGCTTCTATCAGTACCATGCGGCAGCCTGTAAGGGCTTCGTCCACCTCAGGGGTAACGTGACCGAGGTCGGTGCATATCGCACAGTATTTGTCGTCAGAGGTATGTATGCGGTAGCCGCAGCTCTGTATGGCGTCATGAGGAGTATCAAAACAGCTAACCTCACTGCCACCGCAACTTATGGTCTTGCCGTTTAAATCAATAACTGGCGAATTCACCGCTATCTTATTGCTGTCGCAGAGTCTTTGCAGAGTACGCTTCTGTCCGTATACCGGCATACCAGTCTTCTTTGTGAGCATATTCAGACCTGCGATGTGGTCGGAGTGCTCATGGGTTATGAACACTCCCTGAACCGCGCTCAGCGGTATATTATTCACTTCAAGGGCTTCCGAGAGCCGTTTAAAGCTGACGCCGCAGTCTATAAGAATACCGCCCTTTTCAGTGCCGATAAATGTGGAATTGCCCTTGCTGGAGCTGAAAAGGGGATAGAGTCGTGCCATTGGGATTCTCCGTTCTTTTTTCAATTCATAATACATAATTAATGGGTCGTATTACGCTGACGTATTTAATTATTCATTATATCCGTCATGTGACGAACACCTATAATTATGAATTATGCATTCAAATCACATATCGCTTAATTTAACTTGTTGATTTCAGTACCCTGTCTTGTTTCCTTGACCTCATAGCCGAGAGCCGCTATTTTATCACGGAGCTCATCTGCCAGTGCAAAGTTCTTTTCCTTACGCGCAGCCTGACGCTGTTCAACGAGTGCAAGTACCTCGGCGGGTATATCAGCAGAAGCCGCACCTGCATTGTCTGCAAGCTCCTTGGCGTTTGCGATAAGGTCAAGTCCCATTACCTTGTCGAATTCATTTATAAGTGCAAGCTTTGTAGCTGCATTTGCCTTTGATTTCAGAACGTCATATATAACAGTTATGCCCATAGCTGTATTGATATCGTTTCCGAGTGCTTCATTGAAAGCTGTCATAAGACGATCATATTCAGCCTTGTCAATATCTCCACCGCTCTCCTTTGTAAGCGGAGCTATCTTCTCTGTAAGCTTGTTGTATGCAGCTACAGCGTTGTCAAGGTTCTCCCACGAGAACACAAGCGATTTCCTGTAGTGTGACTGTAGGCAGAAGAAACGGTATACCACTGGCTTGTAACCCTTTTCTTCAAGAAGCGATACCGTCAGAAACTCACCCTTGCTCTTGCTCATCTTGCCGCTGTTTGTATTTAGGTGGAGTACATGGAACCAATAATTGCACCACTTGTGTCCGAGGTATGCCTCAGACTGCGCTATCTCGTTGGTATGATGAGGGAAAGCATTGTCGATGCCGCCGCAGTGGATATCAAGATACTCGCCGTTGTTCTTCATACTTATGCATGAACACTCGATATGCCAGCCCGGATAGCCTACACCCCACGGGCTGTCCCATTTGAGCTCCTGATCGTCGAATTTGGACTTGGTAAACCAGAGCACGAAGTCAGCCTTATTGCGCTTGTTCTCGTCAGCCTCAACGCCCTCACGAACACCTACTGCAAGGTCTTCCTCGTTGAAATCGTTGAAAACATAGTACTTTTCAAGCTTTGAAGTATCGAAGTATATATTTCCGCCAGCTTCGTAAGCATAGCCTTTTTCCATAAGAGTACTGATAACTCGTATGAACTCGTCGATATAAGTAGTTGCCGGAACTACTGTATCTGGCTTTCTGACGTTGAGCTTCTTGCAGTCCTCAAAAAATGCATCTGTATAGAACTTGGCTATCTCCATGACAGTCTTATGCTCGCGCTTAGCACCCTTAAGCATTTTGTCGTCGCCTGTATCGCCATCGCTGGTAAGATGTCCCACATCTGTGATGTTCATGACGCGGTTCACATTGTAGCCGATGAAGCGCAGGTACTTTTCGAGAACGTCCTCCATGATGTAGCTCCTGAGATTACCTATGTGTGCAAAATGATACACGGTAGGTCCGCAGGTGTACATATTGACTTTTCCCGTAGTATGAGGTACAAATTCCTCTTTCTTATGTGACAGTGAATTATATAACTGCATCGCTTTTTCCTCCAGAATCATTTATATATGTAGGGGCGCATATTTTGCGTCCGCAGTTTTTTGCGTATTTAACGTGCGGATAGTATCCGACTTTACAGAAAACGATTATATTTCCCATATCTCAGGGGGCGGATTCTTTATTTTAAGCTTTGAGAAAAATCCGAACATTACAAGGAACTCTGGGATAATACGGAGTCCGTCGCGGTAGTAAGCTCCCATGCGTTCCTTTTCCTCAGCTATTCCCTTATAGTTCCGCGGACATGAGAATATCCATTCAGCCGTAATACTGTCAAAGCCCAGCCTAAAAAAGCACGATGGACTTTCCTCACCGAAGCTTTCAAGGAGAGCAATATGATCTCCCGCGTCGTCTGCCGCACCTACATAAGCCCTGCTTCCGTCAAGACTTACAGCCGCAAGGAACCTGCTTTCATTCCTGACAGCTTCATTTACCGCCTCGTCCGAAGGATATCTTATTATTTCCATTTCCGCCTCCTTAAAACAAAAAGCTCCGAGAAATGCTCATACCGCCGGCACGGGCATAACTCGGAGGCGCAAAAGCACGTTTCCACTCCGTTTTTACTCATCTTATCCCTAACGCGGACGAAACGCCGGCAGATACACACATACAGCTTCCCTGCCGGAGCTGACAGCCGCACTTCACTTCTCCCGACTGTGTGCTCGCACCTGCCGCACACTCTCTGAAAATCCGCAGAAAAGCTACTCTGACTGCTACGCCTTTTATAAGTTTTTAGTTATTAGTGCTTAGTGCATAGACAGCTCTAAGTCTAAACTCTAAAAAATATTATATACCATTGTACAGGGATTTGTCAAGACGATTTGTTTCTTCTAAAATATGAACAAATTGTAAACATTTTCTCTTTCCCTTGACTTCACCATGTAAAAGTTATATACTTGTTTTAGCACTCTATGAGATAGAGTGCTAATCAATTTACTACGGAGATGTTTTTTATGGAAACCAAACAGTTTAAAGCAGAATCCAAAAGACTGCTCGATATGATGATCCACTCGATCTATACTCATAAGGAGATATTTCTCCGCGAGCTTATCTCCAATGCAAGCGACGCTATTGATAAGCTGTATTTCAAATCCCTCACCGACGACAAGGTGGGACTGAATAAAGACGATTTCGCAATATGGATATCCGCAGATAAGGACAGCCGCACTCTAAAAATAACCGA
Source organism: Ruminococcus sp. (assembly GCF_017650195.1). GTDB lineage: Bacteria > Bacillota > Clostridia > Oscillospirales > Ruminococcaceae > Ruminococcus. The sequence goes on along the minus strand of NZ_JAGCFH010000102.1, from coordinate 92,715 downwards.
TAACGGTATCGGTATGACCGAGGAGGAGCTTGAAAACAACCTCGGTACTATCGCAAACAGCGGCTCATTCAAGTTCAAGAACGAAAATAAGCTTGAGGAGGACAATCAGATAATCGGACAGTTTGGTGTTGGATTCTACTCGGCATTCATGGTTGCAAAGAAGGTAACCGTTATATCCAAAGCTTATGGAAGCGATAAGGCTTACCGTTGGGAGTCCGAGGGCGTTGACGGATATACAATCACCGAGGACGAAAAGAAAAACGCCGGCACCGAGATAATCCTCGAAATGCTTGACGATACAGAGGACGAGAACTACGGTGAATTTCTCGACCAGTATAGGATAAAGTCTCTTATCACCAAGTACTCCGACTATATCCGCTTCCCTATAAAAATGGAAGTATCCCACAGCCGTCCAAAGGAGCAGACCGAGGAGGAAAAGGAGAAGAACTTCCCTGTAGAGTACGAGGACTACATTGAGGTAGAAACTCTCAACAGCATGACCCCACTCTGGAAAAAGAACAAGAACGAGCTAAAGGAGGAGGACTACAAGCACTTCTATACCGAGAAGTTCTTTGATTATAATGCTCCTCTCAAATATTCCCACATAAGCAACGAAATGCCTGCATACAACGCACTGCTTTATATACCGTCAAAGGCTCCCTTTGACTACTACTCAAAGGAGTACGAAAAGGGCTTGCAGCTCTACTCAAATGGCGTCCTCATCATGGACAAGTGCGCAGACCTTCTCCCCGACTATTTCAGCTTCGTAAAGGGACTTGTTGACAGTGAGGATCTTTCGCTGAATATATCCCGTGAAATGCTGCAGCACGACAGGCAGTTGAAAGCTATAGCAAAGAGCATCGAAAAGACTGTCAGCAGCGAGCTGAAAAAGATGCTCAAAAACGAACGTGAGAAATACGAGGAGTTCTGGAAAGCATTCGGCTTGCAGCTGAAATACGGTATATATAGTGACTTCGGCATGAACAAGGAAAAGCTCCAGGATCTTCTCCTGTTCACATCATCAAACGAGCAGAAGCTGGTAACTCTTGATGAGTATGTTACTGGTATGCGCGAGGATCAGAAGTACATCTACTACGCAACAGGCGAGAGCACAGCACGTATCGAGCAACTTCCTCAGACAGAGCTGGTCAAGGACAACGGCTTCGAGATACTTTACCTGACGGATAATATCGACGAGTTCGCTATAAAGTCGCTGATGAAGTACAAGGAGAAGGAATTCAAGTCAGTATCCGCTGACGATCTCGGACTTGATTCTCCCGAAAAGAAGGAAGAAATCAAGGCTAAGGAAGAGGAAAGTGCAGACCTTCTCAAGGAGCTGCAGGAAGCTCTGAACGGCAAGGTAACGAAGGTTGCTATATCACAGAGGCTTAAATCCCACCCCGTATGCCTTACCAGTGAAGGAGAAATATCCCTTGAAATGGAGAAGGTGCTCAATTCAATGCCTACCGACCAGAAAGTTCACGCGCAGAGGGTCCTTGAGATTAATCCCGACCACGAGATATTTGGTAAGCTGAAAGCTCTCAGTGATGGTGGCAACAAGGAAAAGTTGGGCAAGTACGCACAACTCCTCTACGATCAGGCTCTTCTTATCGAGGGCATAAGCATTGAGAATCCCGTTGAGTTCTCTAACCTTATATGCGAGCTTATGTGACAAACACTATAAAAGTGTTTGTTCCGGGCGGTGAAACGCCGCCACAACAATATACCTTTCACGAAAATAAATGAACAAGCCCCTGGTCATCATGTGACCAGGGGCTTGACTTCTATATAAGTAGTATACTTATGTGTGCTGCTTTATTTATGCTTCTTTTTTCTTAAGAGTACGCTTTATGAGTGCTTTCACACGTTCACAGGTATCTTGTGGGAATTCCGTTATGAATCTGATAGCCTGTTCGTGAGCCTCCTCTCGTGGAAGCTTCAAAAACCTGTGAAAGAACGAATATACTTCGTCAAAAGACGAGAACAGCCTTTTCACAGTCTCCTCTCCCTCGGGAGTAAGGACAACGCTGTTGCAGAAGTCCTCATATACCAGTCCGCAGTTTGCAAGACACCGGAGCATTTTGCTTACACTAGGTCTTGAAACTCCGAGATGACGCGCTATACTAACACAACGCACCGTATCCTCCTTTTCTGATAATTCCTTTATTGCTGCAAGGTATTTAACCTGACCTGCACAGTGTTTCATCATATTCTCCTTTCAAAGGGACTTTTGCTTTACTTATCGGAGTCGATAAGGTTCCAGTAGCCTTTAAGATATACCGCACCTGAAATCACGGTCAGAACTGTCGATATCCAGATAAGTATGGGTATAAGTACATTATCCACCACGTTCCTGAATGCCTCCGAGAAGTCTATGCCGAAGTCGAAGCAGAGGCTGAGCCATAAAAGAATAGCTATTATAGCCACCATGGTAAAGGCAGTTTTCAACTTTCCCCATATACCAGCTGCAACAACTATACCGCTATTTGCTGCAAGGAGCCTCAGTCCCGATACCATAAATTCTCTTGCGGTTATGATAATAAACGGAACAGCGCCCACTCTTATCTCGGGCAGCTCTACGAATACTGCCAGCGCAGCTATTACGAGCACCTTATCCGCAAGAGGGTCGAGGAACTTACCGAAATTGGTAACGAGATTTCTCGATCTTGCTATCTTACCATCGAGCGCATCCGTTATGGAAGCAGCCGCAAAGATTATGAGGGCGATTGCATAGTGAAACGGCACATTTATGTACATGAACAAAAGGAAAAACGGTATAAGAATGACTCTCAGAAGAGTCAGCTTATTTGGCAGATTCATCAGTCTATCACCTCTCCAATAAGATCGTAATCAAGTGTATCGGTGATCCTTATTCTGACATGATCGCCGATCTCAAGTGTTTTTCCAGAAGTAAAGAACACCTTTCCGTCGATATCGGGAGCGTCGTGTTTAGTTCTGCCGAACCAGCACTCGCCGAACTTGTCAAAGCCCTCAACAACAGCTTCAAGCTCTGAATCCATGAGCTTTTCATTATTCTCGCAGCTGATTAGCATCTGCTGCTCCATTATGATATCCGCACGGTGTGAGGCAGTTTCCTCGTCTACCTGATCAGGCATATCGTAAGCCTTGGTGCCCTCCTCACGGGAATAAGCAAAGCATCCAAGCCTGTCGAAACGTACTCTCTTCACGAATTCAGCCAGTTCCTCGAACTGCTCCTCGGTCTCACCGGGAAATCCAGTAATAAGCGTAGTCCTGAGTACAACTCCAGGAATCTTTTCGCGTATATGCTCAAAAAGAGCCTCCAGTTTTTCTGCATCGCCCCAGCGGTTCATGCTTGAAAGTATATCCCCGTTGCAATGCTGTATTGGTATCTCAAGGTACTTTACCAGCTTTTCTTCACGGGCGATAACATCAAGAAGCTCATCTGTTATGCGCTCCGGATAGCAGTAAAGAGTACGTATCCAGCGAAGACCGTCTATCCTACACAGCTCTGTGAGAAGCTCCGGTAGTTTCGGCTCGCCGTAAAGATCCTTTCCGTACAGAGCCGTATCCTGAGCGATAACAACAAGTTCCGTAACGCCATTATCAGCAAGGAATCTTGCTTCCTCTATGAGCTTTTCCATGGGAACGCTGCGGAATTTCCCCCTTATCATAGGAATAGCGCAGTAGGTGCAGCAGTTTGAGCAGCCCTCCGCAACTTTAAGGTATGTAAAGAAAGGCAGAGTGGATATTATCCTCTCTCCGCAAAGCTCCGCGTCAAGCTTAGGAGCAAAGCGCACAACTCGTTCGTCAGCAAGGACATGGTCGAGGATATCGACTATATCCTTTGTATCGCCTATTCCTATTACAGCGTCTGCCTCTGGAAACTGAGCCGCAGCCTCCTCCTTGTACCTTTCCACAAGACAGCCTGTTATGATAATCTTTTTGAGGCTGCCCTCCTCCTTGAGCTTACCCAACTCGAGGATAGTTTCGATAGCTTCTTCCTTTGCAGCCTTTATGAAGCCGCAAGTATTAACAACTGCCACATCGGCAAGCCCCGGCTCTGTTACAAGCTTGTAGCCGTGGCTCCTAAGCTTGTAGAGCATACGCTCAGAGTCAACAAGATTTTTCGAGCAGCCAAGGGACACCATGCCCACCTTGATCGCCATATCAGTTTTCCTCCTCAAGGTCCTCAGCGCTCTCGAAATACTCCTTTACGGCGCGGTTTATCTCTGTAAAATCGTATCCGTACCGCACAAGTGCGCTTTTGACCTTTTCTATTGTTTTTATGTCCTCACGTTCTGTCAGGTACCGAGAATGCTTGGTTTTTAGCAGCTCCATAAGGTTCTCCCCGAAGACATCGCTGTAGGGAGCAAGGGCGTCCTCTGCAGTAAATCCGCTGATACCCTTCTGCATTAGCTCACGCTTACAGCGGCGGAATCCGAACCGCTTTACTTCAACGAGCTTCCGCGCCATACGCTCAGCATAGCGTACATCGTCAATAAAGCCGTGCTCAGTGAGCCTTTTCATCACCGCAGTGCAAAGCGGCTCGCTTTTATAGTTCTCAATGAGCTTTCCATACATTTCCGAATAAGTATAGTCTCTGTAATCCAGCAGATAAAGAGCCCTCTGGTAGGCTCTGCGGAAATTAGACGCATATACAATTTTTTTCAGGGTCTCCCTGTCTGTCTCCATACCTACGCTTATGCCGAAATCAGTGATTATATCGGCATGGAGATAGAGCTTTCGACCGTCGTCCAGTTCCGCCTCATAGGTCGCGCCCTTATAATGCGCGACGGATATTATCTTCATTATTCCTCAGCCGGCGTAAACTCCTCAAAGTTCTCGTCAAAACTTGCAAGAACGTCTTCCTCGGAGGCTCCTGCGCTTCCCTCCTCCGTCGAATTATCAACAGCCGGAGCCGCTGCGGGCTTGCTCTTTGTTACAACAGAAGCGTCCAGCTCGTCCTTTCTTGCAAGTATCTGCTCTTCTATCTCCTTCATGAGCTTTTCATCGTTCTGGAGCAGCTCTTTTACATTATCGCGTCCCTGTCCCAGCTTCTGATCCTTGTAGCTGAACCACGAGCCGCCTTTCTTGATGATGTCAAGATCAACGGCAAGGTCGAGTACCTCTCCTGTACGGGAGATACCGCTTCCGTACATAAGGTCAAACTCGCACTCCTTGAAGGGAGGCGCTACCTTGTTTTTTACTATCTTGCAGCGCGTACATGCTCCAATAACATCAGTTCCAGATTTCAGCACCTCGCCCTTTCTTACCTCTATACGTACCGACGAATAGAACTTAAGGGCACGTCCGCCGGGAGTAGTCTCGGGATTTCCATACATAACGCCTATCTTTTCGCGTATCTGATTGATGAATATAGCAACACAGTTGGACTTTGATATAGCCGCTGTGAGCTTTCTCATAGCCTGGGACATAAGTCTCGCAAGCTGTCCAACGTGAAGATCGCCCATTTCGCCGTCTATTTCAGCTCTTGTGGTCATAGCAGCGATAGAGTCAAGTACTATAACGTCGATAGCTCCCGAACGAATAAGAGCCTCCGCTATTTCGAGTGCCTGTTCGCCGCTGTCAGGCTGTGAAACGAGGAGATTGTCGATATTTACTCCCAAAGCCTTTGCGTAGACAGGGTCGAGAGCATGCTCAACATCGATGAATGCGGCTTCTCCGCCAGCCTTCTGAGCCTGTGCCACGATAGACAGCGCCACTGTGGTCTTACCGGAGCTCTCAGGGCCGTATATCTCAACGATACGTCCTCTCGGAACGCCGCCTATACCCAGCGCCATATCGAGAGTCATGGAGCCAGTAGGTATAGCGTCAACATTCAGTGTCTTTGTCTGTCCGAGGCGCATTACCGCTCCTGCACCATACTTCTTTTCTATCTGCTTGAGAGCGCCGTCAAGTGCGGCTTTCTTGTCCTCTACCGCTGTAACTCTGACAACTGTAGGCTTTTTAGCAAGTTCCTTTTTTGCCATTGGTATTTCCTCCGTACTGTATTATAATTTATTAAGCTTTATATTTTCTGAAAATCCATTTATATCTGCCGTCTGTTCAAGAAATGCTGATATGCTCAAAGTCGACAGTGTTCTCATTTGCTTCAATTAGAAGATACGAAACTCCCTCCAACTCTGAAGCCGAAACAGAGACCACATTTCCTTTCACTAAATTCCGATGACAATGACCGATCACAGCAAGATCATACTGCTTTACATATCCACTTTCGCAGACAATGTCGAACGTGCCGTCCTTTAAGCTTGACAGTGGTAAAAACGGATAAGGCTTTTCAACATCAAAAAACAGAGAGTGTGAAAAATGCAATTTGTGTCTGTGACATTCAATCTCATAGAACAGTGGCATCTGCCCTATGAACTTCACCTGCTCCTCTGTGAGCCTCCTTCTTATCCCGTCGTAATAATCCCTCAGATATTCCACATTGGGATCAACATCAACTCCGTGTTCCGCATAGAGCTCGCAGTTGCCTTTCAAACAGACTATCTCGCTTTCCTTCAGCAGTTCGAGGCATTCAAATTCTTCATTCCCTCGCCAAAAACACCGTCAGGTCCGCGTCCATTTCACTAATCTGTCCGATAACCGCTTTCAATGCTTCAAGGTTTCCGTGAACATCAGAGAATACGGCAATCTTCATAGATTATCCTTTCATTTTTCATGTTCTACCTTACCGACCCTTATCATTTCTATATTAAGCGGCAAAGCTGCTTCCTAACGGCTCAGAGCTTAATTATTTACAGCAGCTGCTGTTCTTATTATATCTGCACCGTCACGACGAAGCTCAACGTTTGTAAATCCGTTTTTTTCAAGTATATCCTTTACGGCATCATGCTGCCCGAAACCGAACTCATAAGCGATAAATCCGCCGTCCTTTATCGAAGCTTTCCAAAGCTCCGTAACGGCTCTATAGAAGTCGAGACCATCCTCGCCGCCGAAAAGAGCAGACTCGGGCTCATACCTCACCTCTATCATGAGCTCGCTCATATCCTGGAAAGTAAGATAAGGGGGATTGCTCACAAGTACATCAAGTCCCGTTATCTGACGGGCTGTCTCGCTTTTCAGTACATCGCCGCTTATTATTTTTATATCGCCGCAACCGTTCAGCTCTGTGTTCTGTCTCAGATAGTACAGCGCCTTTTCTGACAGTTCCACAGCGTATACCTCCGCTTTAGGGAGCTCCTTTTTCAGCGCCACAGCTATACATCCGCTACCGCTGCAAAGATCTGCTATCTTAGGATCTGTAAGCTTTTCCTTGCGGCATATATCGAGTACCTGCTCCACAAGTGTCTCTGTATCTGGACGGGGTATGAGCACGCCCTCGCCCACCTTAAAATTACAGCCCCAGAACTCCCACTGTCCGAGGAGATACTGCAAGGGATAACCCTCTGAACGGCGCTTTGAGACAGAAAGTATCTCCGCAGCCTTATCATCGGGAACGAGCTCCTTCGGAGCGAACATGGGAAACTTCTCACCCAGAATGTCCTGAAAGATACATTTAATCTCAAAGTCTGCGGAATCCTCGTCACGCTGAGCTATGAGCTCACGGCACTGGGCATAAAGCTCGCCCTTTCTTACCACCTGTCCTCCTCCTTATCCTGAGGGATACAGGGTGTCATAGCGGCTATCGCTATCTCTATCATACTATCATCAGGTTCACGTGTGGTTATGCGCTGCATTGCAAGTCCAGGAGCAGAAAGTATCCGCGTGAAAAGGTTGTCGTTATTTCCTGCAAGACGTATGAACTCGTAGGAGATACCCACAACAAGTGGCAGCAGTACCAGTGAAGCCACTATACGCTGCCATGTTACCGTGAATGGCACAAAACACATCACGAATATGCTGACTATAAGTACTATGAATATGAAGCTCGTGCCGCAGCGCTTATGGAAGCGGCTTTGCTTGCGGATATTTTCAACTGTAAGCGGAAGCTCCGCCTCATGGCAGGCGATTGTCTTGTGCTCTGCGCCATGATACATAAACTGTCTGCGTATATCTTTCATAAGACTCGTAAGGTACATATACGCAACGAAAAGGACTATCTTCACCACGCCTTCAAGCAGAGAGCGCAGGAATCGATTTTCCTTTACAGATGGAATAAGTCCCACTATCCACTTCGGAAGCATGACGAAAAGTCCCAGAGCAAGGACTACTCCGAAGAGTATGCCGAGATACATGACGAAATCATATCCGGAGCCCTCTTTTTTCTTTTCAGTCTTCTCCTCAGAAGAAACTGTACTGTTGACACTGACAGCAGCTCCACCAGCTATTGCAGGTTCAGGACCAATATCAGACTTAGTTTTTTTCTTTTCGTCCTCCTCGTCTTCGGGCATCTGCTTTTCCGCAGACTTCATCATATACTTATATCCCTTGACAAGAGAAATGGCGAAGCCCGTACAACCTCTCACCAGCGGCACCTTCCTGTACCACGGGGCGTTCTTTCCATTATTCTCGTCCCATGTTTCCAGATCAACAGTACCATCGGGAAGCCTACACGCCATCGCACCCTTTGTAGGTCCCAGCATCATTATACCCTCAATGAGAGCCTGGCCGCCTATCTTTGATTTGAATTTTTCCTGTGTATTATCGCTTTTTCCCATGTTTTCACCTTATTGAATCAAATATCGTATACGCCTTACGGCTTTACCGCAGGGAGGGTTATTATAACGGTAGTTCCCTTGCCCTCGCCTTCGCTGGTTATATCCATAGTTCCGCCATGCATGGTGATTATCTCATCCGCAACGGCAAGACCTATTCCTGAGCCACGACGCGTATGGTTCGCCTTATAAAATTTAGTCTTTACCTTTGAAAGGTCTGAGCTCTTTATGCCGCAGCCGGTATCGGTGACCATTACCACCACGCTGCCGCCCTTTTCGTAAGCCATTATGGTAACGGTATCCCCTGCAGAGGAATACTTAACCGCGTTGTCTATGACATTTATGAACACCTGACGTATGCGGTTCTTGTCGCCATACACGAAAGGTAGCATCTCGGGTTCGTTATAGATTATCTCTTTTTCCTCGCGCCTTGCCTTGTCGCTGTATATCAGCACAGCGTCACCGAGCTCAGCGAGTATATCCATATTCGCATTCTGGAGAGTGAAATGACCATTCTGCATACGTGAGAAGTCAAGGAGCTCCTCTACCATCTGCGAAAGTCGCTCAGTCTCGTTAACTATTACTTTTACGCCTTTCTTCATTGTATCTGGACTTCCACCACCGTCTATCATGAGTGTCTCTGCCCATCCCTTTATGGCGGTAAGGGGAGTTCTCAACTCGTGGGATACTGAGGATATGAACTCATTCTTCATAGCCTCAGTTGCGGAGAGCTCGTCAGCCATATTGTTTATGGCTGTACAAAGATCGCCTATCTCGTCATCGCTGTCGTTCTCGATACGTGTGGAGAAGTCGCCCATTGCAAATTTACGTGCAATGCCGCTTATCTGTCTGATAGGTCTTACTATCGAACCTGCGAAGTACAGACCGGTTATCACTATGATAAGGATAATAACAAGGCAGACTATGGTTATCGCTGCCGCATAATTCTTTATGGTATCGTCTATTTTCGACAGCGAGGTCACCATTCTCACGGCGTTGTACTCCCTGCTCATGGAGTCTATGGGCACGGATACCGCAAGCACCTTTTCTCCACCACTGAGGCGGTATATATGGTCGCCCTCGCTTTTCTGGAGAGCCTCACCATAATCAGGCATAGGGTCGTCAGCCTCCGGAGAGAAACCAGAGGAGGTCAGCACCACTCTTCCCTTTGAGTTTATCGCCATAAGCTCTATCTTGTCCTTCTCGTTGAAAGTCTCCAGCATCTTTCTCATCTCAGCCGAGAAATTTGCGGAGCTGTCCTGCGAGTGTATACTCAGTACGCTGGTGACAGCGTTTAGCTTCGACACAAGGTACTGCTTCGCTGAGCTGTAGAAGTAATTCTGCACGGCATAGATTATCGCCATATCTATGACGAGTATCGCAAGCACGACAACGCCAAGATTGTTGAATATCCAGCGTCTGGTGATACTGTGCTTAGCCATTATTGTCCGTCATTCCACTTGTATCCGTAGCCCCATATAGTTATGATATACTTTGGGTTGGAGGGCTCCTCCTCTATTTTCATACGGATACGCCTTATGTTAACGTCTACTATCTTGTCGTCACCATAGTAGCTCTCACCCCATATATGATTGAGTATGCTGGCGCGGTCAAGAGCGGTGTTTTTGTTGTTCATGAAGAACTCGAGTATTTGATACTCCACCTGCGTTAGCTCGATAGGGTTGCCGTCCTTTGTGACCGTGCGGCTTTTGAGATTCAGCACGAAAGGACCGCTCTCTATCACAGACTGCTTTTCGTTCTTGATAAAGCTCATGCAGACACGCCTGTAGATAGCATCTACGCGGGCTGTTAGCTCAGAGGGAGAAAAAGGCTTAGTGATATAATCGTCAGCGCCTATCATAAGACCGCTCACCTTGTCCATTTCCTGCGTTCTTGCAGTCAGCATGATTATGCCAATAGTAGAGCTCTTCTCACGTATCTTCTTGCAGACCGTGAAGCCGTCTATACCAGGCATCATTATATCAAGCAAGACGATATCGAAGTTTCCGTGCTCATTTTCAAAGGTCTTTAAAGCGTCCTCGCCGCAGTTTACATCGACTACCTCGTAGCCGGCGCGTTTGAGGTTTATGACCACGAATTCGCGAATAGTGTCCTCATCCTCGCAGATAAGTATACGTTTCATAAGGTTTCACTCCTTTATGTAAGATCGCTGCTTATGCCGCAGCATCAGTCTCTGTATCTGAATCCCAGTGCAAGCTCACCGGCAGTCAGCGACAGACCGTCGCCATCCGCGTGGCTGCCCGAAGGTATATAAGCAAGATAGGCCGATTCGCCCTTTGTGTGCATGAGCATATATCCGCTGGATATCCTGTCGTCCCGTGAGGGAGCATCATCTGCACAGTATATTTTCAGCAGCTCTCTTCCGACGCTTCCATTACTGTAGGTGCAGAAAGCTATCTCATCATTGACGATATCGCGCATTAGCGTGACTCTTCCCAGCCATTTCTCTGGGAATATGAATATATATCCGTCATTGAGGCTGTAGTAGGAGGTATAACACTTTCTGAGCTTCATATCGCTATCGAGCCTCATCCACTCGGTCAGCTTGAGCTGTTCGCCCTCGGCAACCCTTTCGTTGCCCGGAGCTGTCTCCTGAAATGGTATCTCTATTCTACCGTCTCCGTCGACGTCAAAACACCGACAGCCCGCTGATCTTTCGCTTGCAGTGCTCTCCTCAGGAGTGCCGGACACCTTTTGCAGCGTCCTATCCTGCATATATACCACCTCAGACTGTATCATACCGTTGCCCGCCGCAGCGTCAATGTACATACCCAGCTTCCCATTTGGGAGCTTGCCATAGCTTATATCGAAATCGCTGTAGCTCTCGCTGAGCTGGAGGGACATCTTGTGGTACTTGCCGTTTTTGTCGAGGTTATACGCCTCAGCTAAGGCAGGCTCTCCGTTTGAGGAGCTCGCAAGCCTCAAAAACTCATTCTGACCGTCCATATCGAGGTCGTTGACTCCTATGTAAGAATAAGGGAGAGTAAGTGTAGGCTCCCTTATGAGAGTATCATTGAAGTAGTTATATATGGCCACGTTCTTTTCTGAACGGTTGAGAGTGCTCGTGCCGATGATTATATTTATGCGGCTGTTAGCGCCAAGCTTTGAGATCATTACCTCCTCGACCTCGCTGCCCTCAGCCGGTATATCGCTTCCCGAGTGCCAGCCGTCCTCTCTTTTGTCGAGGACGCTTATACGTAGGGAATTCTCGTCCGCAGCATGGTTCAGGCGCTCGTAGAAAACTATTGCCTCATCGCCGCCGTCACCGTCGATATCCTCAATTATGAAGGCCGAAAGGTACTTGCCTGATTTAGGATATTTAAGCCTTATAGAGGTCTCGGGAGAGCCCAGCTCGTTGTATATCTGTTCCTGATCCAAACTGAGTTTTGGCGGAGCCATAAGGGTATCTATACTCGCCCCAAAGGTGCAGCCCGTAAGGGAAGCCCCAGTGACAAGGGCAGTTATAACCGCTGAGATCTTCTTCATATCATTCGCGCTCTGAAAGCTTTATGTATTCCTTTTCCTTTGCGATAGCCTTATATGCAGGACGGATTATCCTTCCTCCCGTGAGTATCTCCTCCATGCGGTGTGCAGCCCAGCCTGCCATACGTGCGATAGCAAATAGCGGAGTAAACAGCTCATCGGGGATACCTAACATACGATAAACAAGGCCGGAATACATATCCACGTTCGCACACATTACCTTACAGCTACCCTTCATCTCCTTAAACACTTCAGGAGTAAGTCTCTCGATAGTTTCGAGAAGTCGGAATTCTGCTTCTATGTCCTTGCCCTTAGCGAGCTCGAAAGCCTTTTTCTTCAGGATAACGGCACGAGGATCGGAGATAGTATATACCGCATGTCCCATACCATAGATAAGCCCCGAATGGTCGTTGGTCTCTTTAAGTATAGTCCTGCGCATATAGTCAGCGACCTCACCTTCGTCCTCCCAGTTCTTTATGTTTGCCTTAAAGTTGTCGAGCATATTTATCACCTGTAGGTTCGCACCACCGTGACGGGGTCCCTTAAGTGAGCAAATAGCCGAAGAATAGGCGGAGTAGGGGTCTGTGCCAGAAGAGGTGAGCACCCGGCAGGTGAAGGTAGAGTTGTTTCCGCCGCCGTGCTCTGCCTGCAACATAAGCAGACGATCAAGCATCTGAGCCTCGTCCTTGGTGTACTTCCTGTCGGGACGGAGCAGCGAAAGTATGCACTGCGCCGTATTTTCTTCGTAATTTATGGGATGCATTATCATGCTCTGGTTGTCGAATACCCTGCGCTTTACCTGATAGGCATTAGCCATGATAACAGGCATTTTGGCGATAAGGCTCACCGCCGTACGCATTTCGTTTTCAAGTCCTTTGTTCTCGCACTCGTCATCGTAGGAATAAAGCGCCAGCACCGAACGCGCTAGCTTGTTCATGATATTCTTGGACGGAGCCTTTAGTATCATATCCTCCACGAAGCCATTTGGGAGATCTCTCTTTACGGAGATATATGAGCTGAAAGTCTTGAGCTCCTTCTCATTTGGAAGATGACCGAAGAGGAGGAGGAAGGCTGTTTCCTCATAGCCGAAGCGGTCGTCCTTTTCAACGTTCTCAACAAGATCGTTCACATTATAGCCTCTATATATGAGCTCGCCAGGAATAGGTTCCCTTTCACCCTCGTTTATGACATAGCCATGAACATTACATATATTGGTAATACCCGCCATTACGCCGGTACCGTCACTGTTGCGGAGACCTCTCTTGATATGATATTTTTCATAAAGGTTCTGATCTATGACGGTATTTTCAGCAAGTCTGCTGCATAAATCTGTAATATTGGCGCCCGAAATGAATGACGGCATCCTAATCACTCTCCTAAAACATATTCACTATCAATTATACACCATTTATCGTTTAATGTCAAACATTATTTCTTATACTAATAAGAAAGTGGACAGACAAGGAGGTCTAGTATGAAAAAATACGCCACAGCAGCTTTGCTGCTCATTGTTTCAATTGTGACGATACCGGCAGTTCCCGCCTGTATATCGGGAAGACCGGAGGCAGCTCCTAGAGACATGGTGCAACTCAAGGAGTACATATTCAGCGGCGATGCTGGCAACAGAGAGCCTGCTTTTTCCAGCGAGCCATACATGGTGTTGGACACCGTCAGCGGAGAGGTCATAGAGGTGCCCATTCGCGACTATGTCATAGGGGCTGTATGCGCTGAAATGCCCGCAAACTTCGGCGAGGAAGCTCTCAAAGCACAGGCAGTAGCAGCCCATACCTATGCAGAGCGTCGCCGCCTCAGTGAGAGGTGCTCCCCCACAGCAGAGCTCAGGGGCGCAGACTTCTCAAATGATACCTCCATCTATCAGGGCTACTTCACCAAGGAACGAGCTCAGGAGTGCTTTGGAGAGAAATTCGGAGAAAACTATGAAAAGATATCGGCCGCAGTGGACGAGGTTCTCCCTTACATAATTACCTATGATGAAGCGCCTATCATAGCTGCCTTTCACTCCATGTCCCCAGGCTTTACAGAAAGCGCAGAAAACGTATGGGGAGCTCCCGTTAACTATCTCGTGGAGGTGGACAGCCGGTACGACCTGACGGCTCCCCACTTCCGTGAAAAGAAAGAATACAGTGTCGAGGAGCTGAGAACAGCCCTTGAATCAGCCTTTCCCGGCATAATCCTAAGCGACAACATAAAGAAGTGGATAGAGGTGCTGAACGTATCGGATTCCGGAACAGTGCTGACAGCTTCTGTTGGTGATATGACAGTAACCGGCGGAGAGCTTAGGGACGCTCTCGGGCTCCGGTCAGCAAGCTTTGAATACTCCGCAGACAGCAGCGGAGCAGCTCTTACCACAAAAGGCTTCGGTCATGGTGTCGGCATGAGCCAGTACGGCGCAAACGCAATGGCTTCCGAGGGAAAAAACTGGCGCGAGATACTGGAGCATTACTATCCCGGCTGCACAATTTCGAAGATAACAGTGACAAAATAAGAGAGGAGAAAACGGGACTTCCGGCTCCAGTGTACAAACTGACGCCGCAATTTTTGGTTTTCATTTTTTGCCGAATATGGCAACTAATATTGACATAGCTCTGACGATTTGTTATAATTACTTTGTGCCGCTTGATGCGGCTGATCAAAAAACATATACGAATCAGAAGGAGACTGGATCCGCGCAGGAGCGGATAAGGATTATGAATAAAAATAAAGATTTGTACAAAAGATTTGTCACCTTTATCTCGGGAATACTTCTTCTCGCTATGATAACGGGACTTTTTGCCTTCGTTTGGTATAGGAAATACAGCGCGGTGATCGTGCTCCCCTACTACAGACGAGGCAACTGGGTGCTCATCGCAATATACTGCCTGATAGTATGGCTCTTCTTCAGAGCCTATGGAGGCTTCAAGCTGGGCTATCTGAAAAAAACGGATATGTTCTATGCACAGATGATATCAATGCTATGCGTGAATATTGTCAGCTACTTTCTGATAAGCCTTATCGGCCGTCATTTCATGGAGGTCATGCCAATAGTCTATATGTCCTGCGTGGATATGGGAATCATAGCGCTATGGACACTACTCGCAGGGAAGCTCTATTTTATGATATATCCACCGAGAAAGTTGGTGATAATCTATGGCAGCCACCGTGCAGCTTCACTGGTTTTGAAAATGAGTCAGCGCGTGGACAAGTACATGATATGCGAATCTATCAGTACCAACGAGCCTGAGGAAAAGGTCAAGGAACTAATAATGAAATACGAGGGCGCTATCGTCTGTGATATCCCTGATGAGCAGCGCAATGACTACCTCAAATTCTGCTTCGCCCACTCCAAGCGTGCGTATTTAGCCCCGAAAATATCGGATATTATAATAAGAGGCGCCGACGACATACGCCTCTTCGATACTCCCCTTATGCTCTGCCGCAACTACGGTCTTGACTTTGAGCAACAGCTTGTAAAGCGCACCTTCGATATAATATTCTCAATCATCGCTTTGATACCGGCTGCTCCATTTATGCTCATTTCAGCTCTTGCAGTCAAGCTCTACGACCGCGGACCAATACTGTACAAGCAGAAAAGACTTACCCTCAACGGCAGGGAGTTCTACGTATACAAGTTCCGCAGCATGATAGTAGACGCGGAAAAGGACGGCAAGCCACAGCTCGCTACAGAGGAGGACGACCGCATAACTCCTGTAGGAAAAATACTCAGAAAATTCCGTGTTGATGAGTTCCCTCAGCTCTTCAATATCCTTAAGGGCGATATGTCAGTAGTGGGTCCACGTCCGGAGAGACCAGAGCTCACGCAGGAATACGAGGAAGAAATGCCGGAATTCAGCTTCCGGCTAAAAGTAAAGGCTGGCCTCACCGGCTATGCTCAGGTGACAGGCGCTTACGATACCACACCCTACGATAAGCTGAAAATGGATCTGATGTACATTGAGAATTACTCTATACGTCTTGATCTTCAGATAATACTCATGACATTAAAGACAATGTTCTTCCCGCCAAAAAACAACGCGGAAACCACAGAAGCTCTCCTAATGCCGAAGAGAAGCGAAAGAAAGGAAAATACCAAATGAAGATCACAGCAGTTATCATGGCAGGAGGCAGAGGCGAACGTTTCTGGCCGAAAAGCCGCAACGCCAGCCCAAAGCAGTTCCTATCCCTCACAAAAGATGGCGAGACCATGATACAAAAAACGGTAAAACGTCTTCTCCCCATAGTCGAAGCGGAGGATATCTACATCGTTACCAACGCAGCCTACAAAGAGCTCGTTTTCAATCAGCTCCCAGCAGTGCCGAAGGAAAATGTCCTTCTGGAGCCCTGTGCACGGAACACTGCTCCCTGCATAGCCTTTGCGGCTGCAGTCATCAGCAGGAAGTACGATGACGCGATAATGCTCGTGCTCCCCTCGGATCATCTCATCGGCTATGAGGACATATATATCAACACTCTAAAAAAGGCTGTAAAGGCAGCTGAAAAAGGCAAACGTCTTGTAACTATCGGAATCACTCCCGAGTACCCCGAAACAGGCTATGGCTATATCAACTTTGGCGAGGAAAAGGGTGATGTATACGCTGTAGAGCGCTTCGTAGAGAAGCCCGATCTCCCCACCGCAAAGGAGTATCTTGCGTCCGGACGCTATCTATGGAACAGCGGTATGTTCGTGTGGAAGATATCCTCTGTCATGTACAATATCAAGGAGTTCATGCCAGATATATACGAGGGCGCAATGCGTATAGGAAAGGCTTTTGGCACTGACGGCTTTGAGGATACTCTCGTTAAGGAGTTCACAGCCTTCAGAAGTGAATCTATAGACTTCGGCATCATGGAAAAAGCCAGTCATATATACACTATCCCCGGTAGCTTCGGCTGGGACGACGTAGGAAGCTGGCTGGCTGTCGAGCGCATAAATGAGACCGACGACGACAATAACTTCATCGATGGCGACATTATCACAGTCGATGCCAAGCGCACTACTGTATGCGGTGGAAAAAGACTTATCGCCGCCGTCGGCACAAGAGATATAATAATCGTCGATACCGACGACGTTCTGCTCGTATGCTCAAAGAACAACACGCAGGACGTTAAAAAAGTCATAGCACAGCTCAGGGAACAGAACAGGAACGAGCTCGTGTGAGCGGCAGTATGAATATTACGGAGGAGCAACAATAATGAAGAACGCACTTATCACAGGCATCACAGGTCAGGACGGCTCTTACCTTGCAGAACTTCTGCTGGAAAAAGGCTACAACGTTTACGGTATATGGAGAAGAAAGGCTACTGCCGACTACGGCAACATCGCTCATCTAAAGGATAGAGTAACTCTCATATACGCTGATATGACCGATCCTGTTTCTCTTATATCCGCCATGAGAATATCACAGGCTGACGAGGTGTACAACCTCGCTGCACAGTCCTTTGTGGCTACGAGTTGGGACACTCCCCTCGGCACTGCAGACATCGACGCCGTAGGCGTTACAAATATGCTGGAGGCTATCCGCACAGTAAAGCCTGAAGCTCGCTTCTATCAGGCTTCCACATCGGAAATGTTTGGACTTGTTCAGGAGATTCCCCAGAAAGAGACAACTCCATTCTATCCCAGAAGTCCCTACGGTGTCGCAAAGCTCTACGGCCACTGGATAACCAAGAATTACCGCGAGAGCTATGGACTTTTCGCCTGCTCAGGAATACTCTTCAACCATGAGTCCGAGCGCAGGGGCATAGAGTTCGTCACACGCAAGATAACAGACGCCGTAGCGCGTATAAAGTTGGGCATTCAGGACTGTGTTGAGCTTGGAAATATGGACTCTAAGCGCGACTGGGGTCACTCCAAGGACTATGTCCGCGCAATGTGGCTCATGCTTCAGCAGGATAAGCCTGATGACTATGTTATCGCTACAAACGAGACAAGAACTGTCCGCGAATTCGTTGAGACTGCATTCAGACACGTCGGTATAGACATCGAGTGGAAGGGTGAAGGCGTTGACGAGACCGGAATAAACAAGGCAAACGGAAAGACTGTCGTTAAAGTAAACAAGAAGTTCTTCCGTCCGGCAGAGGTTGATATACTCCTCGGTGACCCGTCAAAGGCTGAAAAGGCCCTTGGCTGGAAACGTGAGATAAGCTTCTCACAGCTGGTTGAACGCATGGTAAAGAACGACCTTGCATTGGTTGACAAGGAAATAAAAATAAAGGAAGCTATAGGCTGATATAAAAGCTTTTTTAAGGAGGGCTCATCATGGGATTCGAGGTACTCAGGACTGTAAAGGGCGGCTATTCCAAGGCCAGCGTCATCGCTAAATTAGACGCGCTGAACGGGCTCTTGCTTGCTGTTACAGAGGGTATGCCGCGTGAAAAGGCGCTCTCAGAGCTTGATAGGATAAAACAGACTACACTCCACACCGAAAAGGGAGGCTTTTTTGGTACTTTCGGCTTTTCGGTCGAGGACACCGATACTTATATCTCCGATCTTGTTAATATGATCGAGAAAAAAATACAATAAAAACACATCAAAGGTGGAGAAGTTGATTTGAGGATAACTTTCGACGCTGTACCTATATGCAGCGATAAAATGACGGGAATAGGCTGGTGTGAGCTCGGGCAGACTCAGGCTCTCGCAGAGCTCTATCCCACAAACAAATACGAATACAGCTTCTTCACAAGCGGTGATGAGGAGCGTGTAAAGCGCGTAAAAAAGTTTGCAGGGAAGGGCATAAAGCTTAACACCTCAAAGTTCTCAGGTTTTGCTTACCGCGCCGTCAGTACCTTCCTTCCTGTGCCGTATTCATTCTTTTTTGGCAGGAAGTCTGATATCACCCACTTTTTCAACTACATTATTCCGCCATTCGTACACGGAAAAAAGGTCGTGACCGTTCACGATATGGTATACAAGTCCTTTCCGGGAACCGTCCGCGGCAGAACAAAATATATGCTGGATATAGGTTTGAAACGCTCCATGAAGCGTGCCGACCTTATAGTTACTGACTCAGAATTCTCAAAATCGGAGATAATAAAGTACTTCCCCCGTTACGAAAATAAGATAAGGGTCGTTCCATGCGGAGTTGACCTTGAGCGCTTTCATCCCTGTGAGGCTCCGGAACGCATACCTGCGGTAAAGAAGTCGCTGGGAATCGAGGGTGATTACTTCCTATATGTTGGCACTATTGAGCCACGAAAAAATCTTGAACGCCTTATAACCGCATACTCAGCCTTTGTGAAAAAGGCAGGAATCAACGCTCCCAAGCTCGTTCTTGCAGGCGGCAAGGGCTGGCTGGATCAGGGCATATATGGCAGGGTCGAAAAGCTCGGTCTAACGGACAGAGTAATATTCACGAAATACGTCCCCTCAGAGGACATGAACCCACTTATGTGCGGTGCGTTGGCATTTGTCTTTCCCTCACTTTACGAGGGCTTCGGTATGCCTCCCCTTGAGGCTATGGCTTGCGGAGTACCGGTGCTCGCTTCCGGAGAAGCTTCTCTCCCTGAAGTCACAGGTGACTGCGCGGTGATATGCGATGCATACGCCCCCAAAAGCATTGCCGACGGTATGTACAGACTATACCGCGACGAAGAGCTGCGCCAAGAGCTTGGCAGAAAGGGACTTCAGCGCGCTCAGGGCTTCACATGGAAGCGCTCCGCTGAAATACTCATGGAAGTATACAGGGAGCTTGCAAAATGAAAAAACAGCTTAACATACTTGAAGTAAACAAGGCCTACTTTCCGCATATAGGCGGTATAGAGACCCTTATACGCCAGTATTCCGAGGAGCTCGGAAAGCTTGAGGGCGTTAAAGTAAAGGCTCTCGTATGCCGCGACGGAAGAGGAAAGACTATCCATGAGAAAATGTGTGGAGTAGACCTTATAAGATCGGGAAGCTTCGGGACCTATTTCTCATGTCCTGTATCCTTGTCATTTATCCGCAATTTCAAACGAATGGCAAAAAAAGCCGACGTGGTACACATACACGTACCCTTTCCTCTTGCAGACGTTGCTCTACTGCTGTCTGGTTACAAGGGAAAAGTCGTGGTATCATGGCACAGCGACATCGTAAAGCAGAAAAAGCTCATGCTTTTTTATAAGCCATTCATGCGCTATCTGCTCAAAAGAGCTGATATCATACTCGCCGCGACGGAGGGCCACGTTAAGCACTCCCTCTATCTCCCTGAATTCAAGGAGAAATGCAAGATACTTCCATATGGGATAACTCCCGGGAATTATATCTCCGTACCGCGAAGACCTGTTCTCACCGAAAGAGCGAACGACAAAAGCTGCGTGAAGGTATTCTTCACAGGAAGGCTCGTCTACTACAAGGGCGTGGACGTCCTTCTCCGAGCCTTTGAAAAGGTACTCGGCTGCGAGCTCTTCATCGCAGGCACAGGAGAGCTAGGCGACAAGCTCAGGAGCTTTGTTTCCGCTCATAGCATGGAAGACAGAGTACACTTTCTCGGCTTTCTCCCCGACGAGGAGCTTAAACAGGCTTACGCAGACTGTGATATCTTCGTGCTGCCGTCTGTAGCGCCGAGTGAAGCCTTTGGCATCGTGCAACTCGAAGCTATGATATACGGTAAACCAGTCATAAATACAGCGCTGAGATCCGGCGTTCCATACGTCAGTCTCGATGGAGTGACGGGCATAACAGTGACGCCATCCTCATCTAAGGCTCTTGCAGAGGCGATAAATACCCTTGCAGCCGATAAGGATCTCCGGGAAAGGTACGGTAAAGCAGCCGCTGAGAGAGTACAGAACGAATTCAACGAAAAGACCATACTCAACAGGCTCTATGAGCTCCTGAAATAGTACAACTTCTTGATAATGGAGGGCAGACACTTGAAAGCATTGATAATCGGCGCGGCAGGCTTCGTAGGAGCTTATCTTATCCGCGAACTCGCCTTCGCAGGCTGGGAGGTCCACGCTACCTGTCTGCCGAATGAGACAATAACCGAAAAATGCGGCACCCACGTGCTCGATATAATGAACAAAGACGATATATCACAGATACTTGACGAAAACGCTCCCGATGTGGTGTATCATCTTGCTGCACAAAGCTCGGTGTCAGTATCATGGAAAAAGCCGCAGCTCACTGCGGAGATAAATATAATCGGTACTATAAATGTGCTGGAAGCGCTCCGTGAAGCCAAAAAAAAGGATATAAGGACACTTCTCATAGGATCCGGCGAGGAATACGGCTATATCCGCGAGGGAGCCTGTCCGCTTAAGGAGTCGGAGCCCCTCAATCCCGGCAATATCTACGCCGCCACAAAGGCTTGTCAGGGCATGATTGGCGAAATATATGCCCATGCCTACAAAATGGACATCGTAATGGTTAGGGCTTTCAACCATTCTGGACCGCGTCAGAGCGATATCTTCGTTATCTCTGATTTCTGCAAACAGATAGCAGAAATAGAAAAGGGTATTCGTGAGCCCGTTATAAGCGTGGGAAATCTCACGGCTATGCGCGATTTCACTGACGTCAGGGACGTTGTAAAAGCTTACCGTCTCCTCGGTGAAAAGGGCAGGAGTGGAGCCGTGTACAACGTAGGCAGAGGCAAGTCTGTGACGATACAGTACATACTGGATACTGCCCTTTCCTTCGCAAAGCTGCCAATAGAAGTAAAACAGGATCCCAACCGCATGAGAGCTTCGGATATACCTATAATAGAGCCCGATGTTTCACTGATACTCGACGATACCGGCTGGCGTGCAGAGATAAGCATGGAGCAGACCGTAGAGGATACGCTGAACTTCTGGCGTGAAAAGCTTATGGCTTACGGATTGTCACTTGGCACATGAAAAGCTGCCAAAGCTAGCAAATTGTGATATTAACGCCGCAAGGCGACACATCGACTCTCAACTGAACAAAAGGAGTGAACAAAATGTCTGATATGAAGCTGACAAAAGATAAAATGCTTACCTTTACCGGACATGAAAAGATAAGTACCCTTAAGGCAGGCGAAAAGCTGACGGAATTTGGAGATAATCAGAACAACGCCAACGAGCTACTCGCCACAAATATAAACGCTCTCATAAAGCGCGTCTGCGCTTTGGAGGATCAGCAGGTAAAGACCGCCGAGGTGCTGCGCCGCATAGCTGACGAGCTGAACTCTTTCAAAAAGGAGATAGACCGCGTCCGGCTTGCGGAAAAGCTCAATTCCGGAGCTATAGAACGTATAGACCGTGCTCTTAAGCTCGCCGACAGTGACGGAAAATAATAACATTTTTAATGTGAAATTTTTCTCAAAGTCTTGACAACATATCAATTTTGTTATATTATATATAAGTGGACAGGATATTCCCCTCAGCTTGAAAAAGTCCGACGGACATATATCTGTACCTTATCAAGACTCAATCAACGGAGATTTGTGTAATTGCAGTCTCCGTTTTATTATTATTTGGCGCAGTCACGCAGGAAAGAAGGTGTTATAATGGACAATCTCATGGAAGAGCTGGAAGCAAAAACGGCTTTTACCATACCGATTTTCGGAGGGATACCTATTGCCGAATCATGTGTTGTCACATGGATAATAATGGGAGCATTAGTTCTGCTGTCCATAATACTCACGCGCAAGATGAAAAAAGTGCCTACTGGCTCTCAGTGCATACTGGAAGGGATAATGGACTGGCTGGATAATTTCTTTCTTGGCATCCTCGGTCATAAGGGAAAAAAGTACTTGCCTTTTCTTGAAACACTGATAATTTACATAGCATTTGCCAATATCATAGGCTTATTCGGTTTTGTTCCGCCCACAAAGGATGTAAACGTCACAGCAGCTTTAGCTGGCATGGCTATAATCTTTGTTCAACTGTCATTTATAATAGAAAAAGGTCCACTTAAATGGCTGAAAAGCTTCCTTAACCCTATAAACTTGCTTGACCTTGTGACAAGACCGCTGTCGCTTTGTATGCGACTTTTCGGTAACGTACTCGGAGCCTTCGTCGTTATGGAGCTTGTAAAAAAGGGGATTGCAGCAATAGGCGTGCCTGTTATAGCAAGCGCTTACTTTGACATTTTCGACGGACTTCTACAGGCTTATGTATTCGTATTCCTTACTTCTCTTTATATGGCTGAAGCCATGGAAGAAGAATAAACTCAACTTCATGGAGGTATAAATTATGGGACTCATCGCACTTGGCGCTGCTATCGCCGTTCTTACAGGCGCGGGCGCTGGTATCGGCATAGGTATTGCTACTGCTAAGGCTACGGAATCTATCGCTCGTCAGCCTGAGGCTAAAGGAGATATCAGAACAGCTCTCCTGCTTGGTTGTGCCCTAGCAGAGGCTACTGCTATCTACGGTTTCGTTATTGCTATCATGATAATAGGTAAAGCATAATACATACAAGGGAGGATATTATTATGGGACTCATCGCACTTGGCGCTGCTATCGCCGTTCTTACAGGCGCAGGCGCTGGTATCGGCATAGGTATCGCTACTGCTAAGGCTACAGAATCTATCGCCCGTCAGCCCGAAGCAAAGGGCGACATCAGAACAGCTCTCCTGCTTGGCTGTGCTCTCGCAGAGGCTACCGCTATCTATGGTTTTGTTATTGCGATAATGATCATAGGCAAAGCATAATAAGCAATCAGACCTAAGGAGGGCATAAAATGCTTAAATTTGAATTCTGGAGCATCTTCGAGGCTGTTGCAAACGTCCTGATACTGTTTGTGCTCCTGAGGATATTCCTTTTCAAACCTTTAAACAAGATCAGGGACGACCGCACCCGTACTATACAGGATAACCTGGATTCCGCCGAAAAGGCAAAGGAAGAAGCGGAAGAGCTCCGTCAGCAGTATGAGAACTCAATCAGTGACGCCAAGGCAAAGGCTAACCAGATCATAATGAAAGCCCATGAGGACGCCGAAAACGAGAGAACTGCCATAATAAGGAAATCTCAGGAGGAAGCTGAAAAGATAGTCGCAGACGCTGACAAGACAATCGAAAACGAGAGAAAGCGCGTTCTGCGTCAGGCTCAGTCTGAGATTGCAGACCTCGCCATAGAAGCGGCTTCAAAGATCATCGGTGAAAACGTAGACGACGAAAAGAACCGCCGTCTCGTGGACAAGTTCCTTTCCGAGGAGGAGGGTAAGAAATGAACGACGCAGACAGAGAATTACTGAAAGAGCTCGTCCATCTTGAAGTTTCCCAGACCGACTGCTCCGACACAAGGAAGGTACTCGAGACCTGTCCCGACCTTGCGGATACACTTTCAAATCCCCTCGTGACCCACGACGAGAAAAGAGCCGTTATAAGTAAGCTCTTCCCCGAATCAATGCAGAAGTTCATGATGAACGCTGTACGCGGTGGAGCTATTGAGCGAATAGGCGAGATACTTGACGAATACGACAGTATACTTCTTGACAAGCAGGGCAGTATAAAGGCTGTGGTACGCTATGTTACTCCCCTTACGGAGTCACAGCAGGCTGACTTGAGACAGTTTATCATGGACAGATTTGTCAAAGAAGATGTTGATATAGAGTATAAGCACGATCCCGATATCATAGGCGGTTTCATACTCAACGCCGGCGACCTTGAATACGACAAGAGCTACCGTACAAGCCTAAGACTTATGAAGGACACACTCCAGAATAAAGCTACGGAATATGTCGGCTCAATATCAAAAAGCAAAAACAGCGATATAATCTCTGTGCTCAAGACCGAGGTGCGCGACTTTGACGTAAAATCAGGAGCTACACAGACTGGCTTCGTCACTCGTCTCGGCGACGGCATCGCAAGGGTACGCGGAATGAATTCAGTAATGTATGGCGAGCTTGTTGAGTTTGAGACAGGTATACGCGGTATAGTTCAGAACCTCGAGGAAAAGACAGTAGGAGTAGTTCTCCTCGGCGACGACCACGGACTTACGGAGGGCTCCTCCGTTATCAGAACGGGTAAGAGAGCTGGTATCGGCGTGAGCGACGAGCTTCTCGGACGAGTAGTTGATGCTCTCGGTGCGCCTATTGACGGCCTCGGGCAGATAAAGTCAGAGGACTATTTCCCCATAGAGCGCGAGGCTCCAGGTGTTATCGAGCGTAAACCTGTAAGCGTACCGCTACAGACAGGCATACTTGCCATAGACTCGATGTTCCCTATTGGCAGAGGTCAGCGTGAGCTCATAATCGGCGACCGTCAGACTGGAAAGACCTCCATTGCCGTTGATACTATCATAAACCAGAAGGAACAGGACGTTATCTGTATTTATGTTGCCATAGGTCAGAAGTCCTCCACCGTTGCACAGATAGTAAATACCCTTAAAAAGTACGGTGCTATGGATTACTCCGTAGTTGTTTGCGCATCTGCCAGTGACCCTGCGCCGTTCCAGTATATAGCTCCTTATTCGGGAACTGCTATAGCAGAATATTTCATGTCAAAGGGCAAGGACGTACTCATAATTTACGACGATCTCTCCAAGCACGCCGTAGCTTACAGAGCCATGTCACTTCTGCTCCATCGTCCTCCGGGACGTGAAGCATATCCCGGTGACGTTTTCTATCTTCATTCGAGACTTCTTGAACGCTCCAGCCGTCTTGACGACGAGCACGGCGGCGGTTCGTTGACAGCTTTGCCGATAATAGAAACTCTTGCAGGTGACATCTCCGCTTATATCCCGACCAATGTAATATCTATAACAGACGGTCAGATATTCCTGGAAAGCGAGCTTTTCAACTCCGGTCTCCGTCCTGCCGTGAACTACGGACTTTCCGTATCCCGTGTAGGTGGAGCAGCTCAGACAAAGGCTATGAAGAAGGCTTCTGGAAATCTCCGTATAGACCTTGCTCAGTTCAAAGAAATGGAGATATTCACACAGTTCTCCTCGGAGCTCGATCAGTCTACAACTGAGCTTCTCAATCACGGACGTATGCTTACAGAACTGCTCAAGCAACCTCTTTACAATCCACTCCCTCACTACGAGCAAGTCATAATCCTCTATGCGGCGCAACATGACTTCTTCAAAGGCATACCCCTTGAAGAGCTGAGAGAATACCGCACAGACCTTATGAACTACATTAGAAGCTATGGTCAGGACATCATCACCGAGATAGAGGAGAATAAAGTTCTCAACGACGACCTTGCAGAGCGTATCGAAAGAATACTCACAGCTTTTGAAGAATAAGGCGGTAAAGATATGCCCAATATGAGAGAGATCCGCGAAAGGATCGGAAGTATCCAGCAGATACTCAAAATAACTAATGCTATGTACCTCATGTCCTCCTCAAAACTGAAAAAGGCAAGGAGTTCACTGGAGGCTACAGAGCCCTACTTCTACAAGCTCCAGTCAACAATCGAAAGTGTTCTGGAGCATACCCCACATACCCGTCAGCTCTACTTCGACAGGCGTCAAGATATCCCTGAGGACAAGCGAAAAAAAGGATATATCGTCATTACCGCCGACAAGGGACTGTGCGGAAGCTATAACCATAATATACTCAGATACACCGAGCAGAAGCTTGCGGAAGCGGCAGATATCGACAACTGCTACCTTTTCGTCATGGGACAAGTTGGAAGAATGCACTTTCAACGCCGTATTGGCAGCGACAAGAAGGCTTACGTGGACGGAGAATTCCTCTATACCACCCAGAATCCTACTCTATACAGAGCCCGTGAGATAGCCGAACTAGTACTCGATAAGTTTGAGAAAATGGAGCTGGACGAGGTATACCTTATATATACCGATATGGTCAATTCAAGCCTTCAGGAACCGAGAACGCTCCGGCTTCTCCCCTTTGAGAGAAAGCACTTCGGCAAGGCTGCCGATGGTACTATGAAGAAGCTACCTAAAGCTTCCTTCATGCCTTCTCCAGAGGAAGTAATGAATTACCTCATACCTCAGTACGCCAAGGGCATAATCTACGGTGCTATGGTGGAAGCCTTCTGTTGCGAGCAGCAGTCGCGCATGACCGCTATGGACGCTGCTACAACAAGTGCAAAGGATATGATAAAGGATCTGTCGTTGCTCTATAACCGTGCAAGACAGGCGGCTATCACTCAGGAAATAACTGAGGTCTGCGGCGGTGCGGCTTCTATCAGCGAATAATACATAGGGGAGCCAGAGGGCATTCACAAACAACACAAAACTACGGGCGTCGAAGCACCGCCCCTACAAGCTGATAAATAAAGGCTAATAGCTACAGGCTCGGGCGCACAAAGTGCTCACCTACAAGTTCTCTTAAACAAAAGGAGAAAGCAATGGAAAAAGGCAGAATAACTCAGGTCATCGGACCTGTTATAGACGTTGAGTTTGGCTCGGGAAAGCTCCCTATGATAAGGGACGCTCTTACCGTTGAAGTGGACGGCCAAAAACGCGTTATGGAAGTCGCTCAACATATGGGCAATCATATTGTCCGTTGTATCATGCTGGCGTCCAGTGAAGGACTCAGCAAGAATATGGAGGTCACTCCCACGGGCTCCTGTATAAAAGTACCTGTGGGCGAGCAGACCCTAGGACGTATGTTCAACGTCCTAGGTGAGCCTATCGACAAGAAGGGCGACATTGAGACAGAGGAAAAATGGGAGATACACCGCAAGGCTCCTACTTTTCAGGATCAGAGCCCTGTCGTTGAGGTACTCGAAACTGGTATTAAGGTTATAGACCTTATAGCCCCCTACGCAAAAG
This sequence comes from Ruminococcus sp., assembly GCF_017650195.1. Classification (GTDB taxonomy): domain Bacteria; phylum Bacillota; class Clostridia; order Oscillospirales; family Ruminococcaceae; genus Ruminococcus. Next base: position 64,987 of record NZ_JAGCFH010000102.1, on the reverse strand, counting down.
GCGGTAAGATAGGCCTTTTCGGAGGTGCAGGCGTCGGAAAGACCGTCCTTATACAGGAGCTCATACGCAATATTGCCACTGAGCACGGCGGCTACTCTATATTCACAGGCGTGGGAGAGCGTTCACGTGAGGGCAACGACCTTTGGAACGAAATGCAGGAATCGGGAGTTATCTCAAAGACCGCTCTTGTTTTTGGTCAGATGAACGAGCCTCCCGGATCGCGTATGCGCGTGGCTCAGACAGGTCTTACCATGGCTGAGTACTTCCGCGACTGTGAGCACAAGGACGTACTTCTCTTTATCGATAATATCTTCCGTTACGTACAGGCAGGCTCTGAAGTATCAGCACTTCTCGGACGTATGCCCTCAGCCGTTGGATATCAGCCTACGCTGGCAAACGAGGTCGGCGAATTACAGGAGCGTATCACCTCTACGAAAAACGGCTCCATAACTTCAGTACAGGCTGTCTACGTCCCTGCAGACGACCTGACAGACCCAGCTCCTGCGGTAACATTTGCACACCTTGACGCTACTACAGTACTTTCCCGTAAGATAGTTGAACAGGGTATATACCCTGCTGTAGATCCTCTTGAATCGAATTCCCGTATCCTCGAACCTGAAATAGTCGGCGAGGAACATTATACAGTCGCAAGACAGACTCAGGAGATACTCCAGAAATACAAGGAGCTCCAGGACATCATTGCCATACTCGGTATGGAGGAGCTTGGCGAAAACGACAAGCTGACGGTATACCGCGCAAGAAAGATACAGAAGTTCCTTTCTCAGCCCTTCAACGTTGCCGAAAACTTCACGGGTCTCAAAGGCAAGTACGTACCTCTTAAAGACACTATTGAGGGCTTTAAGGCTATTATCGAAGGAGATATGGACAAATACCCGGAGGCTGCCTTTCTCATGGCAGGCACTATCGACGACGTTATTATGAAAGCCCGTCAAATGGACGAAAGTTAAGGGAGGCACCCGTTATGGCAAAGACCTTTCACCTTGAAATAATCGCAACAGACCGCATTTTCTTCAGCGGAGAGGTCGAGCACCTCGTTATAACGGCTATCGACGGTCTTCTTGGTATAATGGCAGGACATGAGCCACTTGTTACCTCCCTCCCCACGGGAGAGCTGAAATACCTTGTTGACGGCGTGTGGAAGTACGCTGCTATATCCGAGGGCTTCATACAGGTAATGCCGGATTCGTCAATAATCCTCGCAGACACCTGCGAGCTACCTGAGGAGATAGACATCAAACGCGCTCAGGAAGCTAAGGAACGTGCCGAGGAGAGACTCAGGCAGAAGCAGAGCATCAAGGAGTACTATGAGACTCAGGCTGCCCTCAACCGTGCCATGAACCGACTTAAGCTGTCACAGAAACATTTCAAGTAAGATCAGATGCACTCCGTACCCGGGGTGCATTTTTTATGAGTAGTAAGTAGGAAGTAGTATTGTAGCTACCATTGGCAGCCCAATTTGTTTCTTTCTGAAGACAACTAACGGCTAAAGGAAAGGCGGGTAATGACTATGGAAACGCTATGTACGACGCATTTATAAAAAATGTTTAGAGCATTATAACATGATCTGCAAAGAAGAGATAAACGGGAAAGACTTCGGCGAACCGCCCGGAAGTATAGTAGAGTGCGCGGAGAAGTGCAGAAATGCAAGATATGGATGCCGGTATCATATAGAAAAAATGTGCTCCTTGACCACAAAAAGCTCGTATGGGTATCGTGATAAAAACAAGCCGATTTTTGTCAGAAAACTGACTAAAGACGGCACGGGCTGATATTATTCCGCCGCTCTTCATTTCAACGGCTAATTTGTTCATAATTCCGAAATTTTCTGTTCTTAATTGTGCATATTTTTGAAATGGGGATTTTTTCAGTCCAGATACTTGACTTTTTTGCAAAAATATAGTACAATTAATGTAATTGTCAAAGAGACAGGAAATAAGGGCTCATGCCTTTTCCGAAGAGCTTCGGTAAGGCGGAAAAAGCCCCATATTTAGGAGGCATGACTGTGAAAAAGACAGGCAAAAAAACTTTCTTCATTGTCGTTGCTTTTATCGCTTTGTTTGCTGTTTCGTCGATACTGGGCATTGACAAGCTCTTCGGCGATAACAGAACTACCTATGTCAAGGGTGTTGACGATATCCGTCTTGGTATAGATATCAAGGGCGGCGTTGACGTTACCTTCGGTCCTGCCGGCGACTATGACGCGGATCAGGCACAGCTCGATTCCGCAACAGAAGTCATCAAGACCAGACTTTCTTCACTCGGTATCACAGATAACGAGGTGTACAGCGATATTAAGAGCGACAGAATCATCGTTCGTTTCCCTTGGAAGGTCGGCGAAACAAACTTCGACCCAGAGGCTGCTGTTAAGGAGCTCGGCGAAATGGCTGAACTGACATTCCGTAAGGGCACAGATACCACTACTGACGAAGACGGAAATACCGTACCTTCAGGCGAGCTCGTCATTAACGGCGATGATATCGAATCCGCTCAGATGGGCTATCTTCCGACAGACGACGGAAAAAGTGCTGAGTACGTTGTAAGCCTTAAGCTCAAGAAGACCAGCGAAAACGGCGAGCAATCAGGCTCTGAAAAATTCGCTGCCGCTACAGCAGAGCTATCAGGCTCGGATACACCTATTTCCATATGGATGGACAATACTATGATCTCAGCTCCTACCGTAAAGAGCACTATTACCGACGGCTCAGCTCAGATCACAGGTAACTTTACCGCAGAAACCGCAGCAAAGCTCGCAAACCAGATCAATTCCGGTGCTCTCCCTTTCAAAATGGAGACCAAGAGCTTCAGGACCATATCTCCTACAATGGGTGAGGGTTCACTCGACGCTATACTTCTTGCAGCTCTCATCGCTTTCTGCTGCATAGCAGTATATATGATAATCCTTTACAGACTTCCCGGCGTTGTTGCCGTTATCGCACTCTGCGGCCAGGTAGCAGGTTCTCTTGCAGCTGTTACAGGTTGGTTCGGATTCATGAAAGGCTCAACTCTCACTATTCCCGGTATCGCAGGTATCATACTTGCAGTCGGCATGGGCGTTGACGCAAATATCATTACCGGCGAGCGTATCAAGGAGGAACTTAGAACGGGCAAGTCCCTTGACGCCGCTATAAAGATCGCCTACAAGAAGGCTTTCTCGGCTATCCTCGATGGCAACATCACAAACGTTATCATCGCCGTTATCCTCATGGGAGCTTTCGGCGTTCCCGACAGCTTCTTCTCGAAGATACTTAACAAGACGATATTCTTCGCATTCGGCGCTACTGCTGAGGGCGTTGTTTACTCCTTCGGATTTACCCTGCTCGCAGGCGTTATCTGCAACTTTATCTTCGGAGTATTTGCTTCAAGACTTATGGTAACATCACTCTCCAAGTTCAAGTGCTTCAAAAACAGAAAGCTTTACGGAGGTGACGTGAAATGAGCAAGAAAAATACTCAGAAGGAAAGCGTAAGCACTCCCGCAAAGGTTTATAACTTCTGTTCCAAGAAAAAACTTATCCTCGGCGTTGTCATAGCGGTACTTTTAGTATTCATCGGCGCTGCAATAATCAGGGGTATCCACCTCGCTATCGAGTTCAAGGGCGGTACCCTTATAACCTACACCTATCAAGGCGACATCAACACCAATGAGGTCGCAGATGCTGTAAAAGATATCGTAGGCTCGACAGTTACGGTAAGAACAGGTGAGAGCCTTGACTCAGGCGGAAAACAGGTAACAATCTCCTTTACCTCAGATCAAGGACTTACAGCCGACAGACAGACAGAGCTCACATCAGCTCTCAGAGAGAAGTTTGCTTCAAACGATCTCGTTATCTACGATTCAAATGATGTTAATCCCTCATCGGGACGTGAATTCCTGCTCAAGTGCTTCATCGCAGTACTCTTTGCAGCATTCATCGTTATCATATATATCGCAATAAGATTCAGAAATATCGGCGGCTGGTCAGCCGGCGTATGCTCGATATTTGCACTCTGCCTCGATATATTCGTAGCCTTCACAACTACTATAGTATGCGGCTTCAGCATTGACTCCAACATCGTTGCCGTTATACTCACTATACTCGGTTACTCTATCAACAACACTATCGTTATCTACGATAGAATCAGAGAAAACCGCAACCTCATGCCGAAGGCTTCACTTAACGAGCTTATCAACGTAAGCTGCACACAGTCACTTACAAGATCTATCAGAACATCTATCACAACTATCGGTACTATGCTCGTCATCACTATTGTTGTTCTGGCAACAGGCTACAAGTCGCTGCTCAGCTTCTCTGTACCGCTTATGATGGGTCTTATCTCAGGTACGTTCTCCTCACTCTTCGTTGCACCTGTAACATGGTCATGGTGGAAGAACAAATCCGATGCAAAGAAAAAGAGCTCAAAGTAAACTTTCAAACCGCCCTTCGGGGCGGTTTTTTGTTATGCACACTTTCCGATTACACCTTTAACACCTTGCTACTATCATCTTGACTTTGTATTGATTATATTGTATAATATATTGCAGAATCAGCTGAAAGGAGTGGTAACGTGGCTAAGCTTAAATTTTCGGAGAAAAATGGAGAGGTATATATAGTATGCAGACTCATCGGCAGCGAAATGCTCAACGAACCCGAATACCGTTATTTTATCGACAATCGCATAAAGGGCTGGCTCGTTCCCTCGATGCAGTCCGCCGATAAGCTGGTATTCACTGGCGCTCACGGAGTCCCCCTTATAGACGTGCTGAAAAGCGGCATAGACAAGACACAGTATTTCCAGATAGTGTCAAATCTTCTCAATATACTTGAAATTGCAGAGAAATGCGGCTTCAATATGCAGAATATCGTGCTTGATCCGAATTATATCATCATAGACCGGCAGACAAAAGAGATTCACCTTTTTTATCTTCCACTCTGGTATAACGAGTCAACCAACGACGGAATCGTCAACTGCCTGCGTAAGATATCCACCTATGCAAGCTACCGCGACCGTTACGACTACGACCGCGTTGACAGCTTCATGAATTTTATCATAAGCAAGCCCGGTTTCAGTATATACGAGGCCAAAAACTATATACACAACGAGGCTCCCGAGCTCTTTGCATTACCGGACAGGAGCGAGTTCAGCAGACCTGCTTCCCAATCCGCTCAGCAGGTGCGCAAGCCGAAAGTGCTGCCCCCTGTGCAGCACAGCGGAGATACTCACGAATTTTCAGCACATAGAGCTGAAAGACCTTTGACACCAGCAACTCAGAAGTCTGAGCCCAAGGTTATTCCTTCCCTCAGGGAGGAAAGAAAGCAGGGGCTCCCAGATCTTGTGAAAAAAGAGATACCTCATACAGAACAGAGATATCCAACTCTTACACGACGCTCAACCGGAGTTACGGTAAATATCGATAAGCCGGTCTTCAGGATAGGCAAGGAACGCAGCCGCGTTGACTTCTGTGTCACCGAAAACCGCACAGTAAGCCGCCTTCACGCCACTATCTATACACGTAGCGGCTCATGCTTCATAGAAGACAACAACTCCACCAATAAAACATACATAAATGGCACTCCCCTCATCCCCGAAAGGGAAATAAAGCTAAAGAGCGGCGATGTGCTCAAGCTTTCAAACGAAGAATTCGATTTCACAGACAGGTAGAGGTCAGTATGAAATACATCGCAGCCTGCGATACAGACGCAGGCATATCAAAATACATAAATCAAGACAGCGTATGCGTCAAGACAGCCGAAACAGGCAGCGGTAAAGCCGCTCTTATACTTGTATGTGACGGAATGGGTGGTCTCTCCCGTGGTGAACTCGCCAGCGCAGAAGTCATACGCAGCTTTGCAGAGTGGTTTGACAGCGAGTTTCCCTTTGAGCTTCCCGACTGGAACTGGGAGACCGCAGCCCGTAATGTCATAAGTCGCCTCAGACGGCTCAACGCCATTATGGTTGACTACGGTATGCACGAGGATATACAACTCGGCACTACAGCTACGGGAATAATAGCCGTGGACTCGAAGTTCATGACATTCCACGTAGGCGATACCCGTATTTACAAGATATCTGACAAGCTCAGCCAACTCACCGACGATCATACCTTCGTGAACCGCGAGGTAAAAAACGGCAGAATGACTCCCGAGGAAGCTAAGACAGATCCCCGCAGGAACGCCCTAGTGCAGTGCGTTGGCGTCACCGCAGATATATTCCCGGAGGTAAAACTGGGAGACCTTGAAAGCGGCGCGAACTATATGATATGCTCTGACGGCTTCCGCCATGTACTTACCGAAAAAGAGCTGTTTGAAGAGCTTTCTCCAGAACGCACCGTCACAAAGGCAGATATGCAGAAAAAGCTCAGGGAGCTCATAGACACAGTCAAAGCAAGAGAGGAAAACGATAATATCACAGCCGCTCTGTTCCGTCCCGAATTCTGACAAACTTTCAAACGCAGCTATCCGCTCAAAGGAGAGGAACTATGACTACAGGAGAGATACTTGTCATCGTGGCAGCTGCCGCGGTGTTCATTATAATAAATCTGATAATGTGGAGCATTATCATAAAAAAGGAACGCAGGGAGACGCCATCTGCAGCAGTTCCGGCTGTTTACAGTGGTATCAGACTTCCAGGAGGCGTTCCCGACGCGGCAGCCGATATGGGGTTCAGGCTGCTGGAAAATACTGTCATCGTCCACACAGACGACAGAATATAATGGGTCATACCTGCCGCTTCACATGCAGACGGCGGTCTGATATATATTTATGATATAGGAGGAAAATCTAAATGGCAAAGGCATTCAAAATTATCAACATACTTCTTGTGGTGTATTACGGCATAATTGCTGTGATCACATTCACAGGTATCTCTGCCGCAGGCACTGCAGCAGCAGGCAAAAGAGGAGCCGACGCTGCCCTTGGCGGTGTAGCTTTTTTCACGGCGCTTATGTTGCTCATACCGACTCTTCTTGTTATTTATATGGCTGTTCAGGGACTTAAAAGAAATTATGATTTGTGCTACAAACTCGCGGCGGTCCTTATGCTTCTGAACATCATATCTTTCGCAATCACAAGCGACAAGAGCACAGCTATTTTCAGCCTTGTATTCTCTATAGTATACTGCTTCATGGCAAAAATGCTGGATTCAAAATACTGATATTAACTTCTTGTAGGAGTTTTATTATGGATAGATTTGATGTTTATCGTGATCAGGAGGCAAAGGCAAGGGAGTATGCCCACAACCGCACTCTGCTCAATAAATGTAACAAAACCTACACAAAACTTATCATAGCATATCTTTTTGCACTGACATTCTTTCCGCTGCTTTCATTCTTTCTAATGCTCGGTAGCGTTTTTGCGGATGATACCATATTCCTGACGTTTGAAAGTTTTATAGTCTATTCGGTAGGTATATATTGCGCATGGCAGGCGGCATACAGAAGGCGCGACCTCTTCGTCGTATTTACTGGCGCCATAGCCATATTAAACCAGATCATACTCTACGTCTTCAAAAAATATGCCAACGGAGAATATCTGAAATACTTCAAATTTGACTCTATCGGCTATACATCAAGGATACATCTGTTCCTTCTTGTGATAATACTCTTAATAGCAGCGGTAAACATGAAGACCAACTATACCTTCCATAAGCTCGAAAAGGAGGACAACTATCCACATTTCAACGAAAGATTCTTTGAACAGGATATGAACAGCAAACAAATTACGATACAGGATCCCTATAAGCAACATTTCGACAAGCTTAAGCAGGCAGCCACAGATCAAATGACAGAGCTTACATTAAAAAACGAAAAGCTGGACGAACATGTTGACAATTACAAAAATAACTATATGGATGATGTGTAAATTATACAGAAATCAGGCATAATTTCATCAAAACTAAGGCGGCTCTCAGCCGCCTTTTTTATTGACACGAAAGATTTATAATGATATAATTAAGGTGATATTCTTTGCGCTTAAAGCGCACATCAATTTTTATTCTAAAGGAGTAAGATCAACATGAGCAGTAATATCAACAGCTATGAAAGCCCCTTCTGCACACGTTATGCAAGCGAGGAAATGCAGTATATTTTCTCTGCGGATAAAAAATTCACTACATGGAGAAAACTCTGGGTGGCTCTAGCAAGAGCCGAAATGAAACTGGGACTGCCAGTTACTGAGGCACAGGTGAAGCAGCTCGAGGAGCATATAAACGACGTTGACTACGAAATGGCAGCTGAGCGCGAAAAAATAACACGCCATGACGTTATGGCTCATGTATTCACTTACGGACAGGCTTGTCCCGATGCGGCAGGCATCATACACCTCGGCGCAACCTCCTGCTACGTAGGCGACAACACCGACGTTATCATAATGCGCGACGCTCTTAAGGTAGTGCGCAGGAAGCTTCTACACGTAATGAACAACCTTGCAAAGTTCGCAGACGAGTACAAGAACCTCCCCTGCCTTGCTTATACCCATTTGCAGCCCGCTCAGCTCACCACAGTTGGCAAGAGGGCTACTCTCTGGCTCAACGAGCTCCTCATGGACTTTCAGGACCTCGAATACCGTATGTCCACACTTAAACTTCTCGGCTCTAAGGGTACAACAGGTACTCAGGCTTCATTTATGGAGCTTTTCGAGGGTGATACCAACAAGATAAAGAAGTTGGAACAGATGATTGCAGAGGAAATGGGCTTCGACGCGGTAGTTCCTGTATCAGGTCAGACCTACTCACGTAAGGTGGACTCAAAGGTGCTAGAGCTCCTCAGCGATATAGCACAGTCCGCAAGCAAATTCTCCAACGATATGCGTATACTCCAGTCCTTCAAGGAAATGGAGGAGCCACGTGAAAAGAAGCAGATAGGCTCGTCCGCAATGGCTTACAAGCGCAATCCTATGCGTTGTGAGAGAATAACTTCTCTCGCACGTTACGTGATGATAGACAGTCTCAACCCTGCATTCACAGCAGGCACACAGTGGTTCGAGAGGACTCTCGACGACTCTGCAAACAAGCGTATCAGCGTAGCAGAAGCATTCCTCGGCATTGACGCTATACTCAATATAATGCTCAACGTTACTAATGGTATTGTAGTATATCCCGAGATGATACGTCGCCGCGTTATGGCAGAGCTTCCATTCATGGCAAGTGAGAACATCATGATGGACGCTGTAAAGAAGGGCGGTAACCGTCAGGAGCTCCACGACCGTATCATGGATTACTCAATGGAGGCAGGCGCTAATGTAAAGGTCAAGGGTCTTGACAACAATCTCTGCGAGCTCATCGAAGCTGATCCTATGTTCATGGTAACAAAAGAGGAGCTTGACGCAGTTCTCAAACCAGAGAACTATACAGGCAGAAGCTCACAGCAGGTAGACGAATTTCTTACCGAGTGCATAAAGCCTATACTCGACGCAAACAAAGACATTCTTGGCGAAAGCTTTGAAATGAAAAATTAGTCAGCTCAATAAGTCATTAACTTGTAGGAACGCACATTGTGCGTCCGTCATAATGTAGTATTATCGGGGGGATAATATCTCCACCTACACAAACACTAAATACTGGAGATACAATGAAAAAAGCACTCATTATCGGCGGAGCTGTTCTCGTTTTTCTGCTCACTGCTTCACTTGTAATATTTGTATTTTTCCCGGGACTTCCCTCCTTTTTCAAGGTGAAATACCAATACAAGCATATCAATGAAAAGCCAAATGCTTTTGAACTCGTATCTGTCAGAGCCGATTTTAAAGAATTCACACTGGATGGCATTAAACTTAAAGCACCAGCCGATTGCAGTTTGAAGCTCGACGGCAACGGTCTGAAATCGGCATCTGGAGAAGTGGAGCTCGTTGTACTGCAAACCAACAACAAAGAACAAGATGAAACCCTTGCTTCATTTCAGGATTACGACCCGTGGGACATATATAAATATGAGCAAGAAGATTACAAAGATTTTTTCAGATCAATAGGGACAGAACCGCCACAGTACGGCTTCAGTTCAAAGATTCTGTTTTACATAAGGGAATATATCACCTCTGCAGACTGTATAAGGATCCGCGGAAAAAATAAGGATATCTTTTTCGAGCTTGCCGATCTAAAGGAAAAAACAATGGAAGCCGAAGATATGCAGAAGCTCAAAAGCAGCAACTTCACAGAATATATCGGCAGAATACATCGCAACGGATATGAAGATATATGGAATCTGTCAATTTTTCCTGACGGAGATGACCTGAACTCATATTTAGTCACGATAAAATGCGGCGACGAAACAACTGCAAAGCAGATAATCAGCTCTATAGAGCTTGAATAACAAAGGATAAGCTATGAAAAAACAATACCTCGAAGCGGGCAAGATAGTCACCACCCACGGCATACGGGGAGAGGTGAAGATAATGCCCTACACCGACAGCCCCGAGCTTCTTGCAGAGTTCGACAGGTTATTCATAGGAAAAGGGCACGAGGAAGTGTTCATCGAGCGCTCCCGTGTGTTCAAAAATACGGTCATTGCCAAGATAGAAGGCGTGGATACTCCAGAAGCTGCGGAAAAGCTCCGCAACAAGGTGCTCTATATGCACCGCGACGACCTTGAACTTGATGAGGATACCTATTTCATACAGGACCTTATCGGTATGGAGGTCCGAGACGCGGACACCGCGGAGGTCTACGGCACTATCGCCGACGTAATGCAGACCGGCGCAAACGACGTCTACGTCATAAAGGGACAGGATAGGGAATATCTCGTTCCTGCCATTGCCGACGTAGTGATATCTACCAATACCGACGAAAACATAATGACTATTCGTCCCCTTGACGGGCTTTTCGACTGAGATATGAAGAATAGCAATATCATATCTATCACTGTACTTGCAGTGTTATTCGCTGGGCTTGCAGTCTGGTCTGTGCTGTTTTTTCCGTCTCACTACAGGAACAAAAACGCCGATATAATACTGATTGGTGAAGAGCACGGTGTGAAGCGATACTACAATATGGAGATTGAATACTGGAAGGATTGCTACGAAAAAAAAGGTATACGCCACCTTTTTCTGGAGCTTCCCTACTATGACGGAGAATTCCTTAATATCTGGATGCAGTCCGATAATGATGAGCTACTTGACAAGATGCTTGAAGAGATTCAAGGCACGGCAAGCGATACGCCTGATTATAAGGAGTTTTTCCACACTATCAAGCGGTATTATCCGGAAACCATTTTCCATGGCACCGATATTGGTCACCAGTATAAGACCACGGGTGCAAGATATCTTGAATATATTTCAGACATGAACTCAGGCGATCTTACACATTCTGAGAACCAACGCATAGCTCTCGAAAACATCGAGCAGGCAAAAACGGCATACAGTGTTAACTCATCAGAATTCTATGCTTTACGCGAGCCCTATATGATATCAAACTTTATCCGCGAGTATGACAATATCGGTCAGCCTAAAATAATGGGTATCTATGGCACATATCATACAGACTTATCTGTGGACAGAATGGCAGGAGCACTTAAAGAGCATTACGGCAATAATATAAGCTTTACTCTGCTCCCGACAAAGTGTTACCGAGGCTGGGGACAGCTCCCAGAATGGGGCATATCTGTTGTGGGCATAGCATTCCTGCTCATGCTCTTCATACCCAATATTTTATGGAGCAAAAGACAGCCCGCAGGCTATGAGGATTCCGCAAAACATGAAAACAAAGTGCTCCTCACACTTGAACGTGCAGGCGAGGCTCTTGTAAGCGCACTTTTGCTTACCGACCGACGGCTTGACCGCTATTCATTTTCACCGCGACTTGGCTATATCATACTTGCACTTGTGCTCATGATTATTTACGAGCTATACTGGATAAAGTATTTCCGAAGCAGTCGTACCCTTGCAGATATGTACTCAGATTACTGCGGATTTCCACTGGCAGGGGCTTCACTGCCCGTATTTGCCACATTCCTGCTGGGTGTTTATGCCTGCAATGCCTTTCTTATCGCAGCGGCGATAATACTTGGCATCGGACACATCGGCATACACCTTATGCATAAAAAAGAAACAGAAAAATAAAAAGAACAAAAGAAAACAGGCTCAACGCAGCCCAAAAGGAGGCATTTATCATGAAAAAGATCTTTGGCGTATTGTTTTTTCTCATCATCGCCGCTATCGGAGTATGCGCATACTTCTTCCCCGGACTTCCCTACTACTACAAGACAAAGCACGAATTTGACGAGACTGGAAGTATATGGTACGATGTCCCCAAGGAGTTGCCGGAGTTGTCCGACGGCTACGACCTCTACTCCTCCCTCGGCGTGCGGATAACTGCATGGAAGGGCATGGAGCCCGTCCGCACTGATGAAAAGGATGCTGTAATGTGGGGCAACAAGGACGATAACCTTTTTGTATCCGTATGCGTGGACACTCTCGGCGAGAATTATGACTTTCTCGATATGACGGGCATAGATCACGAGGATCTCGACACTTACTGCAAGAAAATGCAGAAAACGCCTCCTGAAAATAAATACGAATTCGTCCGCCTTGCTGCTATGCTGACTATGGACGACTTCGACCTCCACAGCAGAAAAAACTCTAAGACAGTATATAAAATCATGAATTGTAAGAACGACATGATACCAGACAAAATGGACCAGATCAGGTTCTATCCCGTTGACGGCGTAGGCTTCCAGGGCTTTCTGCTTACTCAAGACACCCCCGAAGGACAAACTGCTTTTATAAATATTTACCCCGAAAGGGACAAGCGTCACCGCTATATCCTTTCCATGAGCGTAACTGACTGGAACGAGGTTATCGCTATCGCCGAAAGCGTACAGCTTATATGACAGCAATGCAGGAACTGCAATTGAATGCAGTTTCTAACTATAAAGGAGAAAATTATGCATATTGAGATCGCCACACTGTTTCCCGAGATGTGCGAAGCTGTACTCGGAGAAAGCATTGTCGGAAGGGCTCGAAAAGCCGAAAAAATAAGTCTTCACTGCCGTCAAATAAGAGAGTATACCCTCGACAAGCACCGCAGGGTAGACGATACTCCCTATGGTGGTGGCATGGGAATGGTAATGCAGTGCGAGCCGATATACAACTGCTATAAGGCTGTCTGCGAGGAACTTGGTACAAAGCCCCATACTATATATATGTCCCCAAAGGGCAGAATCTTCGACCAGAAACGCGCCATAGAGCTTTCCAAGCAGGACAATATCCTTATTATATGCGGCCACTACGAGGGCGTTGATCAGCGCGTCATTGACAAAATAGTAGACGAGGAGCTGTCCATAGGCGATTATGTACTCACAGGAGGCGAGCTCCCAGCTATGGTAGTTGCGGACACAGTTGCCCGTATGTGCGAGGGAGTGCTATCGGACGAGGTGTGTTTCACAGACGAGAGCATATACAGCGGTCTACTCGAATATCCCCAGTATACCCGTCCCGAGGTATGGGAGGGAGAGTCTGTTCCACCAGTTCTCCTCACCGGTCATCACAAGAATATAGAAGCATGGAGACATGAACAAAGTCTCCGACTCACCGCTGAAAGGCGACCAGATCTTTTAGCTAAATACAAGTTAAATAATGACTGAGCGTTTTTTGCGCTTTTGGGTTTAAGTTTAACATTTATTGCTGTTCCACATATTAACTGGCTGTATATACAAAAAAACATTTTCCCTTTAGAAGAAATCAACATAATCTCGCGTTGAATAATATGCATTTTCAACAATTAGAATCAACATTTTTTTGTGGTGATAATAAACAAGCAAGTTGATAAAAATTCGTTCACATTTAATCTAAATGTAGAATTTAGAGAAAAGATGAAGTATAATCGAAAAAATCCGTTGACGAAGAAAAAAATAGAATGTATAATAAAGTCAGCAAGAAAACAATTGCAAACGACAACACAGTCCTGCATAAAAATGAGAGGGGCTGTAACCACAGAGAATAGGAGAGTTGTTTATGTTTGTTAGAGAAGTAATGGTAAAGAATCAGGTCGGTCTCCACGCAAGACCAGCTACTTTCTTTATTCAGAAGGCAAATGAGTTCAAGTCATCAATCTGGATTGAAAAGGAAGAGCGCAGAGTCAATGCAAAGAGCTTACTTGGAATTCTTTCCCTCGGCATCGTTGGCGGTACAAATGTAAAGGTTATCGCAGACGGAGCTGACGAGAAGGCAGCAGTTGACGCACTTATCGAGCTTGTTGATAGCGGCTTTAGCGAAGAGAACAGATAATTAAAAAGACTATATTTTGGGGCGTTACATTTAGTAACGCCCGCTTTTATTTAGTGCCTGCCGGCAAGGCTGCCGGAGGCACACATTTTATAGCCTAATATAGCCCCTTTGCCATATTTTCGGCAAATATTCCATATCCCCGTGATGGGTCGGCTACGAACACATGAGTGACTGCTCCAGCTAGCCTGCCATCCTGTATCACAGGACTTCCGCTCATGCCTTGAACTATACCGCCAGCAGCTTCAAGAAGCCTTTTGTCAGTTATCTTTATCACCATATTCTTCGAGTCTGAGCTGCCGTAGTCCACACGCTCTATCATAGCGGAGTACCTCTGAGGCTTTTCGCCGGATACAGTGGTATATATCTCCGCAGGGCCCTCCCTTATATCTTGACTGTATGCCATTACGAACTCCTCACATTCTGTGGAAAGCTCTTCAAGTGCCTCCGGCGCGAGCTTACCGTAGATGCCGCTGGTCTTATTGCCATCTAGGACGCCTAAGCTCTCCCCGACGGCAAAGCTACCGCGAAGCTCTCCGGGAGAGCCCTTTGCTCCGCGACGTACATCGGTTATCTCAATAGGCACTGCTTCTCCGCTGTGGACGGGAACTATCCCCCCAGTGTCGGAATCGCATACTGGATGACCGAGCCCTGCAAAGCAGCCGGTGCTCTTGTCAAAAAACGACATGGTCCCTATGCCTGCGATGCTGTCGCGCACCCACATCCCCCCCTTGTAGCAACCACTCTTTCGGGAGAATATAGGCTGGAGCAGCGCGGAAAAGATTCTTCCCCCCCGCTCTACGGAAAGCTCCACTGCTTTTCCGCCAGAAGAAGAGATGATTGCCTGCAAATCGTCGTTTGAGGTTAGTGTTTCACCGTCTGCAAGACGTATTATATCTCCAGTGCATATCCCTGCCTTCTTCGCTGGGCAGCTCATAACACCAATTTCGTCCTCAACATCGCCAAGATCTGTGACCATTACTCCTTCCATAAGGAGCTTTATACCAAATGGCCTTCCGCCCACTGCAAATACAGGAGCCTCAGCTCGGCGCACCTCCACATTCTTTACCGGTATAACGCCAAAGAGGGAGAGAGTTACCTGCTCTGATCCTGCACATCTCCCTGATGCTGGAACTGCTCCATCAAAAGACGCCGAACAGCTCAACTCGGGATATTCAGCTATTTTAAAGGCTTTTCCCGTTTCGACCGTTACAGCCGACGGGAGCCGCAGCGAATAATACCCTGCCGTTCCGAATAATCCGACAAATCCGGCAGATAATAAGGCTGCGGCTGATCTTATTATTTTTCTTTTCAGCAACATTTTTATTTTTTTCCTTTCATGTTCCCAGAGGAACATAATTATTATGCTTCGGCTTTGTAATATTATTAATGTGAAATACACACAGCCGGAATGTACTTATGGAGTAAATATTAAATATGGACCGTAAAAATATGAAAAATTCACCAACACAGCGCTCACATCTCATAACCGCTCTGAAAGTTGTAATGCTAGCGCTCAGTCTGTGGTTCTCATGCGCAATGACTGCTCTTAGCGGCGCAGGACTTATATACAACCGCAGCAACTACGGGGAAGGTCTTGCAAAAACGGGTATATTCCTCGTTATCTCGGCCATTATGATGACTGCTGGAGCCTTTTTATGTCTTTTTAGAAAAAAAATGACAGATATACTTTCAATAATTCTTTCAGTTCCAGGGCTTGTTCTCTGTCTGACCATGCTGTACCATCTTGCCACTCATGCCGACAAAGCTGGCTGGACAGACAAATACTCCCTCCTACCAGTGAGCGATATGTACATACGCCGGATACTACCCTGTATCGCTCCCGTGGTTATGGCGACAACTATAGCGGCAGTACAGCTCTACTCTTACAAACACAGTGAGCAGAAACCTGTAGAAAAAGCTGCAAAACAGAAACAATTCAACGATACTGCCCATTAGTGAACAAAAAACTGTAACAGCAATGAGCTGTTTTTAATCTTTACAGAGGCACGGTAAATATTATACAACGGAAAGGACGGAAAAACCGTCCTTTTTTGCGTATCAGCAAAAAAATTCACACTTTTAGGCGCTATTTTATACTTTTTATCTTGAAATTTTTATCTTTTTGTGGTACAATGTTATCAATATTACCGAAAGGAACATTTTACCATGAACGTAAGATCTGCATTGCTAGCCACTCTTGCCGGCGCAGGCGGAGACTACATATCTGGCGCTGCTCTCGCAGAAAAGCTCGGCGTGAGCCGCAACGCTGTGTGGAAGGCTGTAAAATCCCTTGAAGCCGAGGGCTTTTCAATAAGCTCGATAACTTCAAAGGGCTATAAACTGAACGAAGACAACAATAGACTTTCGGCTGACCTAATACTGCCTCTCCTGAATACAAAGGAGATAGGCAGGAATATAAAAGTCTTTGACGAGGTAGATTCCACAAACAACGTGGTACGTGAACTCGAGACTGAAAAGGCTCCCCACGGCACGTCTGTTGTGGCAAACCGTCAGACCGCAGGCAAGGGACGTATAGGCAGGCATTTCGTTTCTCCTCCAGGAGTTGGTCTGTATCTCAGCGTTCTTGTCCGTCCTAATTTTGATCTTCATTTCGCGCCTATGATAACCGCCGCTACAGCCTGTGCAGCTGCGGAAGCCATAGAAGAGCTATGCGGTAGCAATGTAATGATAAAATGGGTCAACGACCTCTATATGAATGGCAAAAAGATATGCGGCATACTTACAGAGGCTTCCCTAGGACTGGAAATGCGCGTCCTTGACTGCGCTACTATCGGTATTGGCATAAATGTACACAGTATCGGCGACCTCTTCGACGCGGAGCTAAAAAAGACTGCAACTTCCATCGAAGACGAAACAGGTATCAGACTTGACAGGAACAGGCTCTGTGCAGGTATACTCAACCGTCTTGAGATCTATCTCGGAAAAATATCCGACAGGAGCTTCCTTCGCGAATACAGAGAGCGCGAACTTCTCACGGGAAATATGATAACTGCCGTTGTCGGCACGGAAAAGCTCATCGGCGAGGCTCTCGGCATAGACGACAATGCAAACCTTATAATACGGCTCCCCTACGGCGAGATAAAGTATCTTAGCTCAGGCGAGGCAAATCTGTGCAGGATAGTAAACTAATGTCAGAATGCGGATATGACGCATAATATATAATTATTGTCAGGAGGTATTTCAATATGAGATATACTATAATCGGCCAGACCGTACCAGCAGTTGAGTGTGAACTCAATGCAGGCGAGTCAATGTTCACACAGTCAGGCGGAATGATATGGCAGACACAGGGCTTTACCATGACAACAAATGCAAGAGGCGGCGTGGGAAGGAGCCTTGGAAGACTTTTCACAGGCGAATCATTATTCATGGCTAATTACAGAGCTGACATCGCAGGTGCTAGAATTGCCTTCGGAGCCACTGTTCCTGGCTCTATAGTACCGGTAAACATTTCCAACGGTGGACTGATTTGTCAGAAGGGCGCTTTCCTCTGCGCTGAGCAGACGGTTGACCTAAAGGCTGTCTTCACAAAGAAGATTCTATCCGGACTTTTCGGTGGCGAGGGCTTCATACTCCAGCAGCTCTTCGGAAACGGCATGGCTTTCCTTGAAGTCGACGGAGATATGGTGGAGCGCTACCTCAACCCTGGTGAGATACTTAAAGTTGATACAGGAAATGTAGTTGCCTTCGAGCCTACGGTACAGTACGAGATAGAAACGGTAAAGGGCCTCGGAAACATATTCTTCGGCGGCGAGGGTCTCTTCCTCACAAAGCTGACAGGTCCCGGAAAAATAATACTCCAGACTCAAAACTTCAACGACTTCGCAAGCAAGATACTTGCCCTCGCTCCGAAGCGCTAAGCTATGAAAAACTGGTTCATAACCGCCGCAGTTGCCGTGATATACCTGCTTTTCAGCATATTCACGGGACTGTGGGCAATATCATGGATAATATGGGTATTCTACGCTATATACAGAATAGCCGACTATATAAAGTCTCAGCAATAAAATGAGGTGAGAGCATGTTTATTTATGGTATTCCACTTATGGGTATGCAGTACATGGCGAGCGGAGACGCGCTTTTTCGCATGGCTGCCGAAAATAAGGCTGCTTTTGCATGGCAAGGCAATAAATGGCGCTGTATCTGCGGTATGGAAAACAGCACCAACTTCTGTCCCGAATGCGGCACAAAGGCTCCCGTCAGACCGTGGAAATGCTCCTGCGGCAGAGATTGCGGTACCAATTTCTGCCCAGACTGTGGCGCAAAAGCCCCTATATGACGATAAATCCCTGCATAATTACAACAGGGGGGGCTTGACAAACACTGCCTTTCAGTGTATAATACATAATATCAAATCAAAAATGCTATGAAGGGAAACAAAGCCCGTACAAGTTTTTCACAGAGAGCCGACGGTGGGTGCAAGACGGCAGACAAGTACGAGCCATAACTCATCCCTGAGCAGTCGGCTGAAAGCTGTAAATTGTAGCGATTAGGCTTGAACGGGTTCTCCCGTTACAGAGATATGCGTTGATCCGACGCAGACGAGTGGGTGTATTCTTACATCAAGAAGAGTGGTACCACGAAGTATTATTGCAACTTCGTCTCTTCCATGCCATGCATGGAGGAGATTTTTTATACCCTCCGCAATGGCATAACGGATCAGAATGGAGGTAATACAATGAATAATGTCAGCAAGTACACACGGCAGTTCTTTGAAGCGCCGGAAACGTCCATGAAATGGACAAAAAAGTCCTACATTGAGAAGGCTCCTAAGTGGTGTAGCGTCGATTTGAGGGACGGAAATCAGGCTCTTATCATACCAATGAGCCTTGGTGAAAAGCTGGAATTTTTCCAGCAGCTGGTGGATATCGGCTTCAAGGAGATAGAGATAGGCTTTCCTGCTGCTTCTGAAACGGAATACGACTTCTGCCGCACTCTCATCGAGCAGAACCTCATACCTGATGACGTGACAATACAGGTGCTCACCCAGTCGAGAGAGCATATAATAGAAAAGACCTTTGAAGCTCTCAAGGGCTGCAAAAACGCTATCGTCCATCTATACAACTCAACCTCAGTAGCTCAGCGTGAGCAGGTCTTCCGCAAGAGCATGGAGGAGATAAAGGATATAGCTGTCAGCGGAGCAAGGCTCTGCAAGGAGTACCGCAAAAGATATGAGGGAAATTACCGCTTTGAGTATTCCCCCGAGAGTTTCACGGGAACAGAGCCGGAATTCGCTCTTGAAGTATGCAACGCCGTACTTGACGTATGGCAGCCCACTTCCGAAGATAAGGTGATAATCAACCTCCCCGTGACCGTACAGCTGTCAATGCCCCACGTATATGCCAATCAGGTAGAGTATATGTGCGATAACCTGAAATACCGTGAAAACGTCATAGTTTCACTTCACCCCCACAACGACCGCGGCAGCGCAGTTGCTGACACTGAAATGGGGTTACTTGCAGGTGCCGAGCGCGTTGAGGGAACACTTTTCGGCAACGGCGAGCGCACGGGAAATGTGGATATAATAGTACTAGCTATGAATATGTACTCCCAGGGCGTTGATCCGAATCTGAATTTCAGTGATATTCCATCGATATCCGAACTCTACACAAGAGTAACGAGAATGAATATATACGAGCGCCAACCCTATTCCGGAAAGCTAGTATTCGCGGCTTTCAGCGGCTCTCATCAGGACGCTATCGCAAAGGGCATGAAATGGCGTGAAGAAAGCAATGCTCAGTACTGGACAGTGCCTTATCTTCCCATAGATCCGGAGGATATCGGCAGAGAGTACTCCGCAGACGTTATCCGCATCAACAGCCAGTCCGGCAAGGGCGGTATCGGGTATATACTCGAAACACGCTTCGGCTATAATCTGCCGAAAAAGATGCGTGAAAGCGTGGGCTATCTTGTCAAGGGAGTATCCGACCGCAAGCACAAGGAACTCCTTCCCGACGAGGTCTATGAGATATTCAAGACCAATTACGTGGATATAACATCTCCCATAAATATAGGCGAAACACATTTCGTTCAGCGTGACGGCATCGAAGCTACCATCAGTTTTGACTACAACGGCAGGAAGGTCACTGTGACCGATACCGGAAATGGACGTCTTGACGCGGTCAGTAACGCTGTTAAGTCGTATACTAATGCAGACTACAGCCTCAACAGCTACTCTGAACACGCCCTTGAGGTGGGCTCGGCTTCAAAGGCTGTATCCTACGTTGAGATAGTAACCGGAAGCGGAAAGAGCTTCTGGGGAACAGGCATAGACAACGATATCATCACATCATCTGTAAAGGCGCTCATAAGCGCGGTGAACAATATGCTGAGCGCAGGCTGAGCACTGCGAACACAAGAGTAAAGGACATGATACTATGAAAATATCAGGTGCAAAAATAGTTGTTGAAACACTAATAGAGCAGGGCTGCGACACTGTTTTCGGCTATCCCGGCGGACAGGTAATAGATCTCTTCGACGAGCTTTATTCCGCGCAGAGTCGCATAAAGCACATACTTGCCGCTCATGAGCAGGGAGCTGCCCATGCTGCGGACGGATATGCCCGTTCAACAGGCAAAGTAGGAGTTGTCATAGCAACATCGGGTCCCGGGGCAACTAACCTCGTAACAGGCATAGCTACGGCATATCTCGACTCTGTACCAATGGTTGCTATCACAGGCAACGTAGCTTGCAGCCTCATAGGACGGGACAGCTTTCAGGAAGTCGATATCGTAGGTATAACCATGCCTATCACCAAGCATAATTTCATAGTAAAGGACATAAATGAGCTTGCGGATACACTCCGTACAGCCTTTAAAATAGCCAAATCAGGAAGGCAGGGTCCTGTACTCGTTGATATACCCAAGGACGTACAAGAGGCTCTCTGCGAATTCGAGCCCAACGCTCAGCCCGTAATACCCTATCCTCTTACCTTCGCTCCGGAGGAACAGCTGCAAAAGGCAGCTGCTCTGATAAACAGCAGCGAAAGACCCTATATCTACTTTGGCGGCGGCGTTATAAGCGGAAAGGCTTCACAGCAGATAATGTCTCTTGCAGATAAGATTGACGCTCCTCTCGGATGCTCACTCATGGGACTTTCAGCCGTTCCCTACGACCACCCCCGTTTTCTCGGTATGCAGGGTATGCACGGACATTTCGCTTCTTCTGTTGCCCAGGACGAAGCCGACCTCGTCATTGCTCTCGGGGTAAGATTCAGCGACAGAGGCACAGGCGACGAATCACGCTATTCCAAGCACTTCAACATAATACACATAGATATCGATGGAGCAGAGCTGCACAAGAATATATCTGCAGACGTTGCCATAAAGGGCGACCTCCATGACTCTCTCGAACGTCTCATCGCAATGACTGAGGTGAAAAAGAGAACTAAGTGGACTGAGCGTATCGAAGAGCTAAGAACCGAGGAGCTTAGACACACAGCCTCAGCACTGAGTATAGCAAAGGAGAAAACAGGCAGCAGAATGCTCAGTCCTTACGATATAATAGACGTTATCAGCTCCCGTGCTGAGGATGACACGGTAATAGTTACCGACGTTGGTCAACATCAAATGTGGACAGCCCAGCGCTATCCGCTGAAAAAGCCGCGTACCTTCATTTCCAGCGGTGGTCTGGGAACTATGGGCTTCGGTCTCGGAGCAGCCGTAGGAGCGGCTTCCGCAACAGGGAAGCGCTGTATACTCTTCACAGGCGACGGCAGTTTCGGCATGGACCTCTGTGAGCTTGCAACTGCGGTATCGCAGAAGCTTCCTATAACAGTTGTAATAATGAATAACGGTGTTCTCGGAATGGTTAGACAATTGCAAACTATTTTCTATGACAAGAGATATTCAAATACCACCCTCGATCGCAGGACAGATTTTGCAAAGCTTGCAGAAGCCTTCGGCGCAAAGGGCGGCCATGCGATTTCAGTCTCAGAGCTGGAAAAACTCGCTGATGAAGCACTTTCCTGCAGTACTCCCTTCGTTATCGACTGCGCGATGGACAGCGATGAGTTGGTGCTCCCAATGCTTCCGCCCAACGGTTCAGTAGATGATATAATCACAGAGATAAAGTGAGGTGACATTATGGATAAGCAATACGTAATAGGCGTAATAGTTGCCAATGTTTCGGGAGTACTTTCGAGAGTATCGGGTATGTTCACGAGGCGTGGCTTCAATATCGACAGTCTAACCGTGGGTGAGACCGAATCCAGTGGCTTTTCACGCATAACTATCGCCTTCCACGGCGACGAAGATATCAAGGAGAGGATTCTCCAGCAGCTACAGAAACTCCATGATGTCAGAGAGGTAGAGGTGCTAGATAGCAAGGACACGGTAATACGCGAGCTCCTGCTCATAAAGGTAAGAAACAAGGCTGAAATACGACAGGATATAATGACTGCGGTGGAGATATTCCGCTCAAAGATAGTGGACTATTCTCCAACCTCCCTCACCTGCGAGCTCACAGGTGAGACCTCCAAGATAGACGCATTTATTGAACTTCTCAAGCCCTTTGGTATAATGGAGATGTGCCGCACGGGAATAGTAGCTATCGAAAGAGGAGAGAACTGCTTGAAAACAGTTAAATAAACACGATAGGCAAGGCTTATCGAAAGGAATGATAAAAATGGCAATGACAATGACGCAGAAGATACTTGCGGCTCATTGTGGCAGGGAGTCGATCAGCGCAGGAGAGCTTATCCTCGCAGACCTTGATCTCGTTCTCGGAAACGATATCACCTCTCCCGTAGCTATAAAGGAGTTCGCAAAGCTTGGCAGAAACAGCGTGTTTGACAAAAATAAAGTCACTATGGTCATGGACCATTTTGTTCCGAACAAGGACATAAAAGCTGCGGAGCAGTGCAAAATGTGCCGTGATTTCTGCAGTGAAAAGGATATCACACATTTTTACGATGTGGGAGAAATGGGTATAGAACATGCCCTGCTCCCAGAAAAAGGACTTGTTACCGCTGGAAATTTGGTCATCGGAGCAGATTCCCACACCTGTACCTATGGAGCTCTTGGAGCTTTTTCAACAGGCGTAGGTTCTACGGATATGGCTTGCGGCATGGCTACAGGCAAGTCATGGTTCAAGGTGCCGTCGGCGATAAAGTTTGATCTTACGGGAAATCTCCGGAAATACGTTTCCGGAAAAGACGTTATACTTCATATAATCGGAAGGATAGGCGTTGACGGAGCGCTTTATCGCTCAATGGAATTCAAAGGAGAGGGACTTTCCTCACTTACTATGGCAGACCGCTTCTGCATTGCAAATATGGCTATAGAGGCAGGCGCGAAGAATGGTATATTCGAGGTCGACGATAAAACTCTCGATTATATTCGCGAGCATGGCGGTGCAAAGCCTGTGATATATAAAGCCGACTCTAACGCGGAGTACGACGATGTCATAAATATCGACCTGTCGACGATAGAGCCCACTGTGGCATTCCCTCATCTTCCCGGAAACACAAAGGTATTCAGCGATATAGGCAACGTAAAAATAGACCAGGTGGTTATAGGCTCCTGCACCAACGGCAGACTTGAGGACCTTATAACTGCCGCCGAGATAATGAAGGGACGCAAAGCCGCCAAAAACGTGAGGGTAATCATTATCCCCGCAACTCAGAGGGTATACCTTGAAGCAATGGAAATGGGACTTCTCAGGACATTTATAGAGTTCGGAGCTGTTGTGTCAACTCCCACCTGCGGTCCCTGTCTCGGAGGATATATGGGCATACTTGCAGCAGGCGAAAGAGCTGTTACCACCACAAACCGCAACTTCGTGGGACGTATGGGACATACAGAGTCAGAGGTATATCTTGCAAGTCCTGCAACTGCTGCCGCAAGCGCAGTAACAGGTAGGATAACCAGTCCGTGGGAGGTGGCTGAGATATGAAATACACCGGAGATGTTATAAAATACGGGGACAATGTGGATACGGACGTTATTATCCCTGCCCGTTACCTCAACACCAGCAACCACAGGGAGCTTGCGAGCCACTGCATGGAGGACCTTGACAGGACCTTTATCAGCCGCGTAAAGCCGGGGGATATCATAACCGCCGGCATGAATTTCGGCTGCGGCTCCTCCCGTGAACACGCTCCCATAGCCATAAAGGCAAGCGGAGTATCTCTCGTTATCGCAAAGAGCTTCGCACGTATCTTCTACCGCAACGCAATAAATATAGGTCTTGCTATAGTTGAGTGCCCTGCGGCTGCGGAGGAGATATCCGAGGGAGATACCGTAGAGGCTGACCTCGATAACGGGATAATACGCAATATAACTACGGGTAAGGAGTACAGAACGGCTCCCTTCCCGGAGTTCGTACAGAATATAATCGAAAATGGCGGACTTATGAAGGCTATCGAAAACGGCGTTTTCTGACAGGGATACGGAGATGATCATGACAGACATTAACTGCCTTCTTGCAGGACTTGCACGGCTACTCGTACCTGTGCTCCTGCTCATATTCTGGCACAAAAGGACGGGCGTACGCATATTCCCTGCGATCGCTGCATTTCTCGTATGCCTGCCTGTTTTTACGATAGCAGGTCTGATACGCACAGGCTTTACACAGAATGACCTGCTCTCGTTCTGCCTGAAGCAGGGGCTTCTCTACGGCATATTTGAGGAGGGCTCAAAATATCTGGCGCTGCGCTTTCTGCTGTCCTCTTATGACGACCGCAGGGACGCCGTTACCTACGGTATAGGTCACGGCGCATTTGAGAGCTTCAGCGGAGGTATAGCCTGTATAAACCTTATCAGCACAGGCAGGGCTGCTCCCGGTATTTTACCTGTAAATCTCTTTACAGCCGTTGAAGGTGCGGCATTTGCCATTGCGCTGACGGTACTTATATTCTACGGCATACAGACAGGCAGGTCAAAAATCATGCTGCCGGTTGCTATATTCCTGCACTTTATAAGCAATGCAACGACCACACTCTACAGCTTCAGCACTCCCATAGTCGTAATAAAAAGCACTGTCATCACCGCAGGTATCTGCTATGCAGCTTACCGCTGCTTTTTGAAGCTAAGAGGTGAGAGTTGAGAATTGAGAATTGAGAGTGGATTTAATTCGGAATTATTGTGCCGTAAGTTTACAAACAAAACGTTGCAAAGGGCGCAGGCTCTGCGCTAATTGCTAACAGCTCAGGAGGATAATAGAATCATGGTTAACAGAGAACTGCTTCAAAAAAAGGCGGAGCTTTAAAGAACAAAAAATCAGATATCAACAATTGAAGGTATCTGTGTCCTGAGTTATGAGGAACAAAGCATATTTGACGAAAAATATCTTCGAGGAATCGGATTTTACAGCAGCACCAAAGCTGCTGACGCAAAAATACCGTTACATTCCACCGAAGCGGAAATCGTTGAACAGATACTTTCACTTGCAGAACTTGAAACAGGGCAAATATGGTATTTATGGGTCAACAGCTTCCTTGTAAAGTTTCAAATAACAGACGTAAAAAAAGCTGTATCGAATTTGTGGAACAAGACCAATCCGAATTCCAAAGGCTTTGCAATTATCACAAAAGAGCTGAACAAAATGCATGAAATCAGCATTGATTCCCGTGACGAAAAAAATATCCTTTTTGATTCATACAATTTAAAGAATTTTGTTAACACTAACCCCTCTACGTTACAAAAAGTGTAAAGTGGAGAATTAATTTTTAAAGGCTAAAACAGAAAGGAGTATATTATGGAACTGAAGATTGCATTGTTAAAGGGTGACGGCATTGGCCCCGAAATAGTGGACAGCGCCGTTATGGTACTCGAAAAGATCGCTAAAAAATTCGGACATACCTTCATCTTTACGCCTTACCTGATAGGCGGCTGCGCTATCGACGAGACAGGTATGCCCCTGCCGCAGGAAACTGTTGACGGCTGCATGGCTTCCGACAGCGTTCTCCTCGGAGCTGTGGGCGGTCCAAAATGGGACAGTCTCGGCGGAGATGTCCGCCCGGAAAAGGCTCTTCTCGGCATAAGATCAGCTCTCGGACTTTATACCAATCTCCGCCCTGCAAAGCTCTATCCTGCACTGAGGAACGCTTCTCCCCTAAAGGATGAGATAGTGGGCGACGGCTTTGATCTCCTCATAGTAAGGGAGCTCACAGGCGGTATATACTTCGGCGAAAGAGGTCTCCGGGAGGGCAGATTCGGCACGGAAGCCTTCGACACCGAGGCTTACAGCATAACCGAGATAGAACGTATCGGTAAGGCTGCCTTTGAAGCTGCCATGAAGCGCAGAAAAAACGTATGCAGCATCGACAAGGCTAATGTCCTCGAATCATCACGGCTCTGGCGAAAGACTATGCATGAGCTTTCGGAGCAGTACCCTGAGGTACACTATACGGATATGCTGGTGGACAACGCCGCAATGCAGCTCGTCCGCGACCCGAAACAGTTCGATGTCATCGTTACGTCCAATATGTTCGGAGATATACTCTCAGATGAAGCCTCTCAGATAACCGGCTCTATAGGTATGCTCGCCTCGGCTTCCCTCGGTGCTTCAAAGCGTGGACTTTATGAGCCTATCCACGGCTCGGCTCCTGACATTGCAGGAAAGGATATCGCAAATCCTATTGCCACCGTGCTTTCCGGCGCTATGATGCTCCGCTATTCCTTCGGTCTCAACAAGGAGGCTGACGCCATAGAAGCGGCTGTGGACAGAGTACTGGAGGAGGGTCACAGAACGGCAGATATCATAGGTACAGACAAGAGCAGGACGCCTCTTGGCTGTTCGGAAATGACAAAGAAGATATTAAAGGTCATATAAATATATTACAAGTTCGTATGACCTTAATAAAATATTTATAAATTATTCCTTGACAACAAAATGCTTTTATATTATCATTATGACAATACGATACGTAATACGGTCGTATATCGCTAAATAAACCATTTTGTATAAGGAGTAATATTATGAAAAAGAGATTATTGGGGTTAACAGCATCATCATTCATCTTTGCGGCAGCTCTTACAGGCTGTACTGTCAGCAGCGGCACTTCATCCTTCAGCTTTTCAGTTTCGAAAGGGGACGATGAACGTGTTACAACCAAGTCTACAGATACTGCAAAGAAGAAAAATTCCAGAAATAATGCGAGCAATGACGAGCTGCCTGATATAAAATATTATACCGGTAGCTATACATGTAACGGCTACGTCTCATGGGGTGGAAGCAAGTATCCCGACTGCAAAACGATACAAAACGATCTTGAAAATGATCCCATGACTATATCAGCAGACGGTACTATGCACTTCCACGGTACCGATTACAAGCTCATTCCCGAAGGTACAAAAAACGAAGCCGTTATATTTAGTATCGATGGAAGCGGATTCGACTTCGGCAGTTTTTCCAAAAACGGAAGCGTTAACAAGGATTATGACGGTGCTGCATATTTCACAAAGGAAACTCAGCACTTCACAATCAATGACGAGGATTCGTCATATGAAACATATAAGGTCTGCCTTACCGCAGCCGGCGACGAATCAAGCTCTGCTTACATATTGTTCAGCAAGGACTGAGTTATCAAATAATAATATTTATTCATAACGGAGGTATTTTTATGCTCACTATCAACACAGCAAACGCCCCTGCAGCTGTAGGGCCATATTCACAGGCTATCGTTTCACACGGTATGGTATACACGAGCGGTCAGATAGCTATCGACCCTGCTACCAATACCGTCAAAGGCCAAACTATCGGCGAACAGACAGAGCAGATAATGAAGAACCTTGAAGCTGTTCTCACAGAGGCAGGCTCCAGCTTTGCAATGGCAGTAAAAACTACCTGCTTCCTTGCGGATATGAACGATTTCGCTGCTTTCAATGAAATATACGGTAAGTACTTCACATCTCTCCCGGCAAGAAGCTGTGTTGCGGTAAAAACCCTCCCCAAGGGAGTACTCGCAGAGGTCGAGGTAATAGCTGAGGTCTCTGACTATTCTTTCTGAACATCTCTGTAAATGAGCGATATTGGGCTTATTTCAACGCAAACTATTGAATGTTGAAAATTATTTCAACTTTGTAGCAATTTACAAATCAGATTGTTGAGCTTTGGCGACATATTACAAATCATACGTACAGGAGAAAGATCATGAATGTTGTTATTATCGTAAATATCATTACTTCGCTCAGTATAATGCTCGGCGGCTTATGTATGAAAAAATATGCAAAAATGCCCTTGGATCACTCAATAGGCTTTAGGACCGCAAGATCCTTGTCAAGCGACGAAGCATGGCAGTTCGCCAACGAAAAATGCGGCATGTCATGGATACTCATCGGAGCAGTCTGCTTTGTTATGACTGTGGCTGCAGTATTTCTGTTCTCCGCTGACAGCCCCGCACATTTAGCTGTACTTATATTACTCTCGGCTGCTTCCATTTTATCGGTTGCATGGGTAGAAATACAGCTCAAAAAGTTTCAGGGATAAATGAACAGCTCCTCTGTCCGTTACAGACAGGGGAGTTTCTTTTTTGCTTGAAATTATGCTTGCTTTGTGGTATAATGATAAAATAGGTGAATTGTAAGCTGATGAAAAAAGTTAAGAATTAAGCATCAAATACAAAAGGTTAAGAGCTGAAAACGAAAGGAAGTATAAGTATGACCGTAAGGGAATTACAAGATAAGATTATAAAGCTCAAAAAGGAAACAAACACCGCTGTCCTCGCTCACTGCTATCAGGCTCGTGAGATATGCGAGATAGCTGACTTCGTCGGCGACAGTTATAAGCTCAGCGTTGACGCTAAAAGCGTATCTGAGGAGAATATAATCTTCTGTGGAGTTCACTTCATGGCTGAGACCGCTAAAATGCTCTCGCCGCAGAAGCACGTTTACCTCTCAAGCAAGCACGCCGGCTGCCCTATGGCTGAGCAGATGGACAGGGACATGATAAGCGCTATACGCGCTCAGGAGCCAGACCGTACCGTTGTTGCGTATATCAATACCACAGCTGCTCTCAAAACAGTATGTGATGTGTGTGTTACTTCCTCCAGCGCTTTGAAGATAGTCAAGGCTCTCGACAGCGACAAGATACTCTTTATCCCCGATTGCAACCTCGGAGACTATATTAAAAAGCAGTGCCCCGACAAGGACATAAAGCTCTTGCAGGGAGGCTGCCCCACCCACGCAAGGATAACCGTCAACGAAGTCGTGAAAGCTAAGGAAGAGCACCCAAATGCTCTCTTCCTCGTACATCCTGAGTGTACTCCCAAGGTAGTGGAGCTTGCGGATTATGTGGGTTCAACGACGGGTATCATGGACTATGCAAAGAAGTCTGAAAGTAAAGAGTTCATAATTGGTACAGAAAATTCAATAGTTGAGCATTTACAGTATGACTGCCCAGAAAAAAGCTTCTACCCTGTGAGCCGTGACCTTGTCTGTCACAATATGAAGCTCACCACTCTCCCGGACGTGTACAACACTCTCCTTGCAATAAGTGGTGAGGACCGCGATGCCTGCGAGATACTTATGAGTGACGAACTTATCGCTCAGGCAAGAAAATGCATAGACGAAATGATAAGGCTGGGCGGCTGATATGACGGATATTATCGAAAAGCTGTACAGAACAGGCAACCTCACTGACAGCGAACTGAGGGCGCTGATAAATACTGATGATAAGGACGTTGCGGAGTTGCTTCGTAAAAGAGCAGACGAGACAAGGCTGAAGAGCTATGGAAAAAAGGTCTTTCTCCGCGGTCTTATAGAGATATCTAGCTACTGCAAAAACAACTGTCTCTACTGCGGCATACGAAGAGGCAATACCGAAGCCGACCGCTACCGCCTGTCCCGTGAGGAAATACTGAGCTGCTGCGAAAACGGCTACGAGCTGGGCTTCCGCACCTTTGTAATGCAGGGCGGTGAGGACAGCTTCTTTACAGACGAGTTTCTCTGCCCACTGATTGAAGAAATAAAGGAAAAATACCCCGACTGCGCGGTGACGCTCTCCCTTGGTGAGCGATCCTATGGGAGCTACAAACATCTGAGAGAGGCAGGCGCGGACAGATATTTACTCCGCCACGAGGCTGCTTCACAGGAGCTGTATTCAAAGCTCCACCCAGAGGAAATGTGCCTCGATAACCGCAAGAAATGCCTGTTTCAGCTGAAAGAGCTGGGCTATCAGGTGGGCGCTGGCTTCATGGTGGGTGCTCCCTTCCAGACTGTTGAGCATTTAATTGCTGACCTGCGCTTTTTGCAGGAACTACAGCCACAGATGATAGGTATAGGTCCTTTCATACCGCACCACAATACACCGTTTTCAGAAGAACAAGGTGGCACTCTTGAACTTACCCTGAGGCTCCTCGGTATACTGAGGCTCATGTTCCCAAGGGTACTTCTGCCTGCTACAACAGCTCTCGGCACTATAGCTCCCAACGGAAGGGAGTTGGGGCTGCAAACGGGATGCAACGTGGTCATGCCGAACCTTTCCCCCGTAAAGGTAAGAAAAAAATATGACCTGTATGACAACAAAATATGCACCGGCGAGGAGGCGGCTGAATGCCGCGGCTGCCTGCAAAGAAGAATAGAATCTGCAGGCTACGAGATAGTATCGGAGCGCGGTGACTGCATATAACACAGCAATCGTCCAAATACTGATATCATAAGGAGTAAAAAATGCGAGTACGTTTTCATCTTCCCGACTTTTCAGGCAATTTCAAGCTAAATCTGCTCTTTTCCGAACTTCTCGAACGCAACCCGGAATACTTCCGCGAGGGCGTTGAGATAGCGTCATTCTACGGCGTATTTCCTCCTTCGATATGGAACGGCGGAAGAACTCAAGGTGGAGTATGCGACAAGACCTTCGTCAGAGGCGCTATAAAAACCTTCAACGACAAGGGCATCCCCCTACGCTTTACCTTCACCAATCCGGCTCTGGAAAAGAAGCACCTCAGCGACCAGTTCTGCAATATGGTAATGGCTATGGCAAACAACGGTCTCAATGAGGCTATAGTTATGTCCCCCCTGCTGGAGGATTATATTCGCCGCAATTATCCTGATTACAAGCTCACCAGCTCCACCTGCAAGAGGCTAAATACCATTGAGGGACTCCTTGAAGAGCTGAAAAAAGATTACCATATAGTCGTTATGGATTACGACCTCAACAACCGCTTCGACCTTCTCGAACAGATACCAATGGAGGACAGACCGCGTATAGAGTTCCTGTCCAATGCCTGCTGCGAGCCTGGATGTCCAAGGCGATCCGCTCATTATCACTCAATAGGCGTTCAACAAATAGCCTACAATGAACATATCAAAAAATACCCGAATCTCCCGTTCAATGCGGACAAGTACGATCCGGACCACTTTCGCGACTGTCCCTATTCAAAGCGCGGTCTCTTCGAGATAAGAGGGCTCCGCACACATATTTCCCCCGACGATATCTGGGAGAAATATGTTCCCATGGGATTTGAGCAGTTCAAAATAGAGGGTCGAACTGCAAGCCCTATAAATGTACTCGAAACCTATATGTATTACATGGCTAAGCCCGAATGCCGCGACGAAGCGCGGTTCACTCTCCTGAAAGCAATGGAGAATACGGGTGCGCTCAGCTTCAAATAAGGAGGGATATCATGCCTATCAAATTTCATCTTCCGGATTTCGCCGAGCACTATATGCTCAACCTCGTATTTGCAAATATGCTGAAAAGCCGTCCCGACTATTTCCGTGATGATGTGGAGATAGCTTCCTTCTACGGCGTATTTCCGCCGTCTATGTGGAACGGTGGAAGGACTATCGGTGGTCAGTGCGACGAGAACTTTATAAAACACGTCCTGAAGTCCTTCAACGACCTAGGTATACCCCTACGTTTCACCTTCACCAATCCGGTGCTTAAGGAGGAGCATCTCTATGATCCCTTCTGCAATATGGTAATGCGTCTTGCAGACAATGGGCTCAACGAGGTAATTGTCAATTCTCCTCTCTTGGAGGACTATATCCGCAAAACTTACCCTAACTACAAGCTGACCAGCTCAACCTGCAAGAGACTTGATACCATTGAAGGGCTCCTCGGAGAGCTGAAAAAGGACTACCATATAGTTGTCATGGACTACGACCTGAACAATCAGTTCGACCTCCTCGAACAGATACCAATGGAAGACAGGCCGCGTATAGAATTCCTGTCCAACGCATGCTGCGAGCCGAAATGCAAAAACCGCAAGCGAGAATACGACCTCATCGGTCATCAGATGATATACTACAACCAGCACTTAAAAGAGCACCCGGACAAGCCTTTCAATATCAGCGACTATACTGATGATAACATTAATCAGATAAACTGCCGCTGCCGCGAGAGAACGCTGTATGACATAAAGAAGCTCAGCACACATATCTCCCCTGACTATATCTGGGAAAAGTACGTACCAATGGGCTTTCAGCAGTTCAAGCTAGAGGGAAGAACAGCCGGCAATCTCTACCTCATTGACAACTATATGTATTATATGGCTAAGCCGGAATTCCGTGACGAGGCAAGAATGATGTTCTTCTACAACCTCGATTACCACGGAGTAATACAGTACGAATAAGGAGGCGGCTTCATGAACGTTAAATTTCATCTTCCCGGTCTTACGAGAAATTTCTCTTTCAATCTGATATTCGCACACATGATGAAAAACTGTCCCTACTACTTCCGGGACGGTGTTGATATAGCTTCATTCTACGGTACATTCCCACCTGCAGCATGGAACGGCGGCAGGAGCGTTACAGGACGCTGCGACGAAAGCTACGTAAAACAGGTGCTAAAGACCTTCAACGACCTTGGCATACCTGTCCGCTTTACCTTCACCAATCCATGCATCACAGAGGAGCTCCTCCATGACGAGTTCTGCAACAGAATACTGGAGCTTGCCTACAATGACCTCAACGAGATAATAGTGAATTCCTCCTTGCTGGAGGACTATATCCGGGACAAGTACCCGAAATATAAACTGACAAGCTCTACCTGCAAACGCCTCGACACTATCGACGGTCCCATAAATGAGCTGAAAAAGGACTACAATATAGTAGTTCTCGACTACGACCTGAACAACAAGTTTGACCTTCTCGAAAAGATACCTCTAGAGGACAGGGAAAGGTGCGAGATACTATGCAATACCCTCTGTAATGCAGAATGTAAGATGCGTAAGGAGCATTACAGACTTATAGGAGAATACTCCATAGCTTACAACGAGTACGTAAAGAGTGGCAGAACCGAGCCCTTCGATATCAATGACTATTACGAGATAAACGAGGAGAACGCTATAAAGTGCAGCTGCCGCGAAAGAAACGCCTATGAGATAAGAAAGCTCTCAACCCATGTAAGTCCTGACGATATATGGGAAAAGTACGTGCCTATGGGATTCCGCCAGTTCAAGCTAGAGGGCAGGACAGCAGGAAGGATATTCCTCACTGAGAATTATCTCTACTATATGGCGAAGCCAGAATGCCGTGACGAGGCAAGGCTCATGCTCCTGTTCAATCTCGAACGCAACGGCATAATAAGAGTGGATAAGTAAGGGGTACCGACATGAAAGCAAGATTTCACCTGCCGGGTATTTACACCCATTTCAAGTTCAATATGATATTCGCAACTGTTCTTGAACAATTCCCGCAGTACTTCCGCGATATCGAGATAGCCTCGGTGTACGGCGCTTTCCCTCAGTCCATATGGAACGGCGGACGTACTCAGGAGGGTCTCTGCGACAAGCATTATGTGAAAATGGTGCTAAAAGCCTTCAATGACAAGGGCATACCCGTAAGATTCACTTTCACCAATCCGGCTCTCGAAAAGAAGCACCTGAACGACAAGTTCTGCAATATGGTGCTCAGCCTTGCAAATAACGGGCTCAACGAGGTAATAGTGGTATCGCCCCTTCTTGAGGACTATATCCGCAGCAACTATCCAGGCTTCAAGCTAACCAGCTCTACCTGCAAGCGCCTCGACGACGCCGAAAGGCTCTCTGCAGAGCTTGAAAAGGACTACAGCATAGTAGTGGTGGACTACGACCTGAACAATAAGTTCGATATACTCGAAAAGCTTCCTCACAAAGACAAGTGCGAGTTTCTCGTGAACTCTAACTGTCGCCCTGCCTGTCCCGATAGAGCGCAGCATTACTACAACGTAGGAGTGCAGCAGATAAATTACGCCAACCATATAAGGAAATACCCGGACAAACCCTACGACCCGATAGTTTTCGGAGACGGAAAGAATCAGAACTGTCCCTTCTTCACAAGGAACATATTCGACGTCCGGGAACTCAGCACCAACATAAAGCCAGGTGATATATGGGACAAGTATCTGCCTATGGGCTTTAACCAGTTTAAGATAGAGGGCAGGACAGCATGGTTGTTCAACCTTATAGAGACTTACGTATACTATATGGCTAAACCGGAATTTGCAGACAAGGCGCGTTATACTCTCATTGACTTCTGCAACGCAAACGACGTGATCACAGTAAATGAATAAAGGAGATAGCAAATGAAGATAGCAGCTGTTTTCAGCGATAATATGGTGCTTCAGCGCAATAAGCCGATACGTGTTTTCGGCACCTGCACCAACAGAGATAAGATTATAACAGTAAGCATACCCGAGCTTGACAGCTCCGCAAGAGCTGTAATAAAGGATGGGAAATGGGAGGCTGTACTTCCACCGAGAAGAGAGCTGGGCTCATGCACTCTTACAGTGACCTGCGGCGCAGTAAAGAAGATATTCAACAACGTTGCCATAGGTGAGGTGTGGCTTGCCGGAGGTCAGTCCAACATGGAGTTCGAGCTCCGCTATGACCGCAGGGGCGCTGCCGCTCTTGCAGGCTGCAGCGGCGAAAATATAAGATACTATTATACTCCCAAATGCTCAATGGCAAATGAGGAGCTAGTCGCATTAGAGAAGAAGTCCTGCTGGATGCTGCCCTCTCCCGACAATTCCCGTGCATGGTCTGCAGCCGCATACTACTTTGCAAAGGAACTCAGCCGCAGACTTGGCGTTACCGTCGGTATCATAGGTTGCAACTGGGGCGGCACCCCAGCTTCTGCATGGATGAGCCGCGAGTATCTCAGCTATGACAACCGCCTGCGACCTTACCTTGACGACTACGACAACGAGATTGAAGGCAAGACCGATGAACAGATGATAGCTGAATATGACGCATATTCGGAAAGGCAGTTGAAATGGAACAGTGCCACAGAGGAATACGTTGCCGCTCACCCCAATGCAAAATGGAACGAGGTCATAGCTGAATGCGGCGATAATCCCTATCCAGGTCCGCTGAATATAAAGAACCCCCTGCGTCCTGGCGGCCTGTACGGGACTATGCTTAGTCATATAGCGCCCTATACTCTTGCAGGCGTGCTGTGGTATCAAGGAGAGGCTGACGACTGCCGTCCTCATACCTACGAAGTTCTCCTCAAGGCTATGATAGAGAACTGGAGGCACGACTGGCACGACGCAGAGCTGCCCTTCATGATTGTGCAGCTACCTATGTTCAGATATGAAGCCGATCCCGATACAAAGAGCTGGGCTTATATCAGAGAAGCGCAGGAGAATGTCTTCCGCACTGTGAAGAATACCGGTCTTGCTGTAGCTCTCGACTGTGGCGAATTCAACAATATCCACCCGACAGACAAGTCTCAGATAGGTCACAGACTCTATCTTCAGGCTATGAACGTGGTGTACGGCATACTCAGTGACAGCGATACCCTTCCACCTATGTACGAAAGCTATGAGGTCATGGGAAATACCATGATAATATACCTCACCAACTGTGAAAGAGGGCTCTGCGGTACCGACGAGCGCTGCCTCGAGGGCTTCGAGATAGCAGGCGCAGACGGTGTTTACTATCCTGCCGAGGCAAAGGTAAGGATACCCTATATAGAGCTCCGCAGTGACAAGGTCAAGTCTCCTGCCGCAGCTCGCTTTAAGTGGACAAATTACGCGGAGGTTGGACTTTTCGGAATAAACGAGCTGCCGCTGCCACCCTTCCGCACAGATAAATAATACAGGAGGATCATTATGCTTTTAGCAGTAGATATCGGTAACACAAACATTGTTTTCGGCTGCGTTGACGACAAAGACGAGGTAGTGCTCTTCGAACGCATAAGCACAGACCATAATGCCACAGCTGCAGAATACGCTGTACTCATAAAGACTATCCTCGAAATGAACAGCTTCAATATCTCAGACATAGATGACGCTATAATGTCATCGGTAGTTCCGTCAGTGACCAATACTGTAAAGGAAGCGATAAAAAAGCTGTTCAAGGTCGAGGTCATGATGGCAGGTCCAGGAGTAAAAACCGGTCTGAATATACTCATAGACAACCCTGCACAGCTAGGAAGCGATCAGGCTGTGGACGCCGTTGCGGCGATAAATCAGTATCCTGCTCCACTCATCATAATAGACATGGGTACTGCTACAACTCTTTCCGTAGTTGACAGCAAGAAGAACTACCGCGGAGGCGTAATACTCACAGGCATGAAGGTCTCCGCTGACGCTCTTACCGCAAGGACAGCTCAGCTACCAAAGATAAATTTTGAGGTGCCCCCTCATGTTATCGGTACAAACACTATCGACTGCCTGAAAAGCGGTATCCTCTACTCCAACGCCAGTGCTCTTGACGGCATCATAGACCGCATGGAGGAGGAGTTGGGTGAGAAGTGTACCGTTGTAGCCACAGGCGGTCTCTCGGAGCTCGTAGTGCCTCTGTGCAAGCGAGAGATAATTCTCGATAACAACCTACTCATAAAGGGCCTTGCAATTATTTACAGGAAGAACAAGAAATAAAACAAAAAGCCGCAGTGCTCCCAATTCTTTTGAAAATTGGATACTGCGGCTTACGCTTTTATATTACTGTCAACTACTCTTCTTGTCTCTTTCATCATTGAAGCTGTCTGCGGTATTAATGAAGAGCGCAGGGTCGAGACATATTCCATTATGACGCACCTCGAAATGACAGTGCGAGCCAAAGGAATTACCTGTATTTCCTACAAGTCCTATTAGCTGTCCTCTTGAGACCTCCTGTCCCTCGACGACGAGTACGGAGCTCATGTGTCCATATACGGTCTGATAGCCGTCAACGTGTCCGAGTTGCACAAAATAGCCGTAGCCGCCAGAATTCCAGCCAGCAGATACCACCACGCCGTCAGCCGCCGCGTATATCTCAGTGCCGGTAGAAGCGCCTATGTCCATACCCTTATGGTTTCTGTCGCTTATAAACGGATCACTGACGTAGCCGCCGTCAACAGGCCATCCGAACTCTCCAGAGCCGGTGAGAATGGTGTTCGGACTTTCAGGTCTTGCAGCGTATATACCTATTCCTATCTTTTCCACAACAGGTTGCCTTGTGATCTTGGTGCTTATGGTTTTTCGGGAGTACTCCTTGCCATCCACGTAGGTTACCTCGATATTGCTCACCTTCTCGCCCTGTCTACCCTTAGCGATAACACCTCTTGTGCCAGCGTTCAACGAGCTGGTCTCAACCTCTATGGTCTCATAATCAATGAAAGTGACGGGAGATATCTCGCGGACGTACTGTATAGGCAGATAGCTTTCGGTCTCTATGACGTTTACCAGCATACCCTTACGGCAGTTAGCCAAGATATCCGGATTCATCTCCTCCAGCTTGCCGAGGTCCATATTGAACTTCTGAGCAATAGTAACGGCTGTATCATCTCTCTGAGCGATGTATACCGATTTTTTCTCTTTTGATGACGTCAGTAGCTCTATAGCCTTGTCCTCGGATAGAACGCTTTCTGCAAGGTACATTCCCTTCTTGTACTCCACGTCGCTCTTGTAGGAAACATCCTTTATAACGCCGTCAGCACGGAAATTGAGTATCCTCTCGTTAAGAGCGTCCTGCACCTTTTCCTTATTTCTGATCGCTCCAATGAAGCTGCCATCTATATATATACCGTATGCTTCCGTGAGAGCGTGGTCGGAGGCAGCAAGCATCTCGTTCGCAAGCTGAGAGGCGTTGAACACTTTGTCGTTCTCATTGATTATCCTAATGGAATAATTTGCCGAAAGATCTATATTCTCATTATTGCCGATATAGGATACCCTCTGCTTTGCCTCGCGCTCGGCTTCCTCGAAGTCGGCTTCGGCAGTTATTACCCCTATCTCCCTGCCGTTGTATTCCACGCTGAGGCCATATTCAAGTCCCGAGCCGTAACGTACAACGCCTACAAGGAAAACTATTGACAGCACAGGAAGTATATAATTGAAGGCGGTATAGAAAACGCCGTCCTCACCGAAAAGGTAAGAGCACCAGAAATGGAAAAGAGCCTTTTTGTACTCTTCCTCACCCAACTTCTTTGCCTTGCGCACCTGCTTTTGCAGTCCTTTGTTAAGGTTGAAACGCTCCCGTACAGGAGATGTAAGTTCCATGAAAAGCCATATCAGCCCTTTTAGTATAGACGCGCCAAGACTGAGCAGCTCGGAGCCTATAAACTTAAGCGCATAAAAAATCCCCATGAACAGCGATTTCACTAGATCAACGGCAAATCTTCCAAAGCCTGGGAAGAAATCTGATATGACCGAATGTCTGGTATTTACAGTATTTACGTTTTCCTGCTGTATCTCTGGCTTCTTTTCATGCGGCGTATATACATAGCTGTATTCGTGCCGTTTTCCTGCCATGGCGCACCCTCCTTTCACGGTAATAATATCACACAAAAGTAATTATACCAACTTTTTGTGACAATAAAAAGTAATAATCCACTAAATCTCCTTATTCAGGGGATATTTCATCATCATGCACAAAATCGACTATTAGTTTTTGTCAAAATGCCATGAATAATCTAGCATTTCCACTGTATACCCTTCAAGCTTATCAAGCAGCAGAACTACGTCCTTCTTTGCGGAGGCAAGGTCATGCTCGCGGTAGTTCCCGCACTCAACCTCTGTACAGCCGGGTATCTCGCCCTCGTAGTCCCTGATGAATGTATATGCTTCACGCACCAGTTTTATTGCGTTCTCATGAGAAAGTCCCCTTGTGAGGAGATAAAAGCCGGTGCGACAGCCCATAGGTCCCACGTATACTATACTCTTTCCAAACTCGGAATTCCTCGCATAGGTCGCAAATAAATGCTCTATGGTATGCATTGATGGAGTCGCAAGGTATACGCCGCCGTTAGGCTTTACCATGCGGACGTCGTAAGTTACTATATCATCATCTATGCGTGATATGTACATACCCACGCTGAATTTTGTGTGGTCTACCTGAAAACTTGCTATCTTTTCCATTATTTTTCCTCCTGTGTGAAAAGCAATCTTATATCCTCTGGTATTTCCGAGGAAACTGTTATGCTCTCTCCTGTCATCGGATCATCGAAGGTTATCCTGCCACAGTGAAGAGCCTGTCTGTTTATATCGTCACGAAGTCCGCCGTAGAGATCATCCCCCGCGAGAGGAGCTCCGATATGAGCAAAATGTACCCTTATCTGGTGAGTACGTCCCGTTTCGAGATCTATCTCCGCAAGAGAGTACCTCCCATTGCATTGCAGACGCTTATAGTGCGTTACCGCACGCTGTCCGTCCTCACGGACGCACCTGAGTATTATAGACTCCCTCTCACGGGCTATGGGAGCGTCTATAGTGCCGCTCTCAGGGATAGTGCCGTATACAGCCGCATAGTATACCTTTTTGCAGCTCCCTTGCAGCAACTTTGCCGCAAGAGCGTCCTTGGCTATGACGCACAGCCCCGATGTGTCCCGGTCGAGCCTGTTCACCGAGCGGAAGGTCAGCTCAGGATAAAGGTAAGCGAAGTAATTCCCGAGAGTGTCGCCCTGATGACGTATGGAAGGGTGTACAGGCATTCCGTTGGGCTTGTCGAACACCACAAGGCTGTCATTCTCAAAGGCTATTGGGACGTTCAGTCTGCCGTTGGGTTCAAGGAAGCTGTCGTCGGCGAGACTGAGAACTATAATGTCTCCCTGCCGTACCTCGTCTATACTGCGTATGGTCTCACCATTACGGGTTATGCCCCCAAACCGGCGTTTAAGCCTTGTCAGCAATCGCCTTGATACGCCTTTTTCTCCTGTGAGAAATTTTTCCAGCGTTACGGGCTTTGCGGTATTCACCATCAGCTCTATTCGTTTCAAGGTACTCGTCCTCCTTGATAAAAATGTCGATACTCAGCGAAAAAGCGGTCATGAGCTTTGTAACGGCATAAGGCAGCATCACCACTGTAAGCATATAGGGGAAATAAACCATTATGAGCCTGAGAAGCACTCTTTTCCGTCCGCTCATGAGCCTTACTGAGTACAGCATAGCGTGAAAGGCAGTGAGCTTGGGACAATGCACTAAAATGTAAGGCACCGCTGCAAAGCTCAATTTCAGTGACATCCAAACAACCACCGATACTACCGTGAGAAAGGCCGCGTTCGCAGCAGCAAAGAATTCGTCTGCAAACATCTTTTCATGTATCAGCCCAAACGTCGATACTCCGAAGAATACTGCCGGCACAAGCGCAAGAAGTCCAGCAGTCCTCGTCCACAGGGCAGCAGATATACTGCGCCTGAATGTGCATTTTCTCAGCAGTATCCGCGAAAAAGACTGGCAGCGCTTTTCGGAGCGCTCCGCAGTCATGCCGTAAAGCCTGTATACCGCCGCATACATCAGCGGGGCGGCTGTGATCCACCTCATTACAGTGCTTACTGCCGTTACCGCAAGTCTCACGGGATCGCTACTGCCGAATATGCTGATAGGCTCAGAATCCCCGAAATATAGTAGCAGACTGCATGCCGTAGCTTCTGCACAGCGAAAAAACAGCTCCGCTGCCACCGGAAGTATGCATATAAGCATAGTCCTTGTTCGTCTGCCTTTCAGCAGCCTGTCCGTATATCTTATCAGCTCCCTGACCTTCATATCTGCGCCTCCGAAGAATGTTTTGCAGATATTATCGGCGTTTTTTTAAGAAATATACGAAAAAACATCAGTATTCCTCGTCGGGTATCCTGTCGTAGGGGCAGTATCCAAGAATTTCAAATGCCTGTGAATTAAGCCACATCTGAGTGGTAACAATAATATCGAAGCCGCCACCTGCCTCAGCAGTTATCTGTGTGGGTGGATATTTGGGTATTCCAAAGCAGCTAAGCATATTTGATATGATACCGCCGTGGGTTATCATGGCGCAGTGGGTGAGCCCTGACTCCATCATATCCATTATAACCGCATGGAGAGCTTTGTAGGTACGGGCTGTAAGCTCCTCAAGGCTTTCGCCGTTAGGCGGCCGGCTCTCCTTACCGCCGCGGAGCCATTGGTTATAGTCAGCTCTCTTTGCTAGCTCGTCGATGCTCTTGTTCTCAAAATCGCCGAAATTCAGCTCTCTCAGGTCGTCCACGGGACAAAGCTCAGTATATGGGAAAAGTATCTCGGCGGTCTCTATGCATCTTTTCAGCGGTGACGAGTAAACTCTATGTACAGTAGGGTAGTCGAACTCGTCCATTTTAGCTGCAAGGTCTGCCGCGCCCTTGTCAGACAGGGGTAGATCGGTGCTACCTATGTATATTCCCTTTTCATTAGCCTCCGTCATGCCGTGACGGAGCACGCTTATCCTGTAACCTTTCATGGCACTCTCCTTATATATATATATATTTATCTCAGCACCGCTCTCACGCAGGTGCTACAGATAGGATAATTTTGCACAAAAATACTGCTCGTTTTTTTAACTCTTAGTAATTTTCACGAAAAACACTACTTTTTTCAACAAATTCTTTCATATTTCTGCATATTTACAAATTATACAGTTTGTATTATAATATATGTATAAGATTTTTTTCAAAACTATACGATTTGGAGGAATTTCAATGAACTCGGATTTCGCAAGAATTATTACTTTACAGCGTAAGGAAAGACATATCAGTCAGAAGCAGGCTGCAACGGATTTAGGTATCTCGCAGGCTCTTCTCTCGCACTACGAAAAGGGAATACGAGAGTGCGGACTTAACTTCCTTGTAAAAATTGCAGATTATTATAATGTTTCCTGCGACTATCTGCTGGGCAGAACTCCCGAACCGGAAGGAAAGACTATCACTATTGAGGATATACCCGA
This sequence comes from Ruminococcus sp., assembly GCF_017650195.1. Classification (GTDB taxonomy): domain Bacteria; phylum Bacillota; class Clostridia; order Oscillospirales; family Ruminococcaceae; genus Ruminococcus. Next base: position 22,736 of record NZ_JAGCFH010000102.1, on the reverse strand, counting down.
CGATGATGGAAACAACAGCATGAAAATGCCTTCTCCCGAAATCATCAACTTCAACAGAAGGATTATCAACAACTCTATCAGTCTTCTCTTCAGCCTTGCACAGAAGGCAAACAGCATAACCCTCATAAAAGAGGTATCCTCTTACCTCATGCTGTCGGTATACAAGCTCTTCCGTATCGTTTACAACGCTAACCCTCACAACGACCAGAAGCTCTTCCGTATCCCTAAGGTCATCGCAAACGACAGCGCCAATGCCATTGTATCCATGAGCGAGGCTAATATCAAAGCCGCTTCAAGCGGTATCGCTCTAGACGGCAACGACTGCGTTGACAACTTCGATACTCTATATGTTACTACGGCCACTCTCCAGAAGGACTATGCACAGTACTCGTCCTCACTCCTTAACCTCATAAAGCGAAGCGAGGAAAGTATCTCACGTACCCGTGCGAAGTACCGCAGCGACATCAAGTAATATTATATCACTTTTGCCGGCTGTTGAAAAGCCCTTTTCCGATTTTATGCTGTGCTTTTCGGTAAAAAATCATGCAATTGACCGTATATCTGTTCAGGCACAGCCGTGTTTTTTGAAATTTCACTACAAATTCACCCTCAGACGAAATATCTTCTTAGTTGCTTTTATGAAAAAACAGCCGCTGCTATTGACATATCCAGCTGTCTGTGTTATAATTTCGTTGTACAAAACCGTTGAAGAAGTGTGAGTAGCTCCTGTTTTATCTTTTCAGAGAGCCTGCGGCAGGTGCGAGCAGGTAAGAGAGGCAGAGTGAATGGACTTCTGAGGGCAAGCTGAAGGCGCGTGAAACAACGTGCTGCGTAGGTGAGACGCAGAGGCTCTGCGTTAACAAAACCGTCGTATATTATGTACGTACTGAGTGGACGCAAAGCGTCAAGCAGGGTGGCACCGCAGAAGGATTTACAGCTTCTGTCCCCGCATTTTATGCCGGGACAGAAGCTTTTTATATTTCTGTCTCAGCATAGTACGAACCTATATATTATTATGAATAAGGAGAATTACTATGTCAATGTCAAATGAAAAAATACCTTACAAGATCTATCTCGAAGAAAAAGAGCTTCCCAAGCAGTGGTACAATGTACGCGCTGATATGAAAAAGAAGCCCGCACCTCTTATAAATCCTGGCACAGGCAAGCCCTGTACAGCAGAGGAGCTCAGCCACGTTTTCTGCGATGAGCTGGTAAAGCAGGAGCTTGACGAGACTACACCTTTCATAGATATCCCACAGGAGATACAGGACTTCTACAAAATGTTCCGTCCCTCTCCTCTCGTAAGAGCTTATTTCCTCGAAAAGAAGCTGGGAACTCCTGCTAAGATATACTACAAGTTCGAGGGCAACAACACCAGCGGAAGTCACAAACTCAACTCTGCTATTGCTCAGGCTTACTATGCAAAAAAGCAGGGCCTCAAGGGCGTTACCACAGAGACCGGAGCCGGTCAGTGGGGCACAGCTCTTTCAATGGCCTGCGCTTACTTCGGACTGGACTGCAACGTTTATATGGTCAAGGTAAGCTACGAGCAGAAGCCCTTCCGCCGCGAGGTAATGCGTACCTACGGCGCAAACGTAACTCCTTCGCCTTCAAATACAACAGAGATCGGCAGAAAGATACTGGAGGACTTTCCCGGCACTAACGGAAGCCTCGGCTGCGCTATCTCAGAGGCTGTAGAGGCTGCCACAACAAAGGAAGGCTACCGCTACGTTCTCGGAAGCGTTCTCGCTCAGGTACTCCTCCACCAGTCTATCATAGGTCTTGAATCAAAGGCTGCTATGGACAAGTACGGCATCAAGCCCGATATCATCATCGGCTGCGCAGGCGGCGGTTCCAACCTCGGCGGACTTATCTCACCCTTCATGGGTCAGAAGCTCCGCGGCGAAGCAGATTACCGCATTATCGCTGTTGAGCCTGCATCATGCCCCAGCTTCACAAGAGGTACCTACGCTTACGACTTCTGCGACACAGGTAAGGTTTGCCCTCTCCAGAAGATGTACACACTTGGCAGCGGCTTCATGCCTTCACCCAACCACGCAGGCGGTCTCCGCTATCACGGCATGAGCTCCATACTCTCAGAGCTCTACGATCAGGGTCTTATGGAGGCTACCTCAGTTGAGCAGACAGCCGTATTCGAGGCTGCTGAGATGTTCGCAAGAGTTGAGGGAATACTCCCTGCTCCCGAGAGCAGCCACGCTATCCGAGCTGCTATCGACGAAGCTCTCAAGTGCAAGGAGACAGGCGAGGAGAAGACTATCCTCTTTGGTCTCACAGGTACAGGATATTTTGATATGTACGCTTACGGCGCATACAACGACGGTACAATGAGCGATTATATCCCCACAGACGAGGAGATCGCAAAGTCACTTGCAAATCTTCCCAAGATCGGCTGATAGATAAAAAAGGACTGCTTCGGCAGTCCTTTTTTAATGCGTAATTCGTAATTATTCGGGATAATGAAAAGCTCCGCAATGTGCGGAGCTTTTGGTTTTATTCAACTGCGAAAAATTCAACCAAATCAAGGTCAATGTTCTTTTCTTTAAGGAACTTTTCAAGCTGAGCGCGTGTTCCTGAGGAATCAGCGTATTTTACAAGAACAGTCTTGTTTTTCAGGTCTTCCTCTTCATCGGTAGGATCAACACTTGCGTTTATATTGTTTTCAAGTATATAGCAGTACAGCAGGGCTCTTATCTTGTTAAGCTCTGTGTCGCTGTCTGTTCTGTAGGGGATAGACTTTATAAGAATTCTGTCAATGCCGGAATCCTTCAAAAACTCGCCGTAACGTGCCGCATAGTCTGTATCAGCGGTATTGACCTCTATAAATACATACTTATCCGCAAACTGCTCAGGCATTTTGTCCTTGGGGACAACTGTATAGTCTATCTTTTCTGCGGCAAAGAAGTCGGACAGCTACTGCCTGATCTCGTCAAGCTCAGTTTTTACGTAGAATTTCTCCCCGTCTTTTACAGTGGTGCCGATAAAACTATCCGAATCCTCTTCAATATATATCAGCTCGTTTCCCACGATACGGAAGCAGTTGACACGCTTTCCCGACATTCCGTCATTTTCCTGAGTCAGAATAACTCTGTCTCCTGATATTTCCCATGTTCCGCCGCCGAGATAGCTGCTCAGATATCCGGGAGAATATAAAAACATTCCGTCCTCTTTAAAATCTATATAACAGTCTCCGCCGAAGCCTTCCTTTTCGTATACAAATTTCTTTCCTGCTACAGCCGAGCTGTTCGGCTTTTCAAGTGAAGCCTCAAATGTCATGCCGTTCACCTGAGTTATATATATCTTGCCCAGCTCGACCTGCCTGCCTCCGCTTTTGCCGTTAACTGTTATCTCAGTCTCATAGCCGTCGGGATAGCCAAAGCTGTCGGAAGCCCAGAATGTATAGCCGTTTTTGCCGATATCACATGACTTGCCTTCATTACTGATAGGTCCGCTGCCTGCTTTTATGTCCCAGTCCACAAAATGACCGTCGGCTGCTTCCAGTGAGATATCGTATTCCGGAGAAGCAAATTCAAGCAGTATGCCTATTCCAGACCAGTTGCTCATTGCAGGATTGTAATCGGTCTTTATAGTTACTATATCGCTGAGCTTGGGCTGAGTAAAGCTTATGCCGGAGTTGTCGAAAAGTGAATAAAACTTTTCTCCGTCCTTCGGCTTAATGTCGAAGCCGTCAGAACCCTCTGCAATGTATATCAGAGTACCGTCCTCATATCTGAAACGGTTTGTGCCGAACTGACCCGTCAGAACAACCGTATTTTCTGATACTTTCCATGTTCCGGTGTCACGGGGAGCGTCAAAATCGCCTTCAATACATAAATAACTTCCGTTCCTTTGGGTCGATATGGCATATACGCCGAAATCAGTTGATTTTTCATACCTGAACAGCTTATTTGCTATCATGGAGCCGGTAATACTCTGAGAATCTTCTTTATCCAGTCCCAGCAGCTTGAGCTGTATCGCCTGTGCGTCGCCCACAGTCAGTCCGTTGCCGTCCATGTCACCGTTGAGTACGCCAAGCTCGGTAATATATCTGTTATCCTTTCCGTTCCTGCCGTACCTGTCGGGATTTGCAAGAGCCTGCATGATAAGCACAGCGTCTGCCATATCCACCTGTTCGTCGCAGTTGGCGTCGCCCCTGATAAAACCGTTTTCGTCCTGAACTGCAGCCACCTTGTCTATCCTGCCGAACATTGCAGGATAGGTCTCAAGGATATCGCTGTAAGAGATTTTGAGCTTCATGCCGACAGCAGGCGTGATATCACTGCCAAGTACCTGTGTTCCCATGGTCAGTCTATCGGCAGACCTCATCAAGCCTGAGCCCTCCGCAGGCTTGAGCAGCATGATATCATTATTTATTTCAAGGACCGTTACCATTGCGGTACTTGATGATGTTTCTTCATCATTAACGACTTCAACATCGAAGCTTACGTTATCCGCGTCCACGACCTTTACTTTATATGTACCTGCTATATCGCTGCGGAAATTAGTGCTGAGAACAACCGAAGGCGACTTGGGTATATCAGACTGATAGTCAAAAGCAACATCAGGGTAGGTATAGATCACCGGCTCACCGGAGCCGACAGTGACCTCAACCTGTATTCCTGTAAGGTCAATGCGTTCGCCTGTCCTGTATACAACCTTGTCGGGAGCCTTTACTATCCTGTAGGATATTTTCTTCGGAGCCGTTTCGATAAACTCCTCAACGTCGTCCGTACGGATATCAATGGTTTTTTCATCGCCGCGCATAAGGACTATATAATCGGGAGTTCTGCCGGTCACTCCGCCCACAAGGAGCTTGAAGCCGTCCTCCAGCTCGAATTCCCATATATAGAGACCCGAACCGATGTCTCTGCCCTTGTATGCCTCGAAGTCCTTCCAGTCAAGAGCACTGCCCTTTTTGGAAAGCTCCTTCACGATATCAAGGGTCAGGGTCTCAGTGCCTTTCAGCACTGTAGGGTCGTTTTTAGCATTCATTTCTGCTATAAACTCTTCCACATCGTCTGTACGGATATCAATATATTTTTCGCTGCCTGTATAGCGCAGTCTTGCATAGTCGATCTTATCGAGCGCTACACTTCCCACCATGAGAGTATAGCCTTTTCCGAGGTCATATTCAAGGATAAAAATTCCCGAACCTGCTATAACGCCCTTGAACTTAGCAAAATCATTCAACGTGAGAGCATTGCCCTTCTTGGAAAGCTCAACAACATCATCAAGCGTCATCATTTCGCCTTCCTCAAACACAGCAATATCCTTGATCTCTGAAACATCACCTGTTTCAGCTTTTCCGCCGCAATAAGCAAAAGCTGTTTTTTCAGCGTTCACGAGCTTTTTTAACAGTACATTGCCAATGATCGAAGGCTTCATGAAAGTTGGTATATTATCATACTCAGAAATATACTCTATCTTGAAAGCTCCGCTGCTCCTGTCATCAAGAACTGTATACGGAAGTCTCAGACTGCCGCATAAAATCGCTTCATCGTTCAGTGTTATGACAGAGTCCTCAGTGCCGTAAAAACAGATAGGCATATACTTATCATAGGTAATTTTACAGCCGTCACATATCTCATGCCATACAATGCCCTTGCTTTCTTTTCCGCAGACAAGGCTTCCCTGTATAAAAAATGTAACAGAGCCTTTATCAGCTTTTACGGTTATGGTCTTTTCGAGGACAGCTTCATCAAGAAGAACGATGATATCATTATTTCCTGCATCTATAGTAAGTTCTCTGCCGAGACTTTTTATAGTACAGCTGCTGCTGACTGTATCGGAGGAATAGCTTTCGTCGATTATCAGCTTCGCAGTATCGGCTTCAGCAGTCTCGCTTATATCGCTGAGCTTATAATAATATCCCTCATAAACGCCGACAGACTGTTCACCTGAGATAAGACTGCTGCCGCCTGCTTCTTGAAGTCCCTTCACTTCGGCAGTCGCATTTACAGGTACAACACCTGCAAAGCACATTGCCGCAGTTAAAAACGCAAGTATCTTCTTTTGCATAGTATCAACTCCTCATAAATAACTTAGTGGGCATTGTTGAATCCTTTACTACTTAGACGAAAAAAGTACTGCTTTGTCGCACCCAGATTTTAAAATTTTTTCACGGACACTTTGTCATTTTAATAATATCACATAATTCCCGTGAAATCAACCATAAGTTTGCTATAATCCTTATATATATTTATATATAAATTACATATATCTCAAAGCCGCGCAGCACCGCGGAAAAACAGCGTTCCGGTCTGCACTAATTACACTAAAAAGCGGTAAAGCTCCCATAAAGTTTGTGAAATTTTTATCTTGAATTATGCGCGAAAAATGTGTATCATAATATGTACAGGCATATAAATAGAAACTGTAACAAGAAAGGATAAATATGAACAAAAGGAAGATAATATATCTCGCAGCAGCAGCCGTACTGTGCATTTCAGCGGCTTCCTGCGGCGATAAGACGTCTTCGTCCGGCTCTTCCCCGGCTGAAACAGCAGTCACAACAAGCGTTACCACAGCTGCGGTCACGGAGACCACTGCGGCAGCCTCAACGACTACTACAGCCGCTGCGACTGAGGTCACAACTGCGGAGGAGGTCTCCGACGAGCACCTTGCCGATGCTGTAAGGCTGTTTGAAGCCATAAGCACAGCGGATATGATGCAGGCAGGCACAGGAGTTGAGATCGACGAGGAGGTCGTAAAGCAGGTAAATATCAAAATAAACGGCAGCGATTTCCCGTCAGACTATTTTCTTGTAACTGACAGCCGCTTCAAGAGTCTCGAACAGGTAAAGCAGTTCATCGCCGACCATTTCTGCGGCGAGCTCCTTGAAAAGTACAAGGGTCTATACGAGGGCGACAATGCCTCCTTCAAGGAGGTAAGCGGAAGCCTTTACCTTATAAGCTCCGGCAGGAACGGCGGCTTTGAGTATACCGGTCAGCCGGAAATGACTGAATCCGCCGAGGATCACTTCACAGCGAAGGTCCCTGTTAATAATATGGGAATAGTTGAGAGCATGGTGGTAAAGTCCGTCAGCGAGGACGGAAAGTGGAAGGCGAGCACCTTCACCATAGGCAAGCACAAAGCCAACGAAAGATAAAAAAGGACGGTCTTGTACCGCCCTTTTTTGTGCATATATACAAAGTCGAAAATAATTTTTTCAATATTCAATGGTTTTACGTTGAATTTCAGTCCATTCCAGCCCCTTTACAGAGAGGGCTTTCATTGCTCGGAACTGTCATGAGTTCATGACAGCTTCAAGCTCCTCCGAGAACTGCTTGTACATATAGAGAGTACCAAGGGCAATAAGAGGAAGTTTCTTTTCCGCCGCACAGGAAAACGCAACCCTTACTCCCTCGGAATAGACCTTGTAAGGCACTGCCCTGATGCCCTTTTCCCGGAAGGTCTCCGCAAGGACTGTACTGTCCAGAGAACGGGAATTATCGGGCTTTACGGTAAATACCGTATCTACAAGCCCTTCGAGCATATCCGCATAGAGCCCGTACTCCTTGTCAGCCATGACACCAATGAGCAGTATCACTCTTTTATCGAAATACCGGCGTATACTGTCCGCCGCGCAGCGTATGCCGTCGGGATTGTGAGCGCCGTCGTAAATGATAAGGGGCTCTCGGTGCATCACCTCGAAGCGCCCGTGCCATTTCACGTTTTCAAGTCCCTCCCGGACCGCGCTTGCAGGTATATCCCAGCCCTCGCGCTTCAGTATCTCAACGCAGCTCAGCACGTTCACCGCATTCTCGCACTGATAGGTGCCAAGGAGCGGTATATGGAGCTTTTCGCCCTTATAAGCGATATCTGTACCGTTTACGGTACAGCTCTCGTCAGACCACGAGAACTGCGAATAGTCAGGCAGGAACAGCTCCGCCCCCATTTTCTCCGCAGTATCCATTACTATCTCGTAGGCTTCCTCGCTGTCGCCGCCGAAATACACGGGTCTGCCGGGCTTTATGATACCGCTTTTGTGGGAGGCTATCTCCGCAATTGTATCTCCGAGGAAAGCGGCATGATCCTTCTGAACATTGGTTATCACCGATAATACAGGAGCTTTTATCACGTTTGTGGAATCGAGGTCGCCACCCATTCCGCACTCTACCAGCGCTATATCGCATTTTTTCCGTATAAAGAGCTCAAAGGCAGCCGCCGTCAGCACCTCGAACTCCGTGGGCTTTTCCGCCATACTCTCGCAGACTGGCGCTATATCGCCGATAAGCTCCGCGAACTCCTCACCGGATATCTCCTCGCCGCCTATACGGAAGCTGTCCGTAACTCCGGTCAGTGCAGGGGAAGAAAATCCCCCGACCCTGTAGCCGGCGCTTTTCAGCACAGAGGTCAGCATAGCCCCGAAGGAGCCCTTTCCGTTGGTGCCTGCGATATGTACCGTCCTGACCTTATCCTGCGGGTCTCCCAAGAGCCTGAGAAGCTTGGTGATACGGGAAAGTCCGAGGACGCTGCCCCTTTCGGCAGCCTTTTTCAGATAATCCAGCGCCTCCGTGAAGTTCATTTTCTTCTCACCTTTTCAAGCTCTGCGGAAAATGCCTTGTTTTTGAGCATAAGGTAAATAACGGCAGTTTCCAGAGCCGCTGTTATAAGGTATATCGGCACGCGAAGTATAAGAGTCTCAAAGGGAGTATGATAGTAGGCGTAAAGTCCGAAGGATGTGATGAGCATTGAGCCTACAGCGTGAGCTGCAACAGTCGAAATGGCTATTCTCGGCAGAAGACGGTTCTTCATGGGACGGAGTGCATAGTGGAACACCAGACCTGAGAAAAGTCCGATACAGGTCATGCCTATGGTGATAATAGGATTTATGGCATAGCCCTTTATTAGACAGCCTATGATGTCCGCAACAAGTCCCACAGCAGCTCCCACAACAGGTCCGAAGAAGATACCTGCCATCTGTATAGGCATTCCGCCGAAGCCGATACGGATACTGTTTCCGATGTTGATAGAACCTAATTTGCCCAACACGATGCTCATTGCCGCAAGAAGCGCCGCAACGATGAGCACCTTTGTGCTGCCGAAAAGTCTGATATTCTGCTTTACCGCAGCTTCTCTGTTGTTTGTAGTCATAAAAAAATCCTCCTTTTCCTCACTCATACGACAAGAAAAGAAGGCATAGTCTCTTTTTAGTTGTCCTATGAAGCGGGATGCAAAATACGAACCGTAAGCCAAAGCTTTTCGTTTGACCGACAACTCCCCGTCCGGTCAACACTGGAATACCCGTAGGTATAACGAACGCATTTTTACTCTTCAAACATTTTGATGCAGTACCTTACTGCACCTTTATTATACAGTGAAAAACCGCCTTTGTCAATAGGAAGAATCACGAAAAACCGCTTTGTTATACTCTTTGTCAATTTGCTCTAAATACACATAAACAGGTGGTAAAAATAGGTTAAAAAGCCGAAAATGTATAAACCCCTTGACAAAACATCACAATAGTGATAAATTATAATTAGCACTCGAAGAGATAGAGTGCTAACGAGACTGAAAGGTCGTGAGTGCATTGGACGACAGAAAGCTGAAAATACTTGCTGCCGTGGTTGACGAATACGTCCGGACAGGTGAGCCTGTTGGGTCAAAATCAATCTCACAGCTTGAAAATATAAACGTTTCTTCTGCTACTATCCGAAACGATATGGCAGTGCTGGAGCAGCTCGGCTATCTCGAACAGCCTCACACTTCAGCAGGAAGGGTACCAACTTTCAAGGGCTATCGCCTTTACATCGATGAGCTCATGACTCCCCACGATCTGCCAGAGGAGGAAAAGCTGAGACTCGATGAAATGCTGGGCGGCAAGGACACTCCGGAGGAGCTCCTTGTGCAGAACGCCGCTACCGCTCTCACTGAGATAACTCAGTGCGCCGCAGTAGTTACCAACGCAGTACCGCGTTTCTCAGTAATATCAAAGGTAGAGGTCATTCCCACAGGAAAGCGACTTTATGTTATCCTTCTGATAACCTCAAACGGAAGCATAAAAAACAAGGCTTGCAGACTGGAATTCGACCTGAGCCACGAACAGCTCGATTTCTTTACACATTATATAGAAGAAAACCTCAGCGGTGTATCAGTCGATGACCTCTCGGAGGAAATGTTCGACAAAATGGTTGCCGCGGTAAGTGCCTATATGGTATCGCTCTCCCCCCTTGTAAAGGGTATATGCGAGCTTTCTGAGGATCTTCGCCAGCAGGAGATGACAGTCAGTGGAAGTGAAAAGCTTCTCTCCTGTGATGAGCTGGACAAAATGGAGGTCGTAAAATTCATTGAGCACAAGGACGGACTTTCCGAGATGCTTGAAAACGCTTTCAGCGGCATTCAGGTTAAGTTCGGCTCGGAGAACGACAGCTTCGCAATAGGCAATTCAAGCCTTATAGTATCAAAATACCGCAAGGGCGGCAAGGAAGCCGGTTCGCTGGGAATAATAGGTCCCATGCGTGTGGACTACAAAAAGATAATTCCTTACGTCGAGTACTTGACGCAGAAGATATCTGCTCTCATGGACAGCGACGATGACATAACAAACGCTCCGTCAGATATACAGGAGCCGTAGAAAGGAGCAATGACCGATGGAGAAAAACGAGAATATCTCAGAGCCTCTCGATGAGCTCGACGAGGATATCACCGAGGATGCAGAGGAAGGTACCGACGACCTCGATGAAGCAGACGCTGCTAGTGAATACAATGATTCAGCTGCTCAGTTTGCCGACCTCGAAGACGCCCTCGCAGAGGAAAAGGATAAATACCTGAGGTTGTTCGCGGAGTACGACAACTATCGCAAAAGGACCGCAAAGGAGAAAACTGAGACTTATCAGAACGCTTCCGTTCAGTGTGTAGAGAAGCTTCTCCCCGTGCTAGACAGCTTCGAGAGGTCACTTGAAGCAGAATGTTCCGACGAGAACTTCAAAAACGGCATGAACATGATCTACAATCAGTTCAAAAGCTTCCTGACGCAGATGAACGTCAGCGAGATAGAAGCTCTCGGCACTGAATTCGACCCGAACCTGCACAATGCGATACAGCAGCAGGACGGAACGGACTACGCAAGCAATTACGTGTGCGCAGTGTTCCAGAAAGGCTATATGCTTGGGGATAAACTGATAAGACCTGCTATGGTAGCAGTGGCTGTTTAGCCGTTAGCCATTAACTTTGGCAGGACTTCATATCAATCAAAACAATTAAATCCGTCCGCAATGCGGACTCCATTGGCTAAAAGCTGATGGCTTATAGATCAGGAGGAATATATTATGGGAAAAATCATTGGTATCGATCTTGGTACAACTAACTCTTGCGTAGCTGTTATGGAGGGCGGTAATGCCGTAGTTATCCCCAACAGCGAGGGTGCAAGAACAACTCCTTCCGTCGTTGCCTTCACAAACAACGGCGAGCGTCTCGTTGGTCAGGTGGCTAAGAGACAGGCTATCACAAACCATGACAGAACTGTTTCTTCTATCAAGAGACACATGGGTTCTGATTATAAAGTAAGCATCGATGGCAAGAACTATACTCCTCAGGAGATATCAGCTATGATACTCCAGAAGCTAAAGGCTGACGCAGAGGCATACCTCGGCGAGCCTGTAACAGAGGCTGTAATCACAGTTCCTGCTTACTTCACAGACTCACAGAGACAGGCAACCAAGGACGCAGGTCAGATTGCAGGTCTTACTGTTAAGCGTATTATCAACGAGCCTACAGCAGCAGCTCTCTCATACGGTATTGACAAGGAAGAAGAGCAGACCGTAATGGTATACGACCTCGGTGGCGGTACCTTCGATGTTTCAATCATCGAAATGGGTGAGGATGTTCAGCAGGTTCTTGCTACAGCAGGTAACAACCGTCTCGGCGGCGACGACTTCGACCAGCGTATCATCAATTGGATAGTTGATGAGTTCAAGAAAACTGAGGGCATCGACCTTTCACAGGACAAAATGGCTGCTCAGAGACTTAAGGACGCAGCTGAAAAGTCAAAGATCGAGCTTTCTTCTACTACAACATCAAATATCAATATCCCCTTCATTACTGTTGACGCAAGCGGCACACCTAAACATCTCGACCTCACACTTACACAGGCTAAGTTCAACGAGCTCACAGCTGACCTCGTAGAATCCACAATGGGACCTGTAAGACAGGCTCTCAGTGACAGCGGTCTGAGCATATCTGAGATCAACAAGGTGCTTATGGTCGGCGGTTCTTCAAGAATCCCTGCTGTACAGGAAGCAGTAAAGAAGCTCATTGGCAAAGAGCCCTTCAAGGGCATCAATCCTGACGAGTGTGTAGCTCTCGGTGCTGCATATCAGGGCGGTGTTCTCGGCGGCGATGTCAAGAACGGTCTTCTCCTTCTCGATGTTACTCCTCTCTCACTCGGTATCGAGACAGCAGGAGGAGTATGCACAAGAATGATTGAAAGAAATACGACTATCCCTACAAAGAAGTCACAGGTATTCTCAACTTATGCTGACAACCAGCCTGCTGTTGATATCAACGTACTTCAGGGTGAGCGTGAATTTGCAAGAGACAACAAGCAGCTTGGTACCTTCCGTCTTGACGGTATCGCTCCCGCTCCGAGAGGAATCCCTCAGATTGAGGTTACCTTCGATATCGACCAGAACGGCATCGTTCACGTATCCGCTAAGGACCTCGGCACAGGTAAGGAGCAGAACATCTCTATCACAGCTTCTACAAATATGTCCAAGGATGACATCGACAAGGCTGTAAAGGAAGCTGAGCAGTACGCTGCTGAGGACAAGAAGCGCCGTGAAGCTGTTGACAACAAGAACGAGGCTGAAAACCTTGTATTCCAGTGCGAGAAGGCTCTCACAGACTTCGGTGACAAGGTATCCGCTGATGAGAAGTCCAATATCGAGGCTAAATGCACAGCTCTTAAGTCCGCTATCGCAGCTGACAACAACGATGAGATAAAGTCACTTAAGGAAGATCTCCAGAAGGCATTCTACGACCTCTCCGCTAAGATATACCAGCAGGCAGCTCCCAACGGCGGACAGGGCATAGACCCATCACAGTTTGCTAATATGGGCGGTGCGGCTGACGCAGGTGCTCAGGGCGGAAATGATGACGGAGTAGTTGACGCAGACTTCACAGAGGTTTGATCTATGAATAAAAAATTGAAGACTGTTTTGATAATTGCCGCACTTATCGCATTGGCTTATCTTGGCTTTAAGGGCTTCTATAAACTTGCGAACGACGAGTTTTCGGGCTACGACGGCGGCAGAGGCAAATTTGAGGATTCAATTGAGAACAGTTGATAAGGCTTTTAGGGCGGGGAATTACTTCGCCCTAAAGGTGTATTTACAGACACGCAAATTAGTAAGTAGAAAGTAGTAAGTAGAAAGTAGTTTCAGCTTCTTCATACTACTCTCTACTCTCTACTTCACTACTCACTAATAAGGAGAATAGATATGGCTGAAAAAAGAGATTATTATGAAGTCCTCGGTATACAGAAGGGTGCTTCCGAGGATGAGATAAAAAAGGCCTTCCGTAAAAAGGCAAGAGAGAACCACCCCGACCTTCACCCCGACGATCCTTCCTATGTTGAAAAGTTTCAGGAGATAAACGAGGCTAATGAGGTGCTCTCAGACCCGGAAAAGCGTGCCCGTTACGACCAGTACGGTCATGCCGGAGTTGACCCGAGCTACGGCGGCGCTGACGGCATGGGCGGCTTCGGCGGCTTTGCCGATATGGACGATATCCTCGGCAGTATCTTCGGCGGCTTCGGCTTCGGCGGCGGCTCAAAGCGGTCAAACGTAAACGCTCCGAGAAGAGGCGCGGATATTCAGGAGACTGTTTCTATCAGCTTTATGGACGCCTGCAATGGCAAAAAACAGGATCTCAAAATAAACCGCATGTGTGTATGCGAATCCTGTAAGGGCTCTGGCGCAGAGGCAGGCTCAACTCCAGATATTTGTCCGGACTGTCAAGGAAGAGGTACTATCAAGGCTACTCAGCGCACTCCCTTCGGCGCTATTTCCTCAACAAAGCCATGTCCACACTGCGGAGGCAAGGGCAAGATAATCAAGAACCCGTGCAGCAAGTGCCGCGGCGTAGGACGTATAAGAGTGCAAAAGACCGTATCCGTGGATATTCCGGCCGGTATTGATGACGGACAGACACTGCGTATCGGCGGTCAGGGCGACTGCGGCGTTAACGGCGGTCCCAGTGGCGATCTTCTCGTTGGCATCAACGTAAAGTCCCACCCCATATTCAGACGTGAGGGCTACGACATACACTGCGATATCCCTGTTACTTATATGGAAGCTGTTCTCGGCGCGGAGATAACAGTTCCCACTATCGACGGAGACGTAAAATACACAATCGGCGAGGGCACTCAGACAGGCACTATTTTCCGCCTCAAGGGCAAGGGTGTTACACGTCTTCACCGCACTGACCGCGGAAACCAGTACGTAAAGATATACGTAGAAGTACCAAAGAATCTCACAAAGAAGCAGAAGGATCTCCTGAAAGAGTTCGAGGCTTCACTCAACGAAAAAAACTACGCAAAGCGCCAGAGTTTCTTTGAGAAGCTCCGCTCAAAGCTTGATTTTTGACAACCAATACAGACCTGTCGTGCCATAAGCGGCAGGTCCGCTTTTTATACCGAAAGGAGGCTGTTTATGTTTGAACAGGATTATATCATGCGGCAGATAAAAGAGATGACCGCTGTTATCGCAAAGGTGGTCTTTGGTGCAAAGGTCGAGAGATCCTTTGAAATGCTTCAGGAAGTCGAAAGACAGAAGGCGTTCGCCCTTATAGAGCAAATGCGCAGCGGCGAGCCGAAAGGTGCTGTTGAGGAGCTTGACCGGCTCTCTGATAACAACACCAAGGAAAACCTGATGATAGGTCTTGAATTCTATGCCCAGCTCAGCGATATGGACGATGATTTCTTTGATGATAACGGCTACAGCCTTATAATGGCTAAAAAGGACTTTGAGCACTTTGCGGAAAAGTTCGGCTTAGAGCATATAACAGAGCTCTACTTCGGCAGCAGTGACGAGGATAAATAATTCAAAAAAGGCTTCCATTTCGGAAGCCTTTTTGAATTTAATTTCTGAATTTTGGAGCTGCGGGCAATCCCCACTGATTAGGTCCGTCGCTCGGTCTGCAAAGGAAAATAAGCATAATGATCGAAATGACCAACAAAGCTATTAAACCTATACCAAGGATTCCGATCATTCCTTGGTATGATCCGTTGATTCCGGCAATGATCACAAAAACGAGCATTAAAGCTAAGATAATATACTGAATTCCTGCCCACCAGCCTGTTTTGCCTGCGTCATGAAGTCTTCTTACTGATACTGCTAAGCTGGGTACGAAAATAGCAACACCAACGACGATCGACAGGGTATTTGCAAGGCTTGTTCCGCCGATATTGCCTATAAATCTTACCACCATATTGAATATGAAGGTCCACAGATAGACATACCAGTATTCGCTTCGTGTTGAGCGTCCGCTGAAATTTGTATAGTTCTTGAAGAAAAGCTTTAAAGCTCCCGTCATATCAACGTTTTTGGGGCTTTCGTCGCTCATATTGTATGAACCGGTATCATAAGGCATTCCATAGCCGCCTGAACCGTAGGAATTGTTCTGTTTATAGCCGCCTGCCTGACCGTAACCGCTAGGCTGTCCGTAGCTGTTTGACTGACCGTAGCCTGACTGTCCGTAAGCGTTGGACTGAGCATTGCTGCTGCCTGTCTGTCCGTAGCTATTTGACTGTCCATAGCCTGACTGTCCGTAAGCATTGGACTGAGCATTGCTGCTGCCTGTCTGTCCGTAGCTGTTTGTCTGACCGTAGCTTGTCTGTCCATAAGAATTGGACTGAGCACTGCTGCTGCCTGTCTGTCCGTAGCTGTTTGTCTGACCGTAGCCGGACTGTCCATAAGCATTAGTCTGAGCATTGCTGCTGCCTGTCTGTCCGTAGCTATTTGACTGACCGTAGCCGGACTGTCCATAAGTATTTGACTGGGCGTTGCTGCTGCCTGTCTGTCCGTAACTGCTTGACTGACCGTAGCCGCTTGGCTGTCCGTAAGTATTTGACTGTGTGCCTGATGACGACGATGCCGCAGTCGGTATCGCAGCCATGGAAATATCGTCCATTGCCCCTGACGATGTTTCGAGAGAAGCACCGCAATTCTCACAGTACTTGTCTCCAGGCTTGTTTTCATAATTGCAGTATTTGCATTTCATGGTTTTTCCTCCTTAATCATGATAGAATTATTCTATCAGAATTAACGTTTTTTGTCAATATATTTTTTGTAAATATAAACAAACATATATAAATAAAAAGCTCCCGGATAGGGGAGCTCCTACTTATTCGATCGTAACAGAGACCTTCTGGTCTTTCTTAGCTGCACCTGCACGCATGATCGTACGGAGAGCCTTTGCTATCCTGCCCTGTTTGCCTATAACTCGACCCATATCATCCGGAGCAACGTTAAGATGAAAAACTATAACGCCCTCCTCGTCGGGTGCGTCCTCGGTAATATTTATGGCAGTTTTATCTTCTACGAGACCTGCTGCGATGGCATAAAGTAAATCTTTCATTGTAAAAACCTCCGTAAAGCTGACGGACAGAGGCAGAGACGCTCAAGCCTCTCCTCTTCCATTTAGCTTATGATCAAAGAACTCCCTCTTTCTTGAGGATAGCCTTTACTGTGTCTGTAGGCTGAGCACCCTTTGCGATCCACTCCTTAGCCTTATCTGCGTCTATCTTAACAACAGAGGGCTCCTTTGTAGGATCATAGAAACCGATTTCCTCAACGAAACGACCGTCTCTGGGGTATCTTGCGTCAGCAACAACTACACGATAGAAAGGAGCCTTCTTAGCGCCCATTCTTCTGAGTCTGATCTTTACTGCCATTGTATTCACCTCCGTATTTGGAAATAATATATTCAAGCGGCGGGAGACCGCATTGAAAACACATCAGAAAGGCAGATTGCCGCCGCCCTTGCCTGTGAACTTGTCAAAGTTCATGCCTGCAAGGTTCTTTCTTGCCTTGCGAAGTGACATCTTGCCACCCTTGCCAGTAAACTTCTTCATTACAGACTGCATCTGCTCAAACTGCTTTAGAAGTCTGTTCACGTCCTCCACCTTTGTTCCCGAGCCATTTGCGATACGCTTTTTGCGGGAGGGATTGATGATAGAGGGCTTAGCTCTTTCAGCCTTCGTCATAGAGGTTATCATAGCCTCTACTCTTCCAAGCTGGCTCTCATCGATATCAGCGTCCTTGATTTTATCTCCAACTCCTGGGAGCATTCCGAGTATGGACTTCATTGATCCCATACGCTTTATCTGCTTCATCTGGTCGAGGAGGTCGTCCATATCGAACTTGTTCTCCTTGAACTTCTTTGTAAGCTTTTCGGCATCTTTCTGGGACATGACATTCTCAGCCTTTTCGATAAGGGTGAGCACATCGCCCATGCCAAGTATCCTCGAAGCCATTCTCTCGGGGTGGAACTGTTCGAAATCGTCGAGCTTTTCACCCATACCCACGAACTTGATAGGCTTGCCTGTAACGGAAAGTACGGACAGTGCCGCTCCGCCTCTTGTATCTGAATCGAGCTTTGACATGAGCACGCCTGTGATGCCTACGGCGTCGTCAAACGCCTTTGCAACGTTTACTGCGTCCTGACCTGTCATAGCGTCAACTACCAGCATTATCTCATCAGGCTGGGTCTCATTCTTGATGTTTACCAGCTCGTCCATGAGGGTCTCATCTATATGAAGACGACCTGCGGTATCTATGATAAGGATATCGTGACCGTAGTCCTTAGCGTAGGCAAGAGCCTTCTTTGCAATGATGACAGGATCTGTCTGACCCATTTCAAAGACCTTTACATCAGCCTTTGCACCAACTACTTGTAACTGATTTATAGCGGCAGGACGATATATATCGCAGGCTGCTAACAGGGGACGGTGCCCCTCTTTTTTGAGCAGCTTCGCAAGCTTTGCGGCATGGGTGGTCTTACCTGAACCCTGCAAACCGCACATCATAACTACCGTTGGCGGCTTTGAAGCCATATTTATACGGGCGTTGCTATTGCCCATGAGAGCTACTAGCTCATCGTTAACTATCTTTATTACCTGTTGAGCAGGAGTAAGGCTGGAAAGCACTTCTTCGCCCACAGCACGCTCCGTAACATTCTTTACGAAGTCCTTTACTACCTTATAGCTTACGTCGGCTTCAAGGAGTGCAAGTCGGACCTCGCGCATAGCCTCTTTAACATCGGACTCTGTGAGCTTTCCTCTTGATTTAAGTTTTTTGAAGACGTTGTTAAGTTTTTCGGAAAGTCCCTCGAATGCCATTGTTAAGCCTCCTGTTTATGGAATAGGCAGACAGCTCACAGGAGCTCCCTCACCTTTTTTATATCTTCTGTTATTTCTTTTTTTATGTCCTCGTCGGTGATATGCTCAGCGGAAGACTCTATCCTGCCGAAGTATACCCGCATTTTGTCGAGCCTTTCAGCGAAACCAAGCTTTTCCTCGTAGTTGAGTAGTATATCCTCTGTACGCTTTATTATACTGCGCACTGCCTGTCTTGTGATATCCAGCGGCTGACCTATCTCCGCAAGAGAAAGGTCCTCACAGTAATACATCTCCATTATGCTGCGCTGGTGCTCTGTGAGCAAGTCTCCATAGCAGTCAAGGAGCATTACAAATTTCAGTTCCTTAGCCATTTTTCGCGTACCTCATCAGGGTGTAATGCAAAATCACTTTACACATTATACTATACTTTTTTCCTTTTGTCAATAGGAAAATACGAAAAAATTTCAGAGCCGCCCTTACAGACAGCTCTGAGCTTATTCCTCTAGCTGAGAATAGGTTATGCTGAGATAATCGACAACACCATCCGGATCGAGATCCACCGTAAGGGAATGGGCTCTTTCTATGCCGTTTGCGTCAGCTCCGTTAAGAATACCGTAGTTATAGCAGTGCATGAAGGGCTCCTGCATATATTGCTCGTCATCGGGCTTGCCAAGAAGCCTTTCAACGTCCGCAGCCGTGGACACAAAAGGCACTATACCGTAGATATCGCAGTCGCTGGACTGTACGGAAATGCTGTATATCAAGCTTTCAGCCTCCGCTCCGGTATAGCAGTTCTCCAGCGAGGCAGTACCCATTTCAACACCCTTATAGTACAGCTTTGCGTAGCCGCTGCCCTCTTTCAGACCGTATTCCTTTCTGTTGTATAGGCGGTACTCCCAACCTTCACCAAGGGCTGAAAGCTTCACCGGCATGTTGAAATGCTGCCCCTTAATATTTATATTGCTTCTGACAGCTTCTACGTCGAACACTCCGTCCTCCACAGTATATGGCTCCACTGTAGGCGGCACCTCCACCGCCGGTCTGTTCACAGGGATAGGCTCCTTCTTTTCAAGACAGCCCACAGCCGTGAGCATTGCAACGCAAAGCAGCAGTATGTATAGCTTTTTCATATCATTTCTCCTGAGATTACGCTTTTATACCTATTTTTTCACCGTACTTAACGACAGTCTCTATGTTCTCCGCCGAATTCCTCAGTATATCCATGTCCGGAGCTATCCTGCCCTTTTCAAAGAGCAGCACTACTGTAGACCCGCCAAACTCGAATCTTCCCTTTTCGTCGCCCCTCTTGAAGGTGCTCTCGCCGTGAAGGTTCACTATCCTGCCCACCAGCATAGCTCCCACCTCTATCTGCACAACGTCGCCGAAATTCTCGGTATGGAGCACGGTGTACTCCCTGCTGTTGCGCTTGTAAATATTGTATCTTTCAAGAGCTATGGGATTGACCGTGTGGAGCTCTC
Source organism: Ruminococcus sp. (assembly GCF_017650195.1). GTDB lineage: Bacteria > Bacillota > Clostridia > Oscillospirales > Ruminococcaceae > Ruminococcus. The sequence continues at coordinate 2,900 of NZ_JAGCFH010000102.1, read as the reverse complement.
CGGGGATAAAGGTATTCTCACTTTTCACGCCGTCGTCTATATAGCAGTAACGGTGATAGTCGTTCACCTCAAGGCGGAATATGCAGCAGTACCCACCGCAGAAGCGCTTTGCAAGGGACTCGTTGCTGAGCAGATCGGATACCCGGTAACGTGAGCCCTTTATGCAGAAAAAGCTCCGGCTGCTTATCTTGTGAACAGTCAGCTTCGAGTCACAGGGGCTTACAAGATGCTCCGGGATAGTATCTACGGGACGTTTTCCCGGCTTTATCATGCGCGTGAAGAAGTCGTTATAGGAATTTATCCCTTTCATAATATACTCAGACGTATCTATGCTGCTTTTCCTGATAAATGGCTTTATCAATGGCTTTGAAAGCGCCGAATCCATGAAGCAGCCAGCTGCCCGCGAGACAACAGGAGCGGTAAGCGCTTTCAACAAAGCCCTTCCGAATATGCTACCGTAAAGCCTTTTCAGCAGCATATTCTGTTTTTCGTTCGATACCACGACCTGACCTGTTCTTGTCTTTATCATATCAAGCTCCTTGTTTTACGGTATATATTGGATATCAAAGGCGTGCGTTGGCAAGCATGAGCTTTATACGGTTCTCCTGATTTACTCTTGTTGCTCCGGGGTCATAGTCTATAGCAACTATATTTGCATTAGGGTTGTCCTGCTTTATGGCTCTAGACATGCCCTTTGCAACTATATGGTTCGGCAGACAGCCGAAAGGCTGGGTGCAGATTATGTTCTCGACGCCGGACTTTGCAAGAGCTGCCATTTCTGCAGGTATCAGCCAGCCCTCGCCCATTACTACGCCCTGATTTATGTACTTGTCGGCAAGCTTTCTAAGGTGCTCGAAATCGTGGAGGGGCTCAAAGCTGCCCTGCTCCTTCATGACCTTGATGAGTTCCTTCTGCTTTGCGTATATAAGCTCATAGCCTATCTTATTGAATATAGACTGCTTTGTGGTATGGTCATATATCTTCGCGTCGTTGAATGTTCCTGCAGCGCAGTACATCACGAACTCCAACAAGGACGGCACTACTGGCTCACAACCCTCTGAAATGAGGAAATCCTCAAGATGATTGTTTGCAAGGGGAGAATATTTTACGTATATCTCTCCCACTATGCCGACCCTAATTTTCTTTTCGCTGCTGAGAGGAATAGATGCGAAATCGTCCAGTATATCCCTGTATATCTTCTTGGTTTTCAGAAACATCCTGCTGCCCTTAAGGAAGATATTGCACAGTCTCCTGTGCCATTTGTCCAGCATTTTCTTAGAATCGCCCTTGTTTATCTCGTAGGCTCTGCACTTGTTATAGCATGTCATGAGAAGGTCGCCGTATAACACGGCGTACAGCATTTTCAGGAACATGGATGCTGTTATCCTGAAAGCACTGTCCTTTTCAAGTCCACTGAAATTGAGAGACACCACGGGTATCTGGGGATAGTTCTTTGCCACAGCCTTTCTCAGCAGGTGGATATAGTTCGAGGCACGGCAGCCGCCGCCTGTCTGTGTTATGAGCAGTGCTGTCCTGTCAGGGTCATATTTCCCACTTTTCAGCGCGTCCATGAACTGGCCTATTACCAGCAGTGCAGGATAGCAGGCGTCGTTGTGTACGTTTTTAAGACCTTCGTCAACTACGGCTCGTGAATCGTTCCGTAGCAACTCCAGCTTATAGCCCTTGGCTTCAAATATGGATATGAGCATTTTGAAGTGTATAGGCAGCATATCTGGAACGAGGATAGTATGGGTCTTTATCATATCCTCGGTAAACTTTGCATATTCGGGCATAGTGACCTCCGTATAATAAATGCTTGGAGCCTGCGGTATCACACAGGCTGCACCTCGCGCTTCATGGCAGGCTTTTTCTCTGTCTGCTCCATAGCTGCAACAAGGCTCCTGAGTCTTATCCTTGCTGCGCCGAGGTTGTTTATCTCGTCTATTTTGAGCTGTGTATAGAGCTTTCCGCGACTTTCCAGTATACTTCTCACCTCGTCTCCGGTGACGGCATCTATTCCGCAACCGAAGGATACCAGCTGTATGAGCTGCATATCAGGCTGAGTAGTCACGTACTTCGCTGCACGGTAAAGGCGTGAATGATAGGTCCACTGATTGAGCACTCCCAACTTCGGGGTTTCCGCAAGACCTGCGATGCTGTCCTCAGTGATAACAGCCATGCCGAGGCTTGACACAAGCTTGTGTATGCCGTGGTTTATTTCCTTGTCGATGTGATATGGCCTGCCGGCAATGACTATTATCTTCCTCCCCTCTGCTCTTGCCTGATTTATTATCTCCATTGCTTTACGAGTCACGGTATTGTGATAGGTCTCAAGGGCTTCATAAGCCCTGTCTACAGCCTCTGGGAGCCTGCCCTTTATATTGTACCTGCCCAAAGCCTGTCCCAGTACCTTTATGACGTTCTTTCTGATATTGAGGTCAAGATATGGGTGTATAAAGTTTTCACTGCTGAGGCGGGGATTATTGGCTTTGAGAAGCTCAGGATAATAGGCGACCACAGGGCAGTTGAAGTGATTGTCGCTGCCACCCTCGTCAAGGTTGTAGCTCATGCATGGGTAGAATATGAAATCCACTCTCTTGTCGAGTAGATCCTCTATATGTCCATGAGCAAGCTTTGCAGGGTAGCATACCGTATCTGAGGGTATGGTATGCTGTCCAAGATAGTACATATCTCTTGAACTCTCATCGGAAATGACCGTCCTGAAACCAAGAGAGGTGAAGAGAGTATGCCAGAAGGGAAGCTGCTCGTAGAATCCCAGTGCAAGGGGAAGTCCCACTGTTGCTCGGAAGCGTTTTGGCTGATGGGTCTTCACGGTATTGAGTATACTGTCATACTTGAATTCATAGAGATTGGGAACAGTATTTTTATTGGCTGCTCCG
>NZ_JAGCFH010000101.1 GCF_017650195.1 Ruminococcus sp. | reverse complement strand
CAGCGGTGGAGCGTTCCTCCGCTGCACTGCAATTTAACGCAAGGAGCTTTTGATGAAGCGTATCATTATCAGGTCGCTGCCTTTTGCGGCACTGTTCATAGGCATATTCCTGCTTCTGTACCCGACTGTCAGCGAGCACATCAACGCTGTGCACCAGTCCCGTGCTATACAGGCGTATAACGAACTGACCGATACTATGAGCAGTGAAGAGCATGACAGGATGACGGAAGCGGCAAAGGAATACAACAGAAAACTTCTCACCGAGGAGAACCCGATACTTGAGCCGGAAAAGATACCTGGATACTATAATACGCTTGATATTACGGGCACAGGAATCATGGGGTATCTTACAATAGAGAAGATAAAGGTAGAGCTGCCCATATATCACAGCGTAAACGACAACGTATTACAGGTAGCAGCCGGACACCTTCCAGGAACGAGCCTTCCAGTAGGCGGTACTGGTACTCACTCGGTAATGTCGGGACACCGCGGACTTCCCAGCGCAAGGCTGTTCACAGACCTTGACAAGCTGGAGCCGGGAGATATTTTCTATATTACTGTCATGTCGGACGTGCTGACCTATCAGGTGGATCAGATAAAGACTGTGAAGCCCTACGATATAGAAGACCTGAGCATAGACCCAAATAAGGATTATTGCACGCTTTTTACGTGTACTCCTTACGGCATCAATTCTCACAGGCTTCTTGTCAGGGGAGAAAGGATAGAGACGAAGGAGGAGTACAAGATATACGTTGCGAACGACGTATTCATAGTATCTCCGTTCATCGTGGCTCCAATCATCGCAGCCCCGATACTGCTCGTGCTGCTGATACTTCTCATGGTAAAGAGCGGCAGGAAGCAGAAAAAATGAATAAATAAAAAAATCCATAAGTGAGGTCAGTCAATACACTCGCTTATGGATTTTTTTCAGTGAACTATTCAAATTTCCCCATGGTCACGAGCTGAGCCGTGAATCTTTTGCAGCCGGGACAGAATGTTATGGAGCCCCGGCTTTTCCGCAGAAAAGCCGAATGGCAGTATGGACATTCGTGCCTGAACTCTACAGACAGGGTGAAGTCGCTGTTATTTAGAGACAGTTCCTTTGCCATCTGTACCGAGAACCTTCTGCAATCCATGCACTGATACAGGTCGGTATCGCAGTTGATATAGACCTTTTCTCGTTCGTACTTCATAATCTGCTGTATGGTCTCGCCGAATTTTCCGTACAGAGCGGCGCTTCTGAGCTCCTCCTCAGCCTCCTCTACTTTCTTTGCGTAGTTCCGAGACATTATGCTGCCACCTATAAAGAATTCCTCTTCATATCCGCACTCATCGCATTTGTACCTGTAAGATGTTCCCATGTTCACCGCTCCCTTCGTACATCTCTTAACACCATATTATCATAAATATATTAAAAAATCAAGTATAAGGTGTTGACTTGCCTTGTTTAATGTGATATAATGAGGTCTGTTATTTTGAGACAGCAGGTGATATCATGATGATAAGACATCTTACAGAAAATGATGATTACGCGGCAGTGAGTGATATCTATGAGCAAAGCTGGCGTTACGCATACAAGGGTATAATACCGCAGGACTACCTTGACAGCATTCCTCTAGGCAGGTGGATCAATGGTATAAATGTTAACGGCAGGACAGATATAGGAGCATTTGAGGATGACAGGATAGTCGGCACGGCGAGTTTCTGCACATCACGTTGGAAAAAATTCTCGGAGAGCGGAGAGATAGTATCGATATACCTGTTGCCTGAGTACATCGGTAGGGGCATCGGAGCTTGTCTGTTGAAAAAATGCATAGAGGAGCTGGAATGGGAGGGCTTCCGCAGCGTAATATTATGGGTGCTGGAGGAAAATGTCCACGCAAGGCTTTTTTACGAAAAACACGGCTTTACAGCCACCAGCGAGATCATGGAGGACAACATCGGCGGCAGGGAACTGAATGAGATAATGTATATCCGCAGGCTGAAAAAAACGGAGTTATAAGATTTGCGTTATATTTGTGTAAATGTGAACAAATTGTTAATAAATTAAGCACTTCACGCTGAAAATCCGCATTTCATGAATATTCTATTGCTATTTTATTTTCGGCGTGTTAATATTTATGTAGTTGCTTTTGATGAGCAGCTTAAGAAGGCGGCAATATAGTTTAGATTTAAGTTTTTCTTAAACCGACCGTTTAATAACAAACATAAACCAACCTATCCCCCCATAAACTATATTGCTTACCTTTGCTTGCAATCGAAAAAGTGCAGCTCTTATACGAGCTGCACTTTTTTGATTATTCGTTCGAAGCCTGGGCAATGGATTCTACTCTTCCGAGACTGTGTATTGCAGGTATGGAAGCAATCATAGCTATGATCACATTTAATGTCAGGGATATTATAACGACAGGTATTACGAACGTGGTCAGTTCATGGAGATTAAATCTGCCAAATGTCAGTCTTGCGGCTATTACTCCTAATAGAGTGCCGGATATGGCGGCGGTTGCAGAGAACATGAGAGTTTCCAGAAGTATGCTCCTGCGTAACTGCTTCCGGGTCATGCCGACGCTCCTTAGCATCATGAGCTCGCGGCTCCTGTTGAGCACGCTTGTGTTTACGGAATTGATCATGGAGAGGATTCCAACGAGCCATATAGATACAAGGAATATGAGTACTATCTTCGCAAAGGCGAAAATCATGTCTATCAAACCTGTATTCACTGAGTACAGATTTTCTATCATTTCACAGTTGTTTTTTTCAGTGAATTCGTTGAACAGCCTCAGTGCCTCCTTATAGTGTTTCGAACCGTTTACGGTCAATCCAATGTTATAATCCATATTATAATCGGCAGAATTTTCCAGAGGAATGATGAGACCGCTTAATGAATGTCTGCATGATACCTTTCCTATGACCTTGATTCTGTTGCCTCCTGTGACAGTGAGCTTGCAGCTGTTTTTCAGATCATAGTAAGAGGTTTCGTATTGTTCGATAGGTCTATCATCATCGTCATATTTCCATTCAATGTATTCTCCGTAGGTGCTGTTGTTGTAGAGTGCGCCCTTCTGATCAATGAATTCCTGATAGCTCATTCCTGTAATGGTGTCTATCTCGTATTTTTTGTATAGATTCTCATTGATGACAAAGAGGAAAACACTTTTTGCTGTATCCTTCTTTGGGGGATTGCGCATGAGTTTTTCTGCAACTATCTTCTCAGAGCCGTCTCTGGTGTTTAATTCAATCGTATTTGTGCTTGTTATATTGCACTCGGAGAATATTTCCTTATTGCCGAAATACTTGTCTATCTCCGTGAATACATTTTTTGGATCGCTGCTGTAATAGTCTTCTATTTGGAAATCACATGGTTCTCCATAGTATGATATGACTCCTAATTCTTCCTTGAATTCGCCGAAAATGAAAATGAGGGATATCGCTGAGAAGGTGAACATCAATACACCGAGAGCCATATTTATCGTAGCAATAATAAAGCGACTCTTTGCGGATTTGATATTCTTTTTCGTATAGCGGCGTATGAATTTTTTCGAGCTGAGGTCGAGCTTTGACTTTTTGATGTGCTTCTTCTTTTTTTTGCTTCTCGGCTTGCCAAAGTTCAGTGCCTCTGCCGGAGACAGCTTCCTTGCAGCCCACATAGCTGAGGTGTAGGCTGATATGAATATAGCTATTATAGTAAGGAAGGCTCCGAGAGCGATGAATGCTGGCTTTGCTGAGAACTCAAACACGTCAATGCCCGAATTGTTCAAAGCATTTATGGAACTGCGGCATAACAGTATAGCCATTGCTATTCCGAGGGGAACAGCCGTAAGGCAGTAGAATATCGCCTCTATGAATACTATAGCCGCTATCTGTCCCTTTGAAGCTCCAATTATACGCAGGGCAGCGAAATGGCTGCTTCTTTCCTGTACAGCCATTTCAAAGGTGCAGTCGATAACGAAGCGTGATACGAACCATGCTAAAAGCAACACCAGCAGTACAGGCACAGCTATTCCGGCAAATTCTTTATACATAGCATATGGACTTTTCATCTCAAGAGCGAGAAGAAGATCATTTGTCCTGTAGCTGTATTCAGTGGCGTTATAGAAATCATTATCATAGTCATGACCAATGTCTGTGAAAAGCATTTTCAGCGCATCGTCATAATCACAATTGTCGTTTAGGCGCAGGTAAACATTAGAAGTTGTTTTTACTTCATAATCATTATTGTTATCCACTAGATCTGAAATAGTGAAATTGCAGCCGCTTCCATTCTGAATTATAAATGCTTTTCTAATAGAATGGGTTTCTTTGATAAAGCCGGCGATAGTGAATGTAATCTGTTTTGAGCTGAGGTACTGTATATCAGCAAGAGGTATGGCCTGAATGCTTACCCCTTTGTAATTCAGAAGCGAAAAGATAGTTGATTTGCATGCCTTTTTTTGCAGATCTTTTGGAAGTTCGTCATATTCCGGGTCGCTCACGGTGTATTGCGTACCGTATTTTTTCAGAAGATTCTCACGGATTTCCTTGATTATTTCTGAATCCTCATCGTAAACAGCTGTCATGGGGCGTATGGTTAGGGTGACGGTGTCGCCTACGGAGTAACCCATATCCCTGATGAAAGCTGGAACAAAAACGCCTTCCTTTGTTATGTCGGGAGTTAATACGCGATCATAATCGTAATCGTATGCAACAGGCGAATAGTAACCTCTCAGTTTTTGATTTCCTTCTTCCTTCAAAGCGGCTAATGATGTGACGCGGTGGGAATGTTTGCCGTCAGATACCTCGAACATTGCATTCCTGTGATAGACCTCAGGATATTCTGAAGTGAATATAACATTTTCACTGTCATAGGTGTAATAATCCGATGTAACGGCGTGGTGTATGGCTATATCTCGTGCCTTTTCGGGATCCTTGGCTCTCTTTATCCAGTTGCTTATTTCCAGCTCCCATGTACCGTCATCCTTCAGCGCAGTATTATACATCGTTGTATAGCCGCTGCTTCCAAAGACGCAGACCGTGGCGAGAATGAACGCCGAGAGCATTATGCACATAAAGGTAAGGAATGTGCGAAGCTTCTGCCTTCGTATGTATTTTAGCGAAAGAGATATGATATGTTTCATGTTCGCACCTCCTTATTCGGAAAGCACGCCGTCAGATATGCGGAGGATACGGTCAGCCTGTGAAGCTATGCTGCCGTCATGGGTGATGAGTATGAGAGTCTGGGCGTACTTTTTTATGGAGCTTTTGAGTATGGATATTATCTCGTGGCTGTTCTTGCTGTCAAGATTGCCTGTAGGCTCGTCCGCGAGAATTATTTGCGGTTTGTGTATAAGTGCACGTGCAAAGGCAACGCGCTGTTGCTGACCGCCTGAGAGTTCATGCGGGAAGTTAAGACGCTTTTTGTCAAGACCTGTAAGCTCAAGGAGCTCACCCAGAAACTCCATATCCGGATGGGTATTGTCAAGATTCAGGGGCAGGACTATGTTCTCCTCAACATTAAGTACGGGTATGAGGTTGTAGGACTGGAATATAAAGCCGATATTCTTGCGCCTGTAAGCGGAAAGTCCCTTGTCATCGAGATTCGTTATCTCCTTTCCGCAGGCAGTGATCTTGCCGCTTGTGGGGGTGTCGAGTGATCCGAGACAGTTCAGCAGGGTAGTTTTTCCGCTTCCGCTCTCGCCTGTAACTGCTACGAATTCGCCTTTTTGCACTTCAAGGTCAACGTTGTTGAGAGCATATATCATGTTTTCGCCCTCGCCGTACTGCTTGACGAGCTTTTCGGTGCTTATAATAATATTGTTGTCCATATAGAGACCTCCATTCCTTAGTTTAATAATAGTATAATCTGCTAACCTTACAGTAAGATTACAACTCAGAAATTTTTGAAATATAAATTTTATGGCTTCCGTAGGATAAATGCGTGAGCCGGTTGCTTTTTTGTTCGGTGTATGTTAAAATATAGAAAAAAGGCAGGGGTGAAGACATGAATACTATACTTCTCGTTGAAGATGACGACACACTGAACGCAAATATAAAGCTCTCCCTTGAAACAGAGGGATATAACGTCATTGCCGTTCGCACGGCTGCTGCTGCAGAAGCCGCAGCTCCTGGGGCAGACTTGATAATCCTCGACGTTACACTTCCAGACGGCAACGGCATAGAGCTTTGCAGAAGACTGAGGAAAAATATACAGACTCCCGTTATATTCCTTACCTCCTGCGACGACGAGGCGGATATAGTCCGCGGTCTCGACAGCGGCGGCGATGACTATATAACCAAGCCCTTTCGCCTGAGAGAACTTTTCTCGCGTATACGCGCAAATCTTCGGCGTATACCCGATATTCCCGAAATGGAGCTCACAGCAGTTGAGCAGAAGCTCCTCGGGTATCTTATGATGAACCGTGAGCATTATCTTACACGTGAACAAATACTGGAATACCTTTGGGATTCCAAAGGTATATTCGTAAATGACAATACTCTTTCCGTCAATATAAGTCGCCTCCGCGAAAAGCTCAGCAGGTCCTCTGGCTGCGGAAGGATTGTGACTAAGAGAGGAATGGGTTATAAATGGACGGATTCATAAATAACCGCGCTCCGCGGCGGCTGATACTCATATTCATTATAATGCTATTTATCTCCGCTGCCGTTGCAAGTATAGCAGCAGAGAAGTGTGCGAAGGTAATAGTAGCGGAGCAGATAGAATCGGAGCTTTCGGCCGTTGGCGGCGGAAGGTTTACGGGAGCTCCCGAGGCGGACGCAATCACTGGTGGAGAGGCATTGCTCAGGGAATACAGTATAAGACGGAATATGTCTCCTCAGCTCATGCACAGCTATGATCATGTAAGGAATATCACCTTTTACACGATATTCGGAGCTATGACTGCTGTGTCGGTGATATGGCTGATAATATCCATGTACGAGGTCATGTCGGTATTCAAAAAACTCGAAAAGCTCCGTGACGACTGTATCGAAGCCGCTTATGACACTAAGAAGGCTATAAATATGTATGGCGAGGAGCTTGGTACGGTACACAGGGTATGCGAAAGCGCCGAGATACTCGTTGAACGCATGAGAAATACAAGTCAGAAGCTCAGTGACGAACAAGGCTTCCTGAAAAGTTTCCTGACAGACCTTTCACACCAGATAAAAACGGCTCTTGCAGTTGTACATCTTAATACAGATATGCTCAGCGAGCTGGATGACCTTTCAGAGGAGAGAAGAAAAAAACTCTTAGACGAGATACAGCTTAATCTTGACGGCATGGAGTTACTTGTTATAGAAGCTATAAAGCTTGCAAAGTTGGACGCGAATGCGGTAGAGTACGATATGGAGTCCTACAGCATATCTGAGATATTCGGGCTTGCTGTGAAAAAGCTGTCTCCTCTGCTCAGGAAAAATGGCATATCAATAAGTTCATCAATACCTGACGATGTAAGGCTTATATGCGACAAGGGCTGGCTTTGCGAGGCTATAGGCAACATAATCAAAAACTCAGCTGACCATTCGGAGTGTACAGAGATGTGGGCAGAGCTCACCCAGAATCCGGTGCTTACCACCCTTGCCGTGTCCGACAACGGAAAAGGAATACCTCAGGAGGAGATACCGAAGCTTTTCAATCGCTTTTCTTCAAAGTCAAAGGACAGGACGATGTACAGTTCTGGACTTGGTATGTCAATTGCTCAGAAAATAGTCCGAGCAAACGGCGGAGAGATATTCGTCTATTCCGAGCCTGGAAAGGGGACGCGGTTCGAGTTCGTGTTCCTTGTTCCTGGAAAACAGAATGAGTTCCAATAAATAAAAAAGGCTGTACCGCAATGATTGCAGTACAGCCTTTATCCGTATGTACATTTTTATCAGTTTCTGTAGATTCCACCGTCTTCGATGTTGTGTAGAACGCTCTCACAGAGCTGCTTCCACTGAGCGACCTCAGCCTCATCGTAGGAAATGACCTTCTTAGCCCATGTGCTACAATGTGCGCAGGCATTGGGAGCTGTCTCGCCGTTTTCGAGGATATCGTTGGCGCAGAGTGAATTTGAGCAGTTGTTGTTATTGATGAAGTGCTCAAGGAAGCCGTCAAGCTTCTTGTTGTCAACGTATATCTTGGGAAGCTGCATGGTCTTTCCGTAAGCCATCATAGATTCAGGCTTAAGCTGCTCCATCCACCTCATAGCCGGAACTCCGGGAGGGGGACCTCCTGCACCAAACGGAGGCATACCTGCAGGAGGAGCAGTGATACCGTGTGCCTTTGCCCATTCCTCAGGCTCGCCAGGTCTCGGAGGTCTGCCTTCCATTACCCATGGAGGAGGACCGCCTGCTGGCATTCCTACGGGGGGACCACCTGCACCGAGCGGAGGCATACCTGCAGGAGGAGCAGTGATACCGTGTGCCTTTGCCCATTCCTCAGGCTCGCCAGGTCTCGGAGGTCTGCCTTCCATTACCCATGGAGGAGGACCACCTGCTGACATTCCTGTAGGAGGAGCGCCTGCCGGAGCTGTCTGAGTCGGTACGGGATCCTCGTCTTCCGGTGCAACTGAATTTATCTTCTTGTCCGGACGTATAGCGATAGTTTTTGAGCGCGGCCAGTTAACTATATCGAGCAGATTTCCGTCGTAGGACTCTTCCATATAGCCTCTTACAACGTTTGTAAGGAACTCTGTAGTTCTGGTTCTGTCTATGAGCTTTATAGAGAAATTCTTATTACCTGCCTCTTCTGCCAGCTCTCTATAATAGTGAACGTCCTCGGGACGTATGAATTCAGATGTAAGGATAGCTGCAGGATGTGTTATCTTCGTGTAAGCACAGTTCACGAGAGAGTAGTCCATAGAGAACTTGTCGGGATCGGAATGACCTACGAAGCAGCCGTGCGCAAGACGGAAGGGACATTCTCTGAGGCAAAGATTGTTAGCTATGACACGGAGATGGAAGTCTGTATCCTTATACTGTGTCAGGAGCTGTCTGAGAAGATCGAACCTTCTGTTGAAGCAGTGGTCGAGAGTAATCTCGTCAACGCCCCAGTTGCGCCAGTACTCTATATGCTGGATAGTTGTAGGATATGCGTAAAGGCCGAGAGTTACAAAGGCGTCCTTGAATTCTCTCTTTACGTACTTTATGAGTATAGGAGAATTGAGAGTGAAAGCTTTGATGCCCATATCATACATGGTGTGTATGAATTCACGTATCTTTTTGCCCATTACAGGATCTATCTCGTTCTGATCCATTGAAAGAGGGTTGATGAGATAGTTAAAGGTTATATCGCGCTTCTGACATTCCTTTACGTAATCAGCAAGCTGATCCATTGAAAAGTCAGGAATGATTGAAGCTGTACGGCCTCCTGGAAGACCATCATATTTT
>NZ_JAGCFH010000100.1 GCF_017650195.1 Ruminococcus sp. | reverse complement strand
TTACTTGAAGAGGTAACCGTGTTGTTTTTGAGGGCTGTTTTTTTACAGCCCCATAATATTACTAAGCGTACGATATGTGGGACATTAGTGTTTATATTCCTTTAGAAATTAGCTTTGCTGATTATTCTAAGGTGAATGAGCCGAGGGAAGGATTGCCGGTTCCTTTGAATGTGAACCATATAGCGTTCACACCGTCGGGGATACTGATATCAGCAGTGAATTTCTTCCATACGTTACTGTTTTCGATTTCAATCTCTCCGAGTTCTACGCCGTCCCATGCTGTCTTAACGGCAAAAGTACCGCCTCCGTAGCCGCGGGTAGTAATGCTGACCTTATTTATGCTTTTGCATTCAAAGTACTTGAATCCTATATTGGTACCCTCTTTGATATTTGAGATATATCCTATCTCTTCATCTCCGTCTTTACCGTCCTGAACTATACGTGGGGCATTGAGATCTCCGATATAAAGCTCGGGTTTCTTGCCGAAGATATTGCAGGCAATATAAGAAGGATATTCGCCCTTGCCTTCAAGAGGAGTACCGTTGAGACCACAGGAAGTTATCTCAGCTTGATTGAAGCTACCGTCGGCATTGAGAGTGAGCTTTTCAGCACAGCCTTGTCTTGAGAACCATGTGCCGTTGGTATGTCTGTGATAGAAAATATACCATTTACCGCCAAGTTCGATTATGCTGCCGTGGTTATTTGCGCCGCGGTTTGTGGGCATATCTGCCGGCTTGTAGGTATTAATATGCAGATCGGTGTTGCTGACTAGCACACCGCCGTAACTGAATCCTTTGAGTGGATCATCGCTGACAGCGTAGCAAAGCTCATGCATTACCTCAGAGGAGTAAATAAAATAGTATTTACCGTTTACTTTCCTTATTGAAGAAGCCTCGAAGAAAGCGTGCCCTTCGAACTGGGTGCCTGCGCTGTAACAGATCCCGGGTACTATTACCTGAGGCTCGGTGATAACAGTCAGCATATCCTTATCAAGTGTAACCACCTTTGAGCCTGTTCTTGATTTGTCGCCCTCGGGACAGAATCCACTGTACATATATGTTTTATCACCTTCGGTTATAACTCCTGGGTCGAACTGCGGCTCGTCTCCATCTCTCTCTCCAAGACGAGTGCCGTCCTGATAGTGAACATAGCCATAGAATTCATACTGGCCTGCGGGTTCATCACATACCGCAACGGACATAACGCCAACCTTGTCAAGTACATAGTAGAGGTAATATCTTCCGTCTGGACCTACAGTAACGTCGGGAGCGTAAAGGCACATATAGCCGTCCTTGTTCATGGGGTCAGCGTTTCTTGGGTAGATAATGCCCTCATAGCGCCAGTTACCTAGATCGTTTATAGGGGCTGACCAGCATACGTAGTCACCCATGCAGAATACATAACCGTTCCAGAAGTCGTGAGAACCATAGACGTATACACGATCACCGAATACATAAGGCTCACCGTCGGGGATATACTCCCAGCTTGGGAGATAGGGATTGAACGCCTGCTTTTTGCTCATAAAATTATCCTCCTATCTTTATTTCAATTCATCGAGCAGGAACATGAGAAAGCTGTTATTCTCGGTCGATGCCTGTGCTCCGTTACTGGTGAAAAGCATCTCATTTCGATCGGCGTGGGTATATGGCTTCCATTCAGGGAGCATGTTGCCATTGATGTCAAAGCCATTAGGGTCTCCATTCTTGATGAAGTTAGCCCAGTAATCGCACATCTGTCTTGCAAGATCATAATGTCTGCCAGCAAAGGGTCTGCTGCATTTTGCAAGTGTCTCAAAGAAGAACCATAAATCAACAGAGTGGAAGGTTCCTGGAGAATCATTACCGGGTATATCAGGAATGAAACGGTAGTAGTAGCAGTCTTTTGGGTCCTTCTGCCTGCTTTCACCGAGGAAGGCGTTCTTTACTCCAAGCTCGGGGGAGGAAACAGGCGAATAGCCTAAATTAGTTTTGACTTTGGCTTCCGGAAATGCAAGGAATTCGTCAGCTTTGCTGCCGAAGTACTTCTTTGCTTTTTTTACCAGCTCGTCATCGTCTGCCGCATGAATATATTCTATGAATTCATCTCCGGTATTGCCGCCCATAACTGGTACACGGAGACGTGAGCCGTTTCTGAAAGATTCCATGGGGTCATCTGTGCAGAAATGCCCGTCCTGTACTATCGTAAAGAACATCTCGCCGTTATTGCGAAGCTCGGAATACTTGTTTCGAATGTAATTGGCATCAAGTTTTCTTGCTTCTTCTAGAGTTTTAACACCCAAGTAATCAAAGAGCCTTTCGCCTTTTTTGCCTGCCTGTTCAAGGCTTTGAGGCAAGAAGAATTCATTGACCTCATAAGGCGAGCCGAACATTCCACTCATGACCACAGCCCTTTTGAAATCACCTGCGTTTTCTTTGCAAGCCATTTGGGCCATTACACTTCCTCCGCCTGCGGACTGTCCTGCAATGGTTATATTATCGGGATCACCTCCGAAGTTAGCAATATTGCGGCGGACCCATTTAAGACCTGCCTGCTGATCGAGGCTGCCGAAATTGCAGGGTGCATTGGGTTGCTCTATCGTTAGCTGAGGATGGCAGAGAAAACCCAGCGCACCTAAGCGGTAATTCACTGTTACTACGACGATATCTCTTCTTGCGAGACGTTCTCCGTCAAATTCCATTTCAGATGTATAGCCCCATTGAAAACCACCACCGAAAAACCATACAAGCACGGGCTTACGTTCATATGCGGATTTCGCGTTTGTCCATACATTAAGGTAGAGGCAGTCCTCACTCATTGGTATCTCGGGATCTACGTGCCATTCGCGGCAGTATATATCGTCACCGACACCGGGGGTATCCTGAACGGATATGGGGGCGAATTCAAAGCAGTCGCGTACTCCCTTCCAGTTTTCGGCAGGTTGAGGAGCACGCCAGCGGTTCACGCCAATAGGCGGAGCGGCAAAAGGTATGCCCTTGAATGTGGTTACTCTAGGGTCTGCTGCTGGCAGACCGCGTACTTGTCCATTTTCAGTATTTGCTATCCTTAACATTTTGTCAGCTCCTTTATCAATAAATGGGTCATATTATAATGCATATTATTGAATAGAATGATGTATGTATGTTATTTATTCATTAAAATTCACTGGACAGCTTCCGGTATAGAAATCATTTCACATCAAAAAACACCTTCGTGCATTTCATCATTACAGCACGGAGGTGTTTTGTTACACAATGACTTTTTCAACAAGTACTGTCAATTATTCTGTGATTTTGAAAAGATAAACATATTCCATGAATGAGGTGAAAGCATCATATCAGTTCCAGCATCGCAGGGGACAACAGCATTTGGATTAGCTGCTGTGTTGCACTGATTTAGGTCGTTTCCTGTGAGAACAGTATGGGATTGCAGGCAATAACCGTCAAAGCCAGACAATTCTAAATTATATGTTCCGTCCAGTGAACGATTCACTGCAAATAATGTGATAGTGTCATTATTATCGTCATAAACTGCGATACTTTCGATATATGGTACATCAGTCTTTGATGATGTCTGATAAGTATCACAATCGCACTTTGTATTCAGAGCTATTCCGCGTCCATGCTCAGAGCAGTGCAGAAAAGGATAAAAAATAGTCTGTGCCCATACTTTTCCACCTGTTTCTGTCATTATCGGAGCAATTACATTGACCAGCTGTGCAAGACAGGCAATCTTAACTCTGTCGCAGTTTCTCAGAAGAGTTATTAGCAGTCCGCCAACAACAAGCGCGTCCTCGACATTGTATACGTCCTCAAGAAGCGGCGGTGCAATCTGCCAGTGCTCGATTTTCTTATCCTGTTCGTTGCTATGGAACCAGACGTTCCATTCATCAAATGAAAGCATGATATCTTTTTCGGAGCCTTTTTCTGCTTTTATCTCATCACAGATACGGACGGTCTCTTTGATGAACTTATCCATTTCTGCAGATGACGCCAGAAATTCCAATGTGTTCTGGTCGCGATTACCATAATAGCTATGCAGGGAGATATAATCTACATGGTCATAGCACTCACGTAATACGGTGCGTTCCCATTCACCGAAGGTTGGCATTAACGGACCTGAGCTTCCACATGCAACAAGTTCTATCGTCGGATCAGTCAGTTTCATCAGCTTTGCAGTTTCACAGGCAAGACGTGCATATTCCAGCGGCTTTTTGTAACCAATCTGCCAGTCTCCGTCCATTTCATTTCCAAGACACCATACCTTGATATTGAACGGTTCTTCAAATCCGTTCTGTTTACGTAGGTCTGCATAGTATGTATCTGTTCGAAGATTGCAGTACTCCACAAGATTCCGGGCATCATCTGCACCTCTTGTTCCAAGATTTACTGTCATCATGACTTCAGAGCCTGCGCGTTTTGCCCATTCCTGAAATTCGTCTATACCAATTTCGTTTGTCTCAATGCTGTTCCATGCAAGTTCAAGCTTTCGAGGTCGCTTTGTGCGGTCGCCTATACCGTCTTCCCAGTTGTATCCTGAAACAAAATTGCCGCCTGGATAGCGGACGATTGGCACATGAAGCTGCTTGACCAGCTCCATAACATCCTGACGGAAGCCCATGTCATCTGCGGTTTCGTGACCCGGTTCATAGATGCCGCCATATACTGCTCTGCCTAGATGTTCGATAAAAGAACCGAATAATCTCTGATCGACTCTGCCGATTGCATCATTCAAATCAATTGTGATTTTTGCCTTCATACCTAATCTCCTTTTAGGACTTATAATGTTATCATAGTATATATAGATTATTACAGCAATGCTTTTTCTACAAGTACTATCATTGCGCCTGATTGTTTGTAGTATACACCATTGAAATCCTTTTGTCAAGAGAAAATAACAAAAATGCTGACAGCTAATATGAATGAAGCTCGAACGTTGTATACTGTATGAAATGTAAAGCGATTTATACTTACCAAAATTTGTATTTATTTTTTTAACTTACCAAATTTTGCTATTGGCATACGGATATTCGTGGTTTTTAATCATTTTTTGCCCTTATTGCTCATATTTATTGACAACTTGTTAATTATATGGTAAGATTTACAAAGACACCGTAGTGGTGCAATATCAAATTCGGTTTAACCGTAAAACTTGCCGTACGGTATGACGGCATAATGATATGTCAATTAAGATAACTGCCGTGCGGAAAATAACCAGGAGGTAATGGTAATGAGAAAAAGAAGATTCTTCGCAACACTTATGTCAGCAGCAATGTTAGCAACAACACTTACAGGCTGCGGCGGAAATTCCAGTAATTCGGGCAGCTCCTCAAACAGCGGAGCTAGCAATTCTGCAAATAACAGCGGATCCGATAAGGTTCAGGAGATCACATGGATGTTCTGGGATGACCTTAACGCAACTTCGGACCCTGTGTCGATTGGCTACAGGGAGACTATCGAAAGATTTAACAAGGATTTTGAGGGTAAGTATCATGTAACACCTATTACCACAAATCTTGAAGAGTATTATAACAACCTCAATGCTCATGTTTCTGCAAAGGATACACCTGATGTATTTATAGTAAGCCCCGGACCTCAGCTCACAGACTATGTTGAGCCTGGCGTTGCAGCACCTCTTGATGAGTATCTCAACAAGGATGGCTGGAAGGATAGCTTCACAAGCGACGCTGTATTTACACAGCAGACTTATGATGGAAAGATATATGCTGTTCCGCTGAACACAGCAGCTGCTTGCTGCTTCTACAATACAGAGATGTTCGAGGATGCGGGTGCATCTATTCCTAAAAACTGGGATGAATTGCTCGATACCTGCAAGAAGCTTGAAGATGCAGGATATACTCCTATAACAATTTCCGCAGGTACTGCATGGTGTCTCTCAATGGTAGCAGGTTATCTTTGTGAAGCTGAGGGCGTTAACCTTCCTAAGCTCGCCGATGGTTCTGCTTCATGGGAAGACGGTAAGCTCGAGAATGTCTGCAACAAGCTTGTTACGTTATCAAAATATTTCCAGAGAACAGCAGCTGGTGATACCAACGACGTTGCTACAGCTAACTTCTACAACGGAGAAGCTGCTATCCTTATTCAGGGTTCATGGGTAATCGGTCAGATGAACGGCGCTAACCCTGACTTTGAATCAAAATGCGGTGTATTCCAGTTCCCTGGCGTTGAAAGAATCATCGCTAAGTCTGACTCTCTCTGCATGAGCTCAACAACAAAGTATCCTGAAGCTGCCGCAACTCTTATAAAATACTTCACTGATGATGAAGCTCAGAAGTACACTGCTGAAAAAGGCGGTAAGATTCCTGTAACAAAGGTTCAGTATGATCCGGCAGCAGCTCCAAAGCAGCTCTCTTATGTTATGGATATATTCGGCAATGCAAAGGGTACATTCGGATTCTACAATGAGTCAATGCCTACTACTGAGACCGGTGCTCACTTTGATGATACTATGGTTGCAGTATTCCTCGGCGATATGAAACCTGCAGATGCTGCAAAGGACATGGAAGAATTCTACAAAGCAAATTGCAGAAAGTAATTTCTGACTAAATCTGAAAAATCAATAGGGGCGTACCCTGCGCCCCTATATTGTTTTAACTATTTTACGATATTGATCTTCTGAAAGGAGTTGGTCCAGCATGGACAAAATGCTTCGGAACAAGAAAGCAATACTTGTTTTCATGCTTCCTGCATTCCTTTTGTTCACACTGGTGCTTTTTATACCGATCGTTCAGTCGGTGTATTATTCATTCTGTGATTATAAAGGCATAAGTGCCCCCGTTTTCATCGGACTTGACAACTATAAGGCACTACTTTCTGATAAAACGTTCGGCATTGCTCTCAAGAACTCATTGTTCTTTCTCATTTTCTCCTGTGTGTCACAGCTTATCGTAGGTCTTTTCCTCGCAGGCTTGCTGACAAACATTAAAAAAGGACGAAATGTATTCAAGAACATAATCTATCTTCCCTGTGTACTTTCTTCGGCAGCTCTCGGTCTGATGTGGCTTTTCATATTCATGCCGAAGCTTGGTATTAACCAGCTCCTTGAAAAATGGGGGGTAAAGGAACCTCCTCTCTGGCTTATGGATACAAAAGGCTTTATTATCCTTCCTATGTGGGTAATAGCTTTTGTATGTCTCTGGCAGTATGTTGGTCAGTCAATGATGCTTTACATGGCTCAGATTTCCGGTATAAACAAGTCCCTTATGGAAGCAAGTTATATCGACGGCTGTACTAAGCCCCAGACATTCAGGTACATAACGCTTCCCCTGATAAAACCAATGGTAGCTACAGCTATGTCCCTCAATGCGATAGGATCACTGAAATTCTTCGATCTTATATTCAACATGACAGAGGGCGGACCGAACCACAGGACAGAGGTTCTTGCAACTCACCTATATCAGCAGGGCTTCAAGTTCTCTAAATATGGCTATGCAAGCGCGATAGGCGTAGTACTTCTTGTTCTCTGTCTGGTAGTAACACTGTTTATTAATAAGGTCGTAAAGACCGAACAGTATGAGATGTAAGGAGGTATAGTCAAATGAGTTCTTCAAAATATGTAACAGATGAACCGGATTTTACTTCCAAGAAAAAGCTCTCACCGATACAAATTGTTATATATGTATTTCTTGTGTTGATATCCATAGCCTATATACTTCCTCTGCTGTGGTTGTTCAATGTATCGTTCAAGACAAATAAGGAGATATTTACTGCTCCTTTTGCGCTTCCGGAGCATATATCATTTGATAACTTCTCCTTTGCGTGGACAAAAGGACATCTTGGTACAGCTACATTTAATTCATTCATCGTGTGTGTTATCGCACTGATATTGAGTTTAATCATAGGTTCTATGGCAGCATTCGGCATTGTACGTATGCGCTGGAAGGGTGCAAAGCTTGCCATGACATATTTCCTTACAGGTATGATGATACCTGTACACTGCGTGCTCATACCACTTTTCACAAGATTTGCAGATTTTCACCTTTCAAATACGCTTACGGGAATTATAATTCCTTATGTAACTTTTTCACTTCCGATAACCATATTCATTATGACGGGATTCTTTAAGAGTATTCCGAATGAACTTATCGAATGTGCTTGTTTGGAGGGTGCGAATGTATTCCAGATATTTTCCAGAATATGTCTGCCGCTTGGTAAGACAGGTCTTTGTGTAACCGGACTTATGACTTTCATCGGAAACTGGAACGAGCTCCTTGTAGCAATGGTATTTATCTCTGATGAAACAAAGAAGACCCTACCGGTAGCACTGTCAAAGTTTGTAGGACCGCATGGTACTAATTATTCACAGATGTTTGCGGCTATTATAATCGCGATCATACCTACAATAGTTGTTTACTGCGCATTCTCCAATCAGATAGTTGACGGTCTGACTGCGGGCGCTGTAAAGGGCTGATATCTGTATCTGCTTAAACAGGTACGTAAACAAGAAGATTTAAGGCACTTCTGTCAGTTTTATGACAGAAGTGCCTTTTTTTATCACATATGTTATTGAATGGCTTTTCAAGAATATGCATTCAAACAAACTGGATTAGTTTTATAATCAGGTAAAGCGAAAATATTTTTGAATAAAATCGTTTCTTCTTAACTTTATTTTTCTGACAGCTTTTCAATTATCAAAAGAGTATCTAACATATCTGAATTAGTGGTCTTTTCTGTTCCATCTTTGTAGGTAATAACAGATTTATAATGGAAACCATCCCATACTTGCTGAGGAGTAGAGTTTCTTTCGTAGTCCTGAGCCATTATTTTGTTGTATTCTGATTCGGTAATTTCAGTTATAATGGGTTCTTGCTCTGTTGTGCGTTTTAAATCCTGGTAAGATACAATATATTTTTCGTTTTCTTTATATACTTTCCAGATCCTGTTAACTCCAGCATATCCGCCAGTCTCGTTAATGTTGACCGCAACAGGTAATTTTATTGAACGAATAATGGCTTTTTTCATCATGCAAAGATCAAATATGTCAAGCACGCTGTCATAATTGAGGTCAGCGGCTTTCCAGTTTTTAATAGAAATGTTACGTGACCCCAGCAGCCACTTCTGTAATGTTACAACGTCTGAGATACTGAATACCCCGTCATCATTGATATCTCCCTGCATAAAGTTTTCTGATGATGTTGAGACATCGCCCGGAGTATACTTTATAACAGAACCATCATTGTATGTTACGATGATATCGAATTTTTCGATAGAAACGGAACCGACAGAACGGTTTGCCTCAGCACAGATAGCAAGATCACTCAGAATATCCCATGCTCCGTTGTTATCAGTTGTTATGTATTTTGTAATATGCTTTGTAATATCTATTGATCCGCTGAATGAAGCGGAATTATCCCCGTTAACTGGAGGATCTTGTTCAAGGCTCCAGTATTGAGTATTGAGAGAGTCATCGTTACTGATAAATCCTGAAACACAGAATCCGTTCAATTCCTCATTTGAATTAACGTAAAGATTATAGATCTTATCGTTATCTTCAATGGAGTTATCAGATGAAATTGGTTTTATACGGCTTTTTAAGTTAGGGGTGTTTGTGAAATAAGCAATGTCAATATATAATTCATTTCGTGAAGAGTCTGATTTCGGGAGCTTTCCACGCAAATAAACGGATGTTTCATCGTATGTATTTCCGAATGTTTCGACAGAATCGACAGTCACGCTGTAATCTGCAACAATGCTTTTTATATCTGAGAGAGCAAGACCGCTGCCGTCAAAATGCTTTTCTGCCAAAGCTGTACAAGCTCCGAATTCTGAATTATTCCAGTTGAAGTCAAAAAGTCCATTTTTATTTGAGTTGATGGAAAAGTTGTTATCGCCATAGTATTCGGGAGAAAACTTGTAAGATCCGTTTGGAAAGTGGGTGATATCCAGTTTAAGAGAGTTTACGGAAAGAGAACCGCCGAAGCCCTCGGAGTTAAAAGTGTAAGAAGCTGTGTTTATTGTATCGTATGACAGACCATATTCCTTCAGAAATCTTAATACATCAGATATTTTTATGATATTATAGCAACTATAAGAGGAGTTGCAGAGTATATTTTCACCACAGAAAATCAGATTGAATTTATTATAGTAATAAAAATCATATTGATAATTCGTTATCCAGTAATCGGTGTGCTTTTCTTCTGTGTTTCCACTCTTTAATGTATATGAATAAACTTTCAATTCCTGCTTCCTTGTGTCGTACATAGTATCAGGAAGATCTAAAATGTTTCTGTTTGTAACAGAGACGGTCAGTTTTGGTTCTATACCTTTTTCGTTGTATAAAGCAGTTATTTTATCTTCACCGAAGTCAGTGCCGGTATCAACGAGACAGAGTTTCTGACAGTCATTAAGTTCCATTTCGAGGATTCCGCTGAAACTGTTATTGTCAGGATCATCGCTGCTTAGTTTAAATGAGTAGTCATTTTTGAAAAGTATAAGGTCATTTGTACCAATTTTTACAGGTTCAGATAAAAATGTCTTTGTTATCTTGTTTGTACCGTCCTGCCATCTATAGTCAAATTCTTTATCGTCCGTGTATGGATTCACTCGCATATTGACTTTAGACGGTCTGCTAGTCGAGTAGTATGTATATGTGCCACCATTTTTTTCAAAGGTACCGGATGTATTAGGAAAGTCATTCTGTGTCAGATAATCTGTTATCTCGCAGCTATTAAGTTTTACTGCACCGCTGCATCTGTAGGATTCAACATTTAAGGACAGCCTGTCGAGGTCTCCTATTTCCTGTCCGAGATTTTCAAGAGCGTATAAATGCGCACCAACGTCTATTCGACCAGAATAGCTGCTGTATTCATTATTGGGCGCCGAGTATAAAGAAGACTCTGTATTGCATTCCATCTCTCCATCTCTGCGAACGCTTAAGAATACGGGGTACGAAAGGGAACCGTCGATAGTGTGTTCATATCTTTTCTGACTGTAAAGATCATATGTATTTCCGTCAACATCAAAGCTGCCTAAAGAAGTACAATTCTCAATGTTTTCGTAGTCCGGCAAATTAGAACCATAGTCCATAAAGAAGAATTCTGCGGCAGGGTTTTTAAGATAACCATAAGCACATATATATGTGCAGGCTTCGTCAGCTTTTGCATTCTGTACAGGAGTAAAACTGATTGATAAGTCATAGTCTATTTTATAATTGTTTGAAATGGGCTTTTGATTAATCAGGCCCTTAGCGAAAAAGCAGTTTCCATACGCATTCCATTCTGCATCAAAACCGCCTTTTTTATCAATATCAAATGAGATTGTATTATTATTAGTATCTGACCAGTATTCATAATCGTAGCCTTCATAGGAAGTAATTTTAGTATTCTCGGCACCTACCTTGAGCGGCAATGTCGGTACAGCAGCTGAAAAGCATAATGTTGCAGTTGCTGCAGATATAATGCGCTTAAATACACTGAATGTCATAAATACACCTCCGAAATAATATGTCTGGATATAAATATCCATCATAACAATTTTAGCTCATTCTTTGTAACAATACAAGTCAAATATTGTTAAAATTCAACATTTAAATCTGATACTGCTTAGGATGAGCTTTTAATTAATGATTCAAGAACTGTTTGAAAAAGTATAATGCTATAGCTTTCCCACAATAATGATCTTGCCTAAAGTGTATCATAAAATATCTTGGTTGCAGCAAAAATAATTCTGTTTCCGACGATATTATGTTCAGGTTTATTCTTTTGAAAATAAAAACCACCCGTTGAGATGAACAGGTGGTTTTTTATTACATAGTATATTATTCGCTGAGTGCTGCAAGGATTAATTCAAATCTCTTGATAAGGAAGTCAACAACTGAAGTCTGACCGCCGCCGAACATACCGTTGCCCCAGTCCATGTCGCCCCAGTCCATGTCACCCCAGTCCATGTTGCTCCAGTCCAT
>NZ_JAGCFH010000006.1 GCF_017650195.1 Ruminococcus sp. | reverse complement strand
CTCTCTATGAGGTATCTTTAAATATCGAGGGCTACAGATCCAACGGCTCTGCCAATGTAAAGAGTGTTAAGGTTTATGAAAACTTTGAGGATAACGGAGAAAATCAAGAGGATATTGTTGATGATGATACTACAACAGCTGTAGAGCCTGACGAAAACGGCTACTACTTTAATGACGGTTTTGAGGGCTCGGCAAACAGCTGGTCCGGAAGAGCCTCAGAGACTGTTGAATCTTCATCGGCAGCCGCATTAAGCGGTTCCTCCTCACTTAGCGTAAGCGGTAGAAACAACAACTGGAACGGTGCTGCAAAGTCTCTTTCTTCAAGCACCTTCAAGGCAGGAACACAGTACAGCTTCAGCGCTAATGTAATGTACGAAAGTGGACCGTCAGAGCAGACTTTCCAGCTCTCTCTCCAGTATTCGGACGGTTCTACAACGAAATACGACCATATAGCTTCAGGTACAGCTACAAAGGGTGAATGGCTCCAGCTTGCAAATACAAAATATGAGATTCCGGCGGGAGCTTCAAATGTTGTTCTTTACGTTGAGACAGACGAGAATGATTCAAGTTATATAGATTTTTATGTCGACGATGTTATAGGAGCAACAGCTGGAACCGAGATCAAGGGAGCAGAACCTCCAAAGAAGGCTTTACTTGGCGATGTAAACTTCGATGGAGTTATTGACTCTCTCGATATGATCGCTGCAAGAAAGGCTATTATCGCAGGAGACCTCAAGGGTTCAGCGTTAAAGGCTGCAGATGTTGATCAGAATGGTGCATTTGAGGCAACTGATCTTGTTCTAATCCAGTCATATATCATTAAGAAGATCACCGAGTGGCCCGAGCCTGAGCTTCCTCCGACGCCTGAGTATGATACATCCAAGTGGGATAGCTATAAGGAAGATGCTTCTGCACAGTATATCGACTTCTATAATAGCTCGATAAAGCACATGGGTAATACCTATAGGCTTACCCAGAAACTTGCTGCTGCTGAAAATGGAGAGTCTCTCACTGTTGCTTACCTTGGCGGTTCAATTACAGAGGGCAAAAACTATTCATCACCTTTCTCTAACTACCTTAAGCAGACCTTTGCTAAGGGAAGCTTCAAGGAAGTTAATGCTGGTATGTCAGGTACTTCCTCAGTTGTAGGACTTGTCCGCAGTGAGAAGGATATCGTATCGCAGAATCCTGATATCATTATCCTTGAGTTCTCTGTTAACGACCATGAGGACATAATGTACAAGAAGTCCTTTGAGAGCTGTATAAAGAAGTTCCTTGATCTTCCCAATGAGCCAGCTGTTATGGTACTCATAATGCGTGCAAGAGACGGATTCTCCAGCCAGTCACAGATGTATCCTATCGGCAAGAACTTTGATATTCCAGTTATTAGTATGGATGACGCTCTTACAAAGGCATTCAACAGCAGATTCCTCCAGACAAGCGATTACTTTACCGATGATTATCATCCTCATCAGAATGGCGGAAAACTCGTTGCTGACTGTATGGCATACTACGTTCGTCAGGCATTAAAGACTGAGAACCAGTCGACAGGCTATACTCAGCCTACAAAGTATGTCTATGGCGCAGAGTATGCAAGCTGTGTAAACGTTAATCCTAAGGATCTGAACAACTTCAATGCAGGTTCTTGGTCAGCGGGCAGCGGATATAATTCGCTTCCTTATTCCTACACGCTCAACGGCGGAAGTCCTATGACATTCAAGACTACTGGTAAGGGACTTATCATCGTATTCAAGGCTAACAGCAATGGTATGGGCAGCATAAATGTTACTGTAAACGGCAAGACCACCAAGGTCAACGGCAACAAGCAGTACACATGGGGCGGTCCTGACGCAGAGCTTGGCTACTATCAGGATACGGAAGGAGAGCTTGATGTTTCTATCTCAGGAAGCGGAAGCTTTACTATCTGGGGTATCGGCCTCATAAAGTAAATAATTGTACTAAAAGCTCCGGATTTTCCGGAGCTTTTTTATACTATGATAAATAAAAAAGCACAAAAAACTATTGATTTTTAGGAGAAAATAAGATAGAATTGTTTTAGAGTTGTGTGAATCGTAATTAATTTATTAACACATTATTTTATACTGAAAAGAGGTTTTGAGAATGAACAGAATGAAAAGTATCCTTGCAGCAGCTACTGCGGCTGCATTGGTATTTAGCTCCTGCCCTGTTACTGTGCGAGCGGTTGTTAATGCTGATTTTTCAGACGAATACGGCGAGGTCATAAGCGGAGCTGATTACACAATCATGGTACGGCTCAGCGGCAAGTACATAACTGCTGCAAGCGACGGAAATGTGCAGCAGTGGGAGAGAAAAGGCGACAGTACACAGATATGGCATATTGAGAATGCAGGGAACGGGAAATGCTGTATACTTTCTGCGGCTGACAGACGAATGGCACTTACCGTTGAGAATGGAGATTCCACTAACGGAAACAATATTTATCTCTCTGAGTACAGGGATACGGCTTCTCAGCATTTCATTCTCCACCGTACTGACGACGCATACTATATAACAGGGGAATGCTCTGGCAACGCGGCTCTTGACGTATATGACATAAGTTACGAGAACGGTGCCAATATAGATCAGTGGGACTACTGGGCAGGCGAAGGACAGAAGTTCTATATCCGCCCTGCCGACGGTGACTACAGGTTTATCCGCGGCGACCTTAACTTTGACGGCTCAGTTGATAGCTTTGACCGTATAATAATGCAAAGAGGTGTAATAAGCAGCTTTGACGGGACTATGACTGCTGTTGCGGATATGAATGGCGACGGAACTGTAAATTCATCAGATCTTGTTTTGCTGACAGGATTCCTTGCAGGAAAAGAAGTTAATATAGAGACATATAGCACGATATCAACTAAAAAGCCGGATGTTGCGTATCTCTTTGCATACTTCCTTGGAAACTCTCCGGAGCAGGAACGTCTTTCTTATGCTGTAAGCACTGACGGCTATAACTTCAAGGCTCTCAATGGTGGCAGAGCTGTATGGCAGTCCAGTGTAGGCACTGAGTGTCTGAGAGACCCGTATATATTCAAAGGAGAAGACGGTCTGTACTATATGCTGGCTACGGATATGAAGTCGTCCCTTGGCTGGAACAGCAACAGAAATCTCCTGAGTGCTAAATCTACCGATTTGGTGCACTGGTTCGACGAGACGAGTATAGAGATAGCAAATAAGTACTCCATTATGCAGGGGGCAGACCGTGCATGGGCTCCGCAGGCTATATACGATCCCGAAAAAGACGAGTATATGATATATTTTGCGGCGAGGGTTCCAGGTCGTGATGACAGGACAATAATGTATTATGCCTACAGTAAAGACATGAAACGTCTTGATACTGAGCCGAAGCTTCTTTTTGCTCCAGCTAACGGCAATGACGCTATAGATTCGGATATAATCAATGTAGGAGGAAAGTATTATATGTACTACAAGAACGAGACCAACAAGAGGATATATCTTGCTACAGCAGATCACGCGAGCGGACCGTATAGCGAGATAAAGCAGGTCTCGGAAGGAAGCCTCGGAGTTGAGGGACCGAATATATACAAGCTTATAGATCAGGATAAGTGGCTGATGATGTCTGACGCCTACGGCGATGGTTACTATGTAATGCAGGAGACGAAAGACCTTGTGAACTTTACAACGGTCAGCCAAAGTAATTACAGCTTTAACTTCACTCCTCGTCACGGTTATGTAATACCGATAAATGGTGATCAGTACACAGCTCTGATAAATGCTTATCCTTCTGAGGGACTGACACCTGTAAATACAAGAATGAGGGCACCAGTAGTGAATGTTACAGTCGGAGGCAGTGCTGAAATGCCAAAGACTGTAATAGCAGAGTATACAGGCGGCGGAGTGTGCGAAATGAACGTTGACTGGAACAGTTCCGATCTTGCAGGTATAAATACTTCAAATGCAGGAACATATACGATAAGAGGAACGGTTAGTTCAAGCTCGGAGCTGTACTCAGACCCGTTCATAAAAGAAAGAGCTGACCCGTACATAGTTGATGGCGGTGACGGATATTATTATTTTACTGCTTCTTATCCTGCCTACGGAAGCGTGGATAAGGGATATGACCGTATAATACTCAGGCGCAGCACTACAGTAAAGGGAATTGCCTCCGCAGAGGAAAAGACGATTTGGAAGGCTCATTCCAGCGGAATACTATCAAAGCATATATGGGCTCCGGAAATGCATTACATAGGCGGCTCGTGGTATATGTTCTTTGCAGCTGGAGCAAGTGACGATATATGGGCGATACGCCCTTATGTGCTAAAATGCAGCGGCGACCCTTATACAGGAAGTTGGACCGAGTGCGGACAGATGCAGGCAAGCAGCGGCGACAGTTCATCTTTTGCCAATTTTTCACTTGATATGACCTACTTTGAGAACAACGGTAAGCATTATGTGGTTTGGGCTGAGATCAAAGGCGATTCATCGCTTTTTATGGCGGAGATAGACCCTTCACAGCCATGGAAACTAATCTCGAAGCCAATACTCCTTACAAAGCCGGAATACGACTGGGAGTTAGTGAATAACCGTGTTAACGAAGGTGCGTCTGTTTTGAAAACCGGCAATAAGGTGTATATTTTCTTCTCGGCTTCGGGTACAGGCTCGGAGTACTGTGTTGGAAGACTGGAAGCGGATTTAAATGCAGACCTTATGGATATAAAGAGCTGGAGGAAGCTAAGCAGTCCTGTACTTTCAACAGCAGACGTAAAGGGCTGCGCAGGTCCGGGACATAACAGCTTTGTCCGGGATGAGATGGGAAATCTTCTTATCGTATACCACGCGCGTCCTGATTCACATTCGTCGGGAAACTGCGGCACCTATAACAAGGATCCGCTTTATGACCCGTGCAGGCATACACGTATAAAACGTGTAGCTTTTGACGGAAACGGAGACCCTGTTATAAATCTCAGCGATGAAGCAGAGCTTGCAAAAATGAATAAAAACATCACGGCTACAGTTATTGTAGGATGATATTTTGACACTTACTGACTAGTTAAAAAAGGGGGAAATATGATACCTAAATTACAGGAATATATGAATGATAGACGTATCTCTCTGTTTATTCGTAAGAAAAACGGAAAGATTTTGTATCAGCTCCAAATATCGGTTTCGCATAGCATATTTTCGTGAACTGAACGACGGTACTGCGCTTGAATGCTGTTTAGAGATCACGTCTCCTTCTAAAAAGAGAAAACTGATAGAAAAACTTCCGGTTTTGTTTGAACAGTTCGCTTTGAACTGCAAAATAAAATGAAAAAAGCGGTGCAGCTTATGTGTTGCACCGCTGAATTATTTAGCTTTTGTATTTGTCTGACATTTTCAGCTCGCCTTTTTCAATCTTTTCTCTTAGAATTTCAATGGGGACAGGCTTGCTGAAAAGATAGCCCTGTGCACGTTCACAGCCAATAGAACCAAGAAAATCGAATTGCTCTTTAGTTTCAACGCCTTCCGTAAGAGAGAGCATTTTGAGCATCTTAGTAAGATTTACGATATTTTCAAGGATAGGACGGGTCTTTTCATTGTTGTTGAAGCCTGTAAGGAATTTCATGTCGATCTTCAGTACGTCGAAATGGAAATCCTTAAGGACGTTCAACGAGGAGTAACCGCTTCCGAAATCGTCGAGCCATACCTTATAGCCGAATTCATTGAGTTTCTTTATTGCATTTGGTAGAAACTCATGCTGATCTGTTAGTGCACTTTCGGTTATCTCGACTTCTATGAAATCCTTGGGGACATTGTACTTTTCAACTGTTGCGCAAAGATATCCTACTATATCGCAGAGTTCAAAGTCAAGGCGTGAGAAATTGAGGGACACAGGGGCAAATGGCTTGTGATTATCGATTGAATCGCGATAATCCTTGCAAACCGATTCGATAATGTACATATCGAGCTTATATATCTGACGGTATTCTTCAAGTATTTCTATGAAGGAGGCAGGTGAGAGTAGTCCGTAATTCGGATCCTGCCATCTTGCAAGAGCTTCCAGACCGCATATATTTGCGTTTCCAGTGAGCACTATAGGCTGATAGTAAACCTTTATGTAGCCGTTGGCAATAGCTGTATCGATATTGTTTACTATGTATTGTTTCAGATGGAATTTGTCCTCAAGGGATTTGTCATAAAGCCGCCAAGTGCGATCGTAATGCTTTTTGATACTGTTGCATGCAAAGCGAGCACGGTCACATGCTTGACTAACATCGGTCTCTTCACCGTGCGGTCTGTATGCGCCGCATTTAAGCTCAAGGCAGACTTCCTTTTGAAGCTTCTTTATTTCTCCGGAAAGCTGGCCGATAATTTTTTGCACTCTGTCATAGCTTGTAAGAACTACAAAATGATCGTCGGAAAAACGTGATACAAGGGAGCTTTTAAAGGCGTCATCTATCATGTGAGCAATCTTTATGAGCAACTCGTTTCCGGCATGAAATCCATATTTTTCGTTATATGACTTGAAGTTTTCTATATCAAAGAAGAGAAATACAATGTTTTCCTTGTCGGTAGTGATGTAATTCAGGAGCTTTTCTGCCTCATTCCTGAAATAAAACATATTATGTATACCGGTCAGCTCGTCTTCTACAGAGAGCTTTGAAAGATATGTGTTGATTTCCTGTAGGTTCTCATCCTTCAGAGCCTGAGCGCGGATACGATTATAGCTGGCTATACATATCATCATTGTAGAAAGCCACATTGAAAAGAAATTGATCTTTGTAGCAACAGTGGCTCCTACCTCACCTGTATTTATCGCAACCATCTTATCTATACAGGAATAGAAGTAAAGGAATGAACTGCCGGATATTATAAACGCAGTGAAAGGTCTCCATGTCAGAAGACAAAGTGCGAAGAGCTCCATAGTGAGGAAAGTAAGGAACTGCTCACCCTTGGCGTAATCGTTGAGTGAAACCTTTATTCCGAAGTAAATACAGGTTATCATGAATACCCATTTGGTTATCAGAATTACAGAACGCCTTTTGGATTTGCCCTTTAGATAGCGTACTGCGCAGAAAAGCATGACGCAGGCCATGAAAAGCAATATACCGTAGTTGGAATAATACTTTTCAAAGAAATGCTTCAGATTGCTTTGCAGGTTCTCTCTGATGATAGTAAGTGTAAGCCTTATTATCATCCATATTTCTAGTACTATGACAACTACTGACATATAAATGCTGGATTTCATATTTGTATTGTCAAAATAGTCGCGTACATAATTGCTGTGCTTTTCAAAACCAAGCGATCTCAGTACAGCTTTCATATTCATATCCCCCCTTGAAAAGGAATTGTTACAAATCCATTTCATAATTATTCTAACATAATAGATGATTAATGTCAATGAATATAGTATTAATATGTAGTTTTTAACTAAAAATATTAAATTAAAATATGATAGATGGAAACCAGTATGCTTGCTTGAAAGAATTGTCATCTTATGGTATAATGATAATATATGATAGAGTACATCATTTACTATAATGCAGGGGTGTGATAAGGATCAAAAAGTCGTCTGTCAGAAATATAGCTCTTTCTGTAAGAAAAATGCTGTCAGAACGCTTTGTCGGTGAAGCCTCAGAGGAGCTTTCCTTTGAAGCCTTTCTTCTGGGAGCGGCTTCAAAATATATAACGGAAAACGAGATATTAACCATAAGCGATATAAGAGAGATACCGAGCCTTATCCAATTTGTATTTACAGACATTACGGAGCAGACTGTACTTTCAGCTGCAGAAGAGGTCAGGGAGACTCTCTCAGGGATATCGCCGGAGGAATGGAAGGATAATGTACAACTAATCGGTCAGCTGTATCAGTATTACAACAGTGAGAAGAAGGATAACGTACTGCGAGGACTTAAAAATAATTCCAAAGTGGACAGCGAGCATATAGCTGCGGCAACGCAGATATTTACTCCCGACTGGATCGTCAGGTACATGATCGAAAATACTCTTGGGCGGATATTAGCTTCACGCTGTGGTTACGATACCTCATCTATGGGGTACTATGTACCGAGGAGCATATCATACGGTAAAGAAGCTCCAGAGAGCATAACCCTTCTTGATCCTTGCGTAGGCAGTGGAAATATACTTGTTTACGCCTTTGATATATTCATGGAGTTATACAGAGCCCATGGATATAGTGATACCGAAGCTGTGGGAGCAGTGCTCAAAAACAATATCTTCGGTCTTGATATCGATAGCAAGGCAGTAAGAATAGCGCGTCTGGCGGTGCTTATAAAAGCGGCGCAGTATTCAGATAGAGTATTCTCTGAAAGTATTGAGCCTCAGATATATGATATGGAGGATATAGGCAGAGATAATGAGCAGTTCAGAGGAGCAGAGCTTTTTGGAAGCCTTATCAGACCGGTTATTCAGCCCGAGGAAAAATATGCAAAGGCATCGGCAGTGTTCAGGCTGCTGACAAGAAAATATAGTACTGTGGTTACAAATCCGCCTTATATGTCGTGCAGTAACATGAACAAAGAGCTCCTCAGTTTTATCAAGTCAGAATACACAGACTATCACACTGACCTGTTTTCGGCATTTATCGTACGTTGTACAGAACTTGCAGAGATTGACGGATACCTTGGATTCCTGACCCCTTGTGTCTGGATGTTTATACAGAGCTATGAAAAGCTCAGGCGTATGGTGTTTAGTGAAAAAACACTTGAAACGCTTATACATTTTGAGTATTCGGCTTTCGAGGACGCGACAGTACCAATATGCGCTTTTACTCTACGGAACTGTCGCACCGACGTAAAAGGATTGTATTTCAGGCTGACTGATTTCAGAGGCGGACTCGACGTTCAGCGCGATAAATTTGTTGAAGCTGTTTCTTCTCAAGAATGCGGATATTTATTTGAAACAGCTTCCGACGGATTTACTGAACTACCAAACGCTCCTGCGGCATACTGGGTAAGCAAAGACGTTAGAAGAGTATATAGTCAGTATCCCACACTCGGCAGCATTGCTGCACCGAGAAAGGGGAATTCTACCTCTGATAACGATCGCTTCCTGAGATTGTGGTATGAGGTCGACAGGAACAAAATGAACCTTGGTTCTACCGGGATAGACAGGGTTGATACCATGAAAAGGCGATGGTTCCCGTATAATAAAGGTGGCGGATACCGTAAATGGTACGGTTTTAACGATTATTTGATAGACTGGTATGACGATGCGGAGGAAATTAGGAAGATTCCAACAGCGGTCATAGCGAATTATCAGTTCTTTACAAAGCCGGGACTGACATGGTCAACAGTAACGAGCGGAAAATTCAGTATACGGCAGTTCGGGAACGGATATATATTTGATAACGGTGGCTGCTGCATATTTGATATGGGAGAAAAGAAAAACTACCTCTGCGCATTGCTCAACTCAAAGGTATTTGCTTATATTTTCGGACAGCTCAATCCTACACTGAACTTTCAGTCAGGAGAGGTAGCAAAATTTCCAGTTATTTATCGTAAATCAGATAAAGTTGATAAGCTTGCGGAGGAGTGCGTTGCAATATCAAAGGAGGAATATGACTCTTTTGAGACAAGTAGGGAGTTCAAACGGCATCCACTTATATAATATTGGCAACAGTGTACGGCATTGCTGTTATAACTACACGAAATGATATCGACTTAATAAAAATAACGACGCAGCTCCGGTATTATCCGGAGCTGTCGCCGTTCTGAAAGGTATAAAGGTAAGTTCAATGGCTATATAAGAAGTTTTCTCATAAATATAACATCGAAAACGTCGGATGTACCATCGCTGTTTGCATCACAGGGATACTCGGGCGTGATTTTTCCGAGCAGGTAACCCTGACAGTAAACAAGATCTGCCACATTAACGCTTCCGTCATGGTTAAGATCGCCTATCAACGGCTTTTGAGGAGCAGTGGTAGTAGTTGTTGTCGTTGTAGTGGT
>NZ_JAGCFH010000005.1 GCF_017650195.1 Ruminococcus sp. | reverse complement strand
GGAATGCCTGCACCACCGCCAAACATTCCGATACCAGTCGCAGCGGCAGCCTTTGTGCCCTTTTCTGTGACTTCTATCTTTGTCTTGTGAATGACATCGTCAATGAATAAAGACGGAGCGTCCTCAACAGTAATGTCGTTTATCTTTGAGAAATCGGCTACTTGAGGTGAAAATGCAGTTGACAATCCCATATCAATTAGAACATCTTTAAGAGAAGTATCATAACTGTATTGGAACTTGGGCATAAATACTGTAAGGTCAAATTCATAGGAGTTTTCGGGTTTGCTGAGACTGTCAATAAGCTTTTCGGGATCAAGGCTACTGATATATCCGATGATATCATTATCGCGGGGGAGTATTCCCAAAAAGCTATAGTTTTGGTTTATATAGGACTTTTTAAAGGCGTCGGCGTCTCCAAGGTCGAAATATGTATATTCTGAATGCTGCATTTTGTCGATGATATGTACGTCGCCGTTAAGATCGGTGAAAGTATCCTTAAATGTTCCGTTATATGCTTCGTTCCAGTCAGCTTCGAAGAATAGGGTGTTGATGAGCATCATCAACGGTTCAGTTTCGCCTTTTTTGTCGAGATAGCCGTTTTTTAGGATAGATGGTATCATGCCCTTGGTATTGGTGTTTACCCAGCTGTTTATATCGCTGACAGTCGAATCGTCAAAATCAGACTTGTATATCTCTGAGCTGTAGTATTTCTTATTTGCCTCAAGGAATTCTTCGTGCACCTTGAATTCAGGCTTGTCCTTGAACCATATAGAATTTGCAAGATAGACCTTTTCCTTATCAAGATCAGGTAGCGTTTTTACATAGTATGCCATGTAATCGTTGATCTGTTCTATTGTCAGACCATTTCCGAGGAGCTTTTCCATTTCATCACGTGTTTCGCCGTCAGCGCCGTTTGCGGTCATTGCAAGGGCTGTAGAAACGGAGAGGGGAGATACAAGAAAGTTTTCCTCGCCCTGTTTAGTCGGATCAAAGCATCGCTTCAGCAGCTCGACGCCGAGATTCATTTCCGCGGAAGCGAACTTGTCGTCAGTGACTGTGCCATCGGAAGCGAGTATATCGATTGTATTGTCAAGGCGTATGCTGCCGATAGGAGAGACCTCATTGAATTTGGTCTTGCTGCCGAGTAGGAAGGCCTGAACCTGACAGAAATCGTCCTCGTCTATTTTAGCATTAAGGTTTATATCGCCGTTCATAATTTGAGTATAAGAGAGCTTTGTATCGGTTGTGCCCGAAAGGTACTTTCTGTAGGTGATTGCGTCGTAAGAGTCAACTGTTCCATCGTCGTTGATATCACCATATAAATGGATACCAGGCGAGGTGACAGAGACGACCTCTTCAAAATCGTACACGAAATTGCTATAATTCTCGGTGAGTAAATCTGGATAGTTATTGTCCGTTTTAACTCGGATAGTGACCTCGGAGCCAACCTTAATCTGAGAAAGAAGGCTGTAATTCTTTTTCCTTAGTGCGTCAGTTCTGTCAATCTGTCCGTTTTCAGTTTCGGATATATCTGGCATTGGTTCAAAGTTGAGTACAGTATATGTAGGAGCTGAGGAAGAGCCAAAGAGTTCAAAGCCGAAGCCTCCAAAGTTGAATCCATCCTGATTGGAATCTGGGCTATCTGCAATAATAACTCTGCATCGTTCGGGTGAAACGTTTAAATCATGGATTATTACATTTTCAAATACATATTCATTCAGTCCCTGATAGGGTAATTCCGAATCTGAATATGGGGTAGCTGAATAAGCTGTGGGAAAACTTCCGACAGTGCCAAGAACCATAGTTATACCAATGATAACCATAGTGATCCTTGATGTTTTTTTTGATTTTTCCATAAAAAATACTCCTTTACTGATTGATTCATTCCCTTCATATATTTATTTCGTTTCTTTTCTTCTATATTATAATAAAAAAGCAGATATGTCAATATTTTAGTATATTGTTTTTTATTTTACCATTTTGCAATTATTAAGTTCATATTGCTGGTGAAATTGAAATAATATGCAATTGTGTAATAATACATCTACAGTGAGCTGCCAATGGAGGGATAATATTTGTGATTTTGTGGTAAAAGTACTGTAAATCCGTTTATAATCAAGCAAAAGAAATAAATCTTCTTTAATAATCCTTACAGTATCTTATAACTAAATTAGTCACTATTGTCCTGCTGAAAAAAATAAAAAAGCTGTTACACTTTAGGAAAAAATTGCGTTATTATATAATGAAAGCTTTTATTATAGGTAACATAATACTGAAAAATAAGCTTTGATACAAGCAATGTTGTGAAGATGTATGCTGTGCTATAAAGCTGTATTAAATAAAAACATTTGTTTTGTGCAGCTTTGATGCAAGTAACTTTACATAAATAGACTTTTATGTTTAGTGAATGTAATAATCTGGTTGCGATTTTCACAGTATTGCAGTATAAAAACGAAGACAGACAGGAGGTCTAACAATGAATTATTTGAAAAGATGCGCGCCAGTTCTTACAGCTGCTGCACTATGTATGGTTCTACGTTGTCCGATGACTATGCAGGTCTCAGCAGAGGATAATGAACAGTATCAGTGCGGAGCGTATACCTATGAGTACTACGACACTGGTGAACATCCTACTGTGAAGATCACGGCTTGTGACTGGGATTCACTCAGCGGAGACACACTTAAGATTCCTGAAAAGTTGGACGGTATTCGTGTCAAAATGCTTGATTATCGTTTGTTTGAAGGAACGGAATATAAAAAGGTCATTCTGCCAGACAGCCTTAGTTGGGTCGGCTATGCCTGCTTCACTAACTGCCCAAATCTTACTGAAGTTACAGTTTATGAGGCGGATACCCGTAACGAATGGGTCGATGATCCCAATGCACCATTCACGTTAGTTAGCAACGCTTTTGAGGGCTGTTCCAAGCTGGAGAAGATTACATTCTCTGAACGCACAGGTGAAATCAACAGTTATGTGTTCAAAGACTGTACATCATTACAGTCAATTGAATTGCCAGATAATCTGAAAAAAATCGAAAACAATTTATTTTACGGATGTACATCTCTGCGTGAGATTACGATTCCGGATTCAGTTACTGAGATTAGTTACAATGCTTTTTACGGATGCACTTCTCTGACTGATGTCGATGTGCCGGTAAACGTTAAATCTATTGATTATGGTGCTTTTGCAGGATGTACGAATCTTGGAATACTTACTGTAAGAAACAGAGGTTGTATCATTAATGAAACTCTCTCTGCATCATACAAAGACGCTGTGAGCAATCCGACTATTCTTTGCGGAAAGCATAAGTCCGGTGCGGAATACTATGCGAAGAAACACGGACTGACATTTCGTTATCTCGACGATGAGATCCCCGATCCTTCAGAGTATCTCAAATTTGAACTTATCAGTGGCAAGGATGCATATGAAGTCACAGGATATGAGGCGGATATAATGCCTGCCATGGTCGATATTCCCGCTGTTTATAATGGTAAGCCAGTTCTCCGAATAGGAAGATCTGCATTTTTACAGTGCAAGTCTATTTGTTCTGTTGAAATCAGCGAAGGTATTGAGGAAATCAGTGCCTATGCATTCAGCGGCAGCAATGTGCAAACCGTCCTGCTTCCAGAGACACTGAAGGAGCTCGGATACGGTGTGTTCAATTCATGTGGTTTTCTGTCAGATATCAATCTGCCTGAAGGCATTACTTACCTGTTGACTGAAACATTCAAGGGCTGCACCTCACTTAAACAGCTGACCGTACCACGCTCTGTGGATCGTATAAAGGAAGGCTGTTTCCAGTCATGCAGTTACAGTCTGGAGCTGTCTATTTTGAATCCATACTGCACGCTGGACGATTCGGCAAATACGGTCGGTTACTGCAGAAAAATAATTGGTGCGAAGGGCTCTGGTGCAGAGGACTATGCGCTTAGATACAACAAAGCTTTTGAAGAAAATGGCGAGACAACGCTTGTTGTCTTCAATGCACAGTCAGTCGGATATCAGTTCCATATCAATGCTATGATACAGGCAGATATCCCTGCTGATCTCCTTTCAGATCCGGATGCTGTATTTGAGATGCAGATTGATGGCAGAACTTATACAAAACCTGTATCAATGAGTATGCCGTATATTCCAGAAGATTCCAGCACTGCAACCGGTTTTACCAGTAATCAGCGCAGAACCTTTACAATAGACATGTGCCCTGCCGATACGTTGAAACAGGCTGAATTCCGGTTCCGTTACGGAAATGAGACCGTCGCAGAGGCAGTGACCAAGAAGGGTACAGATGTGACTGAGTCCGGTCTTATCATCAAAGTGTATGATTATTTCAAGAAGGTACTTGAGAATTCTAATCTAAGTAATTTGCATCGGAAACAAGCAAAAACAGCAATGGATTTCTGCGCTGCAACAGCGCTGTATTTCGACAAGAATGCGGACTGTACCGTCAGCGATGATGTGCAGACGCTTGATTTGTCGGTATTTGATTCCATAAATCTACGGACAAGCGGAACGAAGCCTGACAATCTGGAGCTTCAGTTCTCGACTGTATACAATGCAGACCCGTTTATGCGCCTATATGTGAAATTCTCTGACGATAGCTATGGGGAACACACCTATCTGAAGGGAGCAAACAGAACGACGAATACAGAACTGGCACAGAACAGCAGGGGAGAGTACTATATGGATTCATTTTCCGAAGAACGTTCTGACCTGAATTACAATTATTCGTTCCAGATTGACTCCTACGTGATTAAGGTTCCGTATTTTTATTACGCAAAGCAGCTTGCAGCGACCGGCGATGCCATAAAGGTCACGCTCGGAAAAGCATTTTATCTCTATGTCAAGGGATTATGGGAAGGAGAATGAATGTGAAAAAGACCTATGAAGAAGCAATATTGACTATCATCGAATTTGCCGAAGAGGATGTCATTACCACAAGCAGCGGCGAAATATATGAGGGTGAACGTTTTACCATTGAGTAAATCGCAAATTTCGTGGTAAAAAGGAGAAATGTACTATGAACAGCAAAAAACGGCTGAATGCCGGTATTATTCTTGCAGTGATATGTCTGCTGCTTTTCAGCTGCTTTTTGCTGAATGGCTGCGGTTCAGGTGGGAATCCCGTGAAGGATCAATCGTCTTTGCAAACTCAGACTTCTTCGACGTCGGAAAAGGTTACGTCTGCTGTCACTGTAACTGAACCCGCAGAGACGCTGCCTGTAATGTATGAAGATGAGGAAGAAATAGTGCTTACGGTGCATGATGATGAGTTCACCGATGAACAGGATATCTCCTTAGATTCTGATGTGTCAAAGCCTACTGAAGCGGAGCCTGATCCGGCGCCAGATATAGTTACCGGACCGTGGATAGACATCGATTTTTGAATTATGTACCCACATATTTGATGTGATGATATGTCATTAAGTGTCATATATACAATTGATTATATTCTTAATTGATATCGTAGTTATATGAGACTTTCAGGCTAATTTAACTAAGTTAGAGAGATGTAGGAGTTTATGACTCGTACATCTCTTTTTTATGGCGTTATTGTTATTGAAAATGCTTTATATCATTTTTAATTTTCTGAAATTATGCATTATTTAGCAGTTGGTTGAGCTGTTTTCAGTTTATACAAACTAAACGCGATTATTATTATATATGTAGACTGCAGTGTATTAAAGCATAATGTACATCATTAACGTTATCGCTGATATAAATCGATATATTCGTTTTTTATCATAAATTAAAAATTTTTTGTCTGAAAACTGTTTTTCAGTTCGTATATATTAACAGTACAGCATGAGATAGTTGAAAACTCAAAAAATATACAAACTGATTATAATACGATTTATTACAGTACTTCAAAATAACATCCTTTTTCCTGCAATGATTATTAATGATAGGGATACCGGCATTATATTAAAAGGTAAAACCGTTTCATTAAATTAATAAAAAGCATATTCAAAACAATCCACATTTGAAAAAGAGTATTATTATGAAAAAACGCTATACTTAACGATTGAAGAAGATATCTAACAAATCAAACACTAAAGAACTCACAACAAAAACAAATATCTAAAGAAAAGAGGAGCATAATGAAAAATAAAAGGATAACAAGCTTGATAATGGCTATAACAGCTAGCCTTACTGCAATGTCAGCTAACCTCTGTAATATAGAGGCTGAAACAGCAGATATCAAATATGAGTACGGAGTATTTCTAGGCGCTGATCCTGAGGATATTTCATATATGGAAAGTTATAAGAAGATAGTTATCGATGCGCAGTATTTTGAAGCAGAAGAAATCAGTGAGCTGAAAGAATCAGGGCACACTGTCTACAGCTATATTAACCTCGGATCTATCGAAAAATTCCGCCCTTATTACAAGAAATACAAGAAGTATTCTCTTGGTACTTATGAGAATTGGACTGATGAGAAATGGATAGATGTCTCCCAGAATGAATGGCAGGATTTCGTTGTTAATGAGCTTGCAAATGATATACTTGACAAGGGCGTTGACGGTCTTTGGGTTGATAATTGCGACGTATATTACAATTTTAATAATGATGGCATCTTTAATGGCGTAACAAATATCTTGATGGGATTAAAGGCATATGACACATACGTTATTATCAATGGCGGCGATACTTATGTTTCGAAATATGCAAATGATAATAATAGTCTAGACGCTGTAATGGATGCTGTAAATCAGGAGACAGTTTTCAGCGCTATCGACTGGGATAACGATATGTTTACAGAAAATGATGATGATACTAGAGAGTATTTTCAGGATTACTGTAAGCTTGCAAGTGATTACGGAAAAGACGTTTATCTGCTTGAATATACTGAGAATAGTGATATTATAGACGATGTAAAGAACTATTGCTTCGAAAACGGTTATACAT
>NZ_JAGCFH010000099.1 GCF_017650195.1 Ruminococcus sp. | reverse complement strand
TTGGAGATAGCACCGGGAGGAAGTCCCTTGCTTATATAAGTATCATAGGCATCGGTCATTTCCTTATTAGGAACAGCAAGACGCGGTTTGATAACGTATTTGGAGTAATTTGATGTCGGGTCAGACTGGAGGAATCCTGCTGTCTCGGCGTCAGGAATTTCAAGTCGGTTCCAGAATACGCTTGCGACGCGGTTCATATCATCACGGAAAGGAGCTTCCTTCTGAACAATGGAAGCGAGGGTAATGAGCTGATCCAGTGTAAGACCGAGATCTTTCATTTTTTGCAATCGGTCATCAGAAGTGATCTTATCATTGAAGTTGTAGTATATCTTCTGGCAGACCTGTTCGGGGGCCATATCCTTTGTAAAGGTATAGGTATCGGGGAAGAGGTAACCTTCCATACGAGCGTCTGCAAATCTCAGAGGGTCGGGTGTTTTGGTGAGCTCGGACTCGAAGTCAAAGCCGAAGTTTGAGGCGTTGAAACGGTAAATGAAATCATTTGCGTTGCATACGCCTGCTTCCTGTAGTTTTTCTGCTGCTTCAAATATATTTATGCCTTCGTTAAACGTTATGGAAACTGGCTCCTTCTGTTGCTCCTCTTCGGCGCTGGTAAGGTTTTTGAATATAGTTTCGTAAGCCATGCTCGGGCTTACAAAGTGCTCACCGGCAAGGAAGTTGTCAGCATCGTCCCTGAATTTGGCAAAAAGCTGGAAACATTTCGGAGAATTGATTATGCCCTCATCATAAAGGAGGTTTGATATCTCTTCTGTTGTTGCACCCTCGGGAATTATTATCATTTTTGTGGAATCGCTTTTGCCGATACCGAGAACGTCCTTTCCAAAAGCGATGATCACAAGGGAAAGACAGATAGATACAGCAAAAATAAATACAGTGAGGATAAGAACACCCGGAAGTCTGTTTCTCTGCTTCTTTTTCTTCTTTTTGTGGTGAGAGCTGTTCCTTTTTACAGCAGACGTGTTCCTCATGGGAATATCATTAGCTTGTGGAGGCTGAACTCCTCTAGAAGGGAACGGCGGATGCACACTGTCCTGATCGTGAGTTGCCTGAGCGCCTGTATTATCAGTATGCATAGGCATACGGCGTCTGATGTTAGAAGCCGAAGGCTGAGGAGTGCTGTCTGGCACTTCAGCCGTATCTCCGACAGAGATTTTTTCGTTCATATTATCGTGAGGCTTGTAAGTGGGCTTAGAAGGTGCTGAGACCTCCTCCTGTTTCTTTTCGGTATTCTTAGCGTTCTCTGCTTTTTCATTGTCGAGCTGATTGAGAATATTATTGATAATATCGTTATTGTTATCAGTCATTGCAGAGCACCGTCCTTTCTTCTGTTACAATAAGATCGACCTTAAGGTCGTGCTGCATCAAAGGCAGCTGCTTGACGATGAGCTCCTCATAGGCGAGAGCAATCGTATAAAGCTGTGGGTTGGCAAAGATAAACTCGTCGTAATAGCCTCCACCGTAGCCAAGACGTCCTCCGTCCTCGGTGAAAGCAAGTCCGGGGATAATACATACGGATTTTTCGGTGGTCTCGGGTTGTGGGAGAGCACTGTCAGGTTCGGGGATACGGTACATTCCCTCATGGAGATCGGCTACCGAACCAATAAGATGAAATGTCATCGTACGTTCCGGACCGCACTTTGGGAGGGCTACGTTTTTGCCCATTTCTATTAGTTTGTCAATAAGGAGATATGTATCCACCTCTGAGCCAAATGAGGCATAGAGAAGAATATTATCAGCTTCAAGTATTTTTTCTTCTTGTAGTAGACGTTCGGTGATATCCATATCCTTGGACACCTTATCGCGTATCTCTGCACGGAGATGTGAGAATTCTTTTCGTAGTTCTTTTTTATTATCCATAATCACTCGCATAAGATAGCATTGCGCTGTCGGAGACTTTCTTCCTTTGAATGAGCTTTTTCAACCAGCTTAAGACCAAAATCAACGGCAACTCCTGCGCCTCTCGCAGTGATGAATATACCGTCCTCAGCAACGCCTCCGTTGCCTATATTTGCCCCTTCGAGCTGTGTCTCAAATCCCTCATAGCAAACGGCTGTCTTTCCTTTGAGCAGCCCCTTGTGACCGAGTATTGAGGGAGCTGCGCATATAGCACCGATATATATGTTATTGGCTACGCAGTAGTCGATAGCTGCTTGAACATAATCGGACTTTTCAAGATTAAGGGTGCCAGGCATTCCGCCGGGAAGTACGATCATCTCGAGCTCTTCAGTGAGAGGAGCTTCCTGAGCAATAGTATCAGTAACTACATTGATACCGTGAGAGCCAGCTATTATATTGTCGCCAACGCCGACGGTAACGACTTTTTTTCCTGCACGCCTGAGAAGGTCGATAGGAGCAATGGCTTCGGTCTCTTCAAAACCGTTTGCGAGAAAAACGTAGATCATTTTTTGTATCCTTTCATTTAAAAGTGACTGTATATTTTTTCAGAAGAAAAGCGGGATGGTAGGAGAGTTTTGCTCTTCGCAGACCCTCAATTCCCAGATCCTCTTCACGGTTGATATATTTATATCCTGCCGCAGCGGCATTTGCAAAGCTGTAGTTTATGCCTGCGTATATACCGTTAAAGCTTGTATCCGCTTTTTCAATGTGAACACAGAAGGTCTCGTCGTTCAGCCTGTCTCCTATAGTGAAGGCTGCGACCCTTCCGTCAACCCTTATTATACCGCCTTTAAGACCAAGCTCTAGGAAGTAGTTGAAGTAAGTGTTTATTGCGTATTGCTCGGCGATAAAGGAATGATCTTGAGTAGCCGACTTACTGTTGTACTCCATAGCGCTGAAGGTTATGCAGTCGTCGAAGTCCTTTTCGGTCATCATGGAAAACTCTGCGCCTAGCTCATTGTAACGAGCCAGATGATTACGTTTGCCATGATATTTCCTTCCGGGCAACCTTGTAAGATCAACGGTATTGTAGATGTAGTCCCAGTCTCCATCTTCCGTATCGGCGGTAAAGCCGTCAGGGAAAAGCTCACTGAGCATATTCAGTGAAGGTTCTGTGATACCTGCAACTCTGAGAGGCCTGCCAAGACCTTCGGAATATTTTCTCATTTCACCGAAGACATCTTTATAGTTCCCTTTTCCAGAGGGGAGAAAAAAGTTGGGTGTACCGTCTTCTGAACGGAATGAGCAGCAGATATAGAAATCCTTGTAAAAGGATATCTTTGAATCTCCTAGTCTTTTCCAAGCCATATTGTTGGAGAAGCTGTACTCGCAACCCATGAATTGTGAGTACTGAAGGGCTCTTGTTATACGTTCCTTGTCGGTTATTGCTATGTCTCTGAATTCAAGCATTTTACTACTGCTTTGATGTAAGAGAGTGGAAATAATCCCTGACTTCGTTTATTTTTCCGCAGGTCATTTTGCCTTCGGGACATTTGCCCTCGGCTACACAGGAAGGACCTGCGTGAGCGAAGATATGGGGAGCGACTTCGATGCACTGACGAAGCATTTCATTTGCGACCGCCCTTATCTCCCACTGTGCACGGTTGCAGCAGCGGTGACGGAAGAAATTGAAAAGCGAGCGAACATTCATGGTAACGACGATTTTGGTTTCACAGGCATTTGGAAGTACGAAGCGTGCATCCTCGTTGGCAAGCTTTGAAGCCTTTGAACGGGCTGTTTTTTCGTCCATGCCCTGTGATATGAATTGTACTGTATGCTTTTCTGTGAGCAGAGCTGCAAGCTTTTCATAGCTTCCGGTGATCGCATCTATTATTCTGTCATATTCAGTCCTTGCTTCCGGCAGTTCAGCAATGGCAGGGGGAGTGATAAACTCAAATCCATTTTCATTGACGTACCGCTGGCTTTTTTGAGAATAAGAAGCGATACGATGTCTGACCAGCTGATGGCTGCAGGCTCTTGATATACCCTCGAT
Organism: Ruminococcus sp.; assembly: GCF_017650195.1. Lineage (GTDB taxonomy): Bacteria > Bacillota > Clostridia > Oscillospirales > Ruminococcaceae > Ruminococcus. The sequence goes on along the minus strand of NZ_JAGCFH010000099.1, from coordinate 56 downwards.
GCCGAAAGTGAAGCTTACGTGCTCAACAACGCTTTCGTGACCGATAGAAACGATCA
>NZ_JAGCFH010000004.1 GCF_017650195.1 Ruminococcus sp. | reverse complement strand
TTTTTCACATTATCACTTATGCATATCAATGAATAATATTCATTTAGCTTTTTTTGCATAGAATAAGCTCGCTGCCTGTTTTGTCAGATGTCAGCGAGCTTATTCTTATACTATACCTTCATGGTATTATTCTGATTCTGTATCCTCCTTCTGCGGCAGAAAGGCAAAAGCTTTATCCATAGCTTCCGAAACCCTTGCCTGTGCATTCTGAAACATATGTGAGTACACATTCAAAGTTGTTCCCGAATTACAGTGACCTAATGCGCCTGAAACTGTTGTAACATCAAGTCCTGCTGAAATAAGCGAACTTGCCGCAAAGTGTCTGAAACTATGTATACCATAAAAAGGCATATCATTCTTCTCGCAGAACTCTTTCAGCCAGCCGTAGGGTGTCTGATTGTTCATGGGTTCGCCATTCCATTTAACAAATAAACGGTCAGTTTCTACCCACTTATCTCCGAGGCGGAGAATTTCTTCGTCCTGCTCCAGCTTATAGTCTTTCAGTATCTCCATTATATACGGAGATATTTTTAAAACTCGCTGAGAGCGTTTTGTCTTTGTGGTGTCGGTATATATACCACGCTCTGCGGTATAATTTGAGGTACGCTTAATAGTAATGATATTGTTCTCAAAATCAATATCCTTCCATTCAAGACCGAGCATCTCGCTCCTGCGGAAACCGCTGTAAGCTATCAGAAAGAAGAATGCCTTATACTTCAGAGGCTCTCCTTGAATAGCAGTAAGCAGATGCGCCATCTCTTCCTGTGAATAAATCTGTTTCTCCTTGACCTCGCCTTTCGGGATAGTTACCTTCCTGCAAGGATTGTCCGATACCAAGTCCATACGGACCGCATAGCTGAATACGTCTGAGATAAAGCTCAGGTTGTGACGGATCGTTTTCGGTGCGAGGGGCTTGCCTGTCTTTTCGTTTGCCCCCTCCTTGGCGAGAGAGTTCACAAAGCCCTGCAACTGCCTTGCTGTGATCTTGTCGATACGCAGGTGACCGATAGCAGGGTATACACGGTGCGTGAGCTGGAGCATACGCTCATATGTAGTGCTTCTGAGAGTATTCTTTGCGTAGCTCTCGAACCATTCCTCCGCAAGCTCCTGAAACTTCATAGCCGAAGCCTTGTAGCCATGATTGACAGCTTCCTCAAACATAACCGCCTGACGATTCAGTTCCTTTTCAATCTGTCGCTGTGACATACCCTCGTCAGGCTTCCAGGTCATTGACTGTTCCTTGTGTCCACCGTACACATCATATGATATTATGTTTTTCAATTGAGCGTACCAAAACTAATGCTATTTAAAATAGTACCAAATCTTAATACTCAAATATACATTTTCAGTATTACTATCAGTACCAAATCTGACGTTCGTTTAAATTGATACAAAAAAACAGGAGCAAAACTGCTCCTGTTTTTCGTATATAATATGTCCTGCAGCTTTACTTGACTATCCTTTCGCAGTAAACCAGGTATCTCTGGCTGTTCACACCGTAGGGGTGACAGGTATAAAGCGTGAGCATATCCCTGCCGTTTTTGATAAGTATCGGCTTGACATCATCAGGTTCGATGATCTTTATTCCCGTTACCTTATACTCCAGCGTATACCAGAAGTTCTCTATGCGGACTATATCCCCTGTTTCGAGCTTCTCAACATAGCGCAGGAAGTCAGAGCCGCCAAGTCCGCGGTGGACCGCTATTACGCAGTTGGTATTCGTACCGCCGATAGGATAAGAGGTATTGGTCAGATGTCCGCAGCCTGCCATCATATTATCGTCGTTAGCTCCGAGGAAGATAGAAAGCTTAAGATCAAGCTTTTCTATTTCAAGGGTTCCTATACTCTGTGATGTTATCCCATAGTCTTTGAGGTTTATCTCGGGATACATATATGACGATGAGCTGTTCAGCGATTTCTGATTAGTATCAAAAAGCTCCTTATTGCGCCGCCGCATATACTGATACAGCTTATCCAGATAGGGCTGTTCTTCAGCGGGTTCGGGATTAGTCAGAACCACCTTATACGGCGCAGGCTTACCCTCGTCGTCCACAGGCATTTTGTCTGCGTTGGGGAGCTTGCCGTTTTCGATAGCCTCCTCGATGAACTTGTCTCTTTCCTCCTCGAAGACCTGGATATTATCGTTTACCTTTTTTCCGATTATGATCCTGCTGACATAGGGGTACAGAAAAAATCCAAGTCCGATAAGAAATATCAGCAGCAAAAGAATTATCAGGATTCGTCGCTTTTTCTTCTTTTTGTCCTTTCTTTTTCAATGTTGAGATCACTCCTAAAGGGGAAATGCCGCTTATAATAAGCGGCACTCCCTGTTGAATAAACCTTAGAGGTATCTAAATAGCATTCGAGAGGGTGTGTAATGCGTATTTAGCTAACTTAGGTTCAGTTGTTTTCCTGCTCTTCCTCGTCATCGTCTCTCTTCTTGAGGATAATGAAGATGAAGAATGCTGTGCCTGCCATTAAGAGTATACCTGTTATTGTGAATACTATTGTAGCTGTTGTACCTGTGAATGGGAGACTGAATTTATTGCTTATAGGCTCGTTATAGAACTTGACCTGATTTGCTACATCGTCAGCTGGATTAGTTGTACCATTATCATTTATAATCTGATTTGCTGCAGTACATGCTGCATCTGAATAGATATTTCCGTCCTTGCCAACATATATATCTATCGGAACCTGATTTAAAAGATGACCTGAATCAACGGCTGTCTGATAAATCGTATAATGACCTGGAGCAAGATTTGAAACTACTGCAATCTTAGGATTTGTAGCAGCATCATCAGCATTATCTGGTGCAGATACCACTACTGTAGATCCATCAGCTTTTCTTACTTCATATGTTGCTCCGCCAAGTTCATCCTCACCATTTACGTTAGAGATAGTGAATGTACCCGGTATTACCTGATCGGTATAAGGATTAGTTGGGTCAGGAGTGCCGCCTGGTGTCGGATAATCTTTAGGTGTTGGATTATCTGGATTTAACGGATCAGTTGGATCAGGATCAGGAATATCAGCGTCATCTATTATATCGTCCTTATCAGGATCAGTATCAGGATCAGTAGTAGGATCATAAGCGTACTCATAGTTTATAGAAGCATTATTGGTAGCAACTGTTGCATTTGCTGCTAATTTTGTTCCGACATTAATATCAAATGTTGTTCCAGTAAGCTTTCCTATTCCTGTTGATGTAAGAGCAATAACAATAGTACCTGCGGTTGACTTATTTACTGTATAATCCGCTGCAGCGCCTTCTGTCATGCCTGCGATAGATACTGTAATATCAGCCGCTGTGGAGGAAAGACCACTATATGTATCGGTTATAGTATAGCTCAAAAGATTTTGAGGCTTTGAAGGAACATCAGCTGTGATCACCCAGTTGTAAGTGTTTCCT
>NZ_JAGCFH010000098.1 GCF_017650195.1 Ruminococcus sp. | reverse complement strand
GACACAATTCTCTCAAAATGCTGTATTCTTCCTTTGACAGATGCTTTACTTTTTGCTTTACCGTAAGATACATAGCTTTTCTCCTTTCTTTCAGATTTAGGATATTTCCTATGCATTTATTATAGTATATATTTTACTGATTATCAATAGTTTTAGTAAGAAATACGGCATTCATCCCCCACTTTCGCTTCACTTAGAAGTGGGGGTATTCTGCCGTGATATGGATAAAAAAAGGATTATTCATAACTTGAGATGAATGATGTAATATCTTTTTAGATTCTACCACATAAAACGTATTATTTCAAGTAATATATCATTTTCTTGTTAGTTATTGAAAAGTGAAGGGGTGCATTTAGTTTGAAAGTAATAATAACAACAATGTGCAATAATACAATGAATATATGTGTGTTGCATTTACTCTGAAAGCATTAGTTGAAGCTGAAAAATCAATATAAAAATCAACCATTTGTAAAAAAAGAAATGGCAGTAAAAACCGCCATTTCATAATGCTTATTCAGCCTGCCAGCTGTTCAGGTATTCCTCCTGTTCCGGAGAGAGCTTGTCTATTTCGATCCCCCAGAAACGGAGTTTACGTTCTGCAACTTCAATATCTACTTCACGCGGAACCTGAATGAGGTTCTCTGTGAGATTATTCCTGTTCTTTGCGAGATATGCTGCAGTGAGAGCCTGAATAGCGAATGACATATCCATGATCTCTGCTGGATGTCCGTCACCTGCAGCGAGGTTAACGAGTCTGCCTTCACCGATAACATATACGCTGTTTCCGTTAGCGAGCTTGTATCCCTGAATGTTGTTGCGAGCTTCCCACTGTTCTGTGGAATTGGCTTTCAGCCATGCAACACTTACTTCGCAGTCAAAGTGTCCTGCGTTGCAGAGGATAGCTCCGTCCTTCATGTTAAGGAATGAATTCTCAGTGATAACATCCTTGCATCCAGTTACAGTAACAAAGAAATCACCGATCTTTGCAGCTTCTTCCATCTTCATTACCGTGAATCCATCCATAACTGCTTCCATAGCCTTTATAGGATCTATCTCAGTAACGATAACTTTTGCGCCAAGGCCCTTTGCACGCATAGCAACGCCCTTTCCGCACCAGCCATATCCGGCAACTACAACATACTTACCTGCAACGATGAGATTAGTAGTTCTGTTGATTCCATCCCATACTGACTGACCTGTTCCATAGCGGTTATCAAAGAGATGTTTGCAGTCAGCGTTGTTGACAAGTGCCATCGGAAATTTAAGTTTTCCAGCCTTGTTCATTGCTATAAGGCGGATGATTCCTGTAGTGGTCTCTTCGCAGCCTCCTATTACATTAGGAATAAGCTCAGGATACTCAGTATGTATCATGTTAACAAGGTCACCGCCGTCGTCGATGATGATATTTGGACCAATTGAAATGACTTCTGTAAGGTGAGCATGGTATTCCTCTGGTGTTGCACCATGCCATGCAAAAACGTTGAGACCGCTGTGAACGAGACCAGCAGCTACATCATCCTGTGTTGATAGGGGATTGCTTCCTGTTATGTACATCTCAGCTCCGCCAGCTGCAAGTACTTTGCAGAGGTAAGCAGTCTTGGCTTCAAGATGAATCGAGAGGGCTATCTTCAGACCGGCAAATGGCTTTTCTTTTAGGAAATCTGCTTCAATACTTCTGAGGAGAGGCATATTCTGCTTTACCCACTGTATCTTTCTTTCTCCGCTCTCCCAGAGAGCAGGATCTCTTATTATACTCATATTCTTTCTTCCTTTCGGGTGTGATAGATTTATTTTATCATAAATCATTGTTGAATGCAATAATACGAGTGATATTTTTTGATTTGAACAATCTATAGCTTTTTTCTATACTTGATGCTTCATAGCCAATCTCACGAGATATTTTATTGCTCGTTCCTTATCTCCATTTTTGAATACTTGATTTGTATTGCTATATATGCTATAATCATTTTTGGATTTTCAAACTAGGGAGAGTGCATTATGGATAAAAAAATAATAAACGGATATGTGGCTGAATACGAAAACGGTGTGTTCAGGACTTCAAAAAAGGATATTTATGTTATTGACGGTAAAATAGCTTTCAGTGCGGACTCTGATGAGTTTGAAGTAATAGATGCGAAAGACAGGCTTATAATGCCAGGACTTATCAATATGCATACTCATGCGTATATGACGATGTTCAGGAATTATGCTGATGATGTCAGTTTTGACGAATGGCTCTTCAAACGTATTATGCCGGTTGAAGATGTAATAGAAAAAGAGGATGCCTACTGGACTAATATGCTCGGAATGATCGAAATGATCGAGAGCGGTACTACTTGTTTCTCTGATATGCATATGTTTGAGGGACAGTCTTGTAAAGCTGCTAAGGAAGCCGGAATGAGAGCATTTATTGGGCGCGGCCTTGTCGGAAGCGATCTCAATGGTGACGGTGCCGGACGTCTCGGTGAGGCACTCCGCGAGAAGGACGCATACGAAAGTGATACGATCAAGTTCATACT
>NZ_JAGCFH010000097.1 GCF_017650195.1 Ruminococcus sp. | reverse complement strand
TTGATAATGTTCAGTATAGCCGTTTATTATATACTTTTCCTCTTGATTTTCCACCTGTTTCATGATATAATCATAACGTAATACCAAATGCCTAATCATTAAGAATCGAGGTACTGCTATGAAAAGACCAATGATTACAAATACTACTGAAAAACAGGTATATGGCGTATGACAGCAGCTGCAAAAGAAAATTTCAGGGTCATATTCCGCTTTACCGGCAGAATAATCCGTAAAGTATCAGTTATCCTGTCAACTCTGCTTATAATCACGGCGCTGACAGTATTCGTTCTTTTCATCGCCGGTATCAGACCTTATGTTGTAAAGACCGGTTCTATGGAGCCAGCCCTTCCTGTTGGCTGTCTCTGCTTTGTGAATGAAAATACTCCGCTAAATGAAATATCGGTGGGAAACGTCATATCATTCCGTATGGGAAACAATGCAGTCGTCACACACAGAGTCACTGCGATATCCGGTAACAAATACACTACCAAAGGCGACGCAAACGACCTCGATGATTCCTCACCGGTAACGTCGCAAAACTATATCGGTAAGATAATATTCAGTATCCCTAAGATAGGTCTCATCCCTGTTTATCTGAATACAAGGAAAGGCTTGATCTCAGCTGCCGCGCTGATATTGATACTGCTGATACTGAATTTTATTCTCAATAAGGGAAATAAATCAGAAACGCAGGAGAATAACCAGGACGTCTGAGTCCTGTTCTGAGCAGTAAATGCATCATGCATAGCTGCTCTTTTTTTATTGTCCTGAACTTTGTTCAGGAATGCAAATTCCCAAAAACATAGTATCTGCACAATACGGTGATTTATGTCACGCCATTTTGACAAATTCACCCGATCACGCCGAAAAGAATTCCTCTTGCATCATCAGATTCAAATGTGCAGGTAGAAAGAAGGAGGAAATGAAGATCTTCCTTCCCCTTAAGTTCATCCGGAGTAAAAAAATCCGTATAATTTGCCTCAGAAAAAACATACTCAATATAATCTTCCTTCTCAGAAAGGCTCGCAAAAGCGACATGATAGGCGGGCGATGTGCTCATTGTCGTCATGTAGGCAAAGAACTGCACATCATGCTCTCCGTCCTTCATAGTCAGAGTACCTGCCGGATGCGACTGAAAAAATGCTTCGTCCTTGTATAAAGCGATATCCGCAAACATCCGCTGCTCTGTCATGTTATGGGCGTATACAATGGAATTGAAACCGCTGAAATCCGATTCACAGCGATAATCAAGAAACGGACAGCCAAGTTCATAGTTGTACTGTCCGTCCACTCCATTATGAAGGTAAAAATCGTTGTCTTCCCCCTGAACGACAGGAAGATCAATATTCATATCGGGAATGGTGATCCATCCAACTATGTCATCATTCACATTTTCACATAATACAAGCGGATTATCAGGAGCTTTTCCGGTATCTGCGGCTTTTGCCAAGGTATCAGGTCTAATCCTTTCGATTATTTCCGCTTGTTTTTTTACAGCTTCATCAAGGCGTTTTCCCGGAAGATATGCGGTCATATAATACCTGTGACCGCTGAACGCTCCAACAACTGCGAGAAGCAACATCGCAGCCGCAAGTATCTTCGTCCTCATGCTTCCCTCTTTTTCCTTTTCTGCTTTAACAGCAGCGGCAGCATAAACAGTATCATCGTCGCTACGGCTGCCATGCAACAGAGCCATATACGTCCGTTTACAGCAAAAAGTCCGGTATTCGGCGGAACGAAATCCTCATCGACAGCTGCATAGAATATCCACTTGAATACTATATCGCCGTATGCGCTGTTATTACTCTCCTCCAGTACCTCCGTACCATTACGGCTTACGATTCGGTGACTGCTCTTAACGGAGTCAACATACGAAGTATCATTCCACACTACGCTGCATTTCAGTGTGTGGGAGTCGCCCGGCTTGTAGTTACCGAGGTCGAGAGCGTCCTGAGTAAGGTCAATATTTCCCTTTCCGTTGACATCACCGCTGTAGACTTCCCTGCCGTCAAGATAAAACTTGCAAACGCACCCTTTTTCAAGGTCTATATCGCCACTTCTCGATACAGGCTCTGTATGCAGATATATGTTATACGCCTGATCGTCGCGGAGGTTCATCAGCTGAACATCCTTGGAGTAGGTCTCGCCGTATATCATATCATCGACACAGAAGAAGTACTCTCCGCTCTCGCTGTTTACCGCCCTGCCCTCTGAGTCCATGGCAGTCAGCTTTTCGGGAAGCCCCTTGACTGCCCCCTCGGGCAGGGTAGTATCAGCAAAAGCATTCATGGTATTGCATGAAAGAATAAGGAGGCTTGCACTGAGTGCAGAAAATATCCGCTTAAAACTCATATTGCCAGCCTCCTTTCCATATTACTTAAATAAATTTATAATAAATACCGTACTTTTATAAAATTAACTCCAAAGAACAGGCGTATCAAGACTTGTCGGCTGTGTCAGATTTGCGTTTCTGTTTTCAAATGCAGTACCTGCTACAGCGTCTGTAAGGATAGTGGACTGATCTTCAGCATAAGTAATCTGAGCAGAATCAAGATTAATGTTGAGATCAAAGTCAAAGCTCTTGTAAGTATCCTGTGTAACTGTATCAGCAAGCTCAACGCTGTCAATCAGCTTAGCGGAGGTTTCTGAACCCTGAAGTATACTTGTGTAATAGAAATGAGCAACCGTATCATCTCCATCCGGAATAGGCAGGAGCTGCCACTTATCTGTTTCATTACCTGAAGTTACAACATCATCCGACAGATTAATATATATCACAAGGTCATTATCATTGCCAAGTGCTGCCTGATATGCTGCCGCTGCGTCATTATAAGCCTTTAAAGCATCGTTATAAGCGGTAAGAGCACCGTTGTAGGCATTAAGAGCAGCTGTATAATCAGCCGATGTATTACCTGCACCCTCAGGATCTGCATTATTTCTAGCCGTTATTGCAGCACTAAGTGCATCACGATCTGCCTGAATAGCTGCCTTCAAAGAATCCAGCTGTGCTGTATAATTAGCAAGCTGAGCGTCATATC
>NZ_JAGCFH010000096.1 GCF_017650195.1 Ruminococcus sp. | reverse complement strand
AGAAAATGTCGTAAGCAGGCATTTTTACATATCATTTTCAGGATAAATGTCTTTAAGAACAGCGTATACAATTAAATAAAAAGAATAATACCCACAGATGCAAATACGGGCGGATTTCTTTATAAGAAAAACAAGTATAACAGTAGTGCAGCCGCTAGCGGTACGGATAATTATAAACGGTAATATTAGTTATAGAAAGGATATCTGTATTTTGAAATATATTCAATTCATGAGATTGATTTTTCTGCTCAATGATGATATAATTATATTTGTATTTTGTAAATGACATACTGAAAGGACGATGTTTATGAAAAACAATAGCAAGGTTTCTGAAAGGGGAGGCTTCGGTTCTAAGATTGGCTTTATACTTGCTGCGGCAGGTTCGGCTGTTGGTCTAGGTAACATCTGGCGTTTCCCATATCTTGCCGCTAAATACGGTGGCGGTGTATTTTTGATGGTATACATCGTATTTGCCATAACATTTGGCTTCGCACTCATGCTCACTGAAATAGCTATCGGTAGAAAAACAGGCCAAAGTGTTATTGGCGCATACAAGTCTGTAGACAAGCGTTTCTCTCCTCTAGGACTGCTTGCTGCCGTGATACCTGCGCTCATTCTACCATATTACTGCGTTATAGGCGGCTGGGTATTGAAATATATGTACGTATTCATTATAGGCAGCGGTAAAAAAGTTTCAACAGCCGAATACATCACAGCATCGGGGGAAAGAATACCTTTTTTCAGCAACTTTATCAGCCATTTCACACAGCCGACAGTATTTTTCATAATATTCCTGCTTTTTACATCGGTTGCTGTATTCCTCGGAGTTGAAAAGGGCATTGAAAAAGTGAGCAAATTACTTATGCCTATACTACTCCTGCTTATCGTAGCGATTTCGGTATATACCCTTACTCTTGACGGTGCTGGCAGAGGACTCAAGTACTATCTGCTTCCCAATCTTAATGGCTTCACACCTACTAAGTTCTTACAAACAATTGCAGCAGCCTGCGGACAGCTTTTCTACTCAATGTCCATAGCGATGGGCATAATGGTGACATACGGATCTTATATGCGAAAGGAAGACTCTCTTGAAAGTTCTGTTCGACAGATAGAAATATTTGACACAGCCGTGGCTATACTTGCAGGTATGATAATCGTTCCTGCTGTATTCATTTTCTCAAATGGTGATAGTGATTCACTCAATGCAGGTCCCGGACTTATGTTTAATACGCTTCCCAAGGTATTTGCAACAATGCCTGCAGGACAATTTATCGGTGCAGCATTCTTTATACTCGTCACTCTTGCCGCACTTACCTCATCCATATCTCTTATGGAGACCGTTACAGCTGTTGTGATCGAGAAATTCAGTTTCGGTCGCGCTAAGAGCTGTGTAATAGTAATATTTGCAACATTCATCTTAGGTATGTTCTCTGTTCTCGGATACAGTGCGTGGTCTGATATAAAACTGTTAGGCATGCAGATACTTGATTTCTTCGATTTCATCACAAACAACATAATGATGCCTATACTCGCTCTTCTTACCTGTATACTCATAGGCTATATTGTGAAAGTAAAGTACATAGAAGAAGAGGTAATGCTGGGCGAAAAGCGTTTCCGCTCAAAGCTCCTTTACAATATAATGATAAAGTTCATCTGCCCTGTATGTATGCTGATGATACTCTTAACACCATTTGTCACAAACATTTGATTATAAGTTTATGTCAATTTTGAGATGAGTTCCGTATCAGTCTGACATCCCGAATACATGTTTTCAAGTATTTTATTATATTTAGATAGTACTAATCGATGGCAAAGCTTTTAAATTTGATGTGTTGCAACAATAATCATTCTGATAGTCGCAATATATACTAAAATCCACCTTGCTCGGACAGTTCTCAACATCAGCTGAAAACGAACGAAAAATGAACAAAAAATGAACGGCATCATAGAAACAGCTGTATATACTCTAAATCAGCATTACTGTGTACGGCGGCTACATATCCGAATATCCAACCTTAAACATCGAATCCTTTCTTTCAATATGATTGGAAAACATGCAAAGAGACATAAAGAGGTGACTGTAAAAATCTAAGGCCCCAAAACGAACATGGGGGCCTTGTGAAGAGATATGTAATTAAGGTTATGAAGGAATAAAAGACGCAATAGGAATAGCACAAAAAGCAGATAATATCGAGCTTTATAAACAACTCATTGATTTAAGCTCACAGGCTTTGGATATGCAGACTGAGATAGCAAAACTACGTGAAGAGAATTCAGAATTACAAAAATCTAAACAAACGGTGCAAAAGCTGGTTAGGTATGAATGGCCGTATTTGACACTGGAAGGTGATAACCCAAAGGTGTGTTATTGCGCTGTATGTTGGGGAAAAGATGAGAAAATGATTCAGATGGGAAGAATTAATTGGGATAATGAGCAAATGAAGTTATTTTGCAGTGTTTGCGATAATCACTGTATTGAATGTAATCAGTAATTCATGACTGTATTTCACGAAAACTACAGGACTTAAAAAACTGCTCTTACCACTTTTTTCATACATAATTTTTTCAGAAACATAAAGGCTCTCACAACTGAAAAATGTGAGAGCCTTGTTATTTTTATTCAGATAATAATAGTAATATTCGTTATTACAGACACGTTTTATTTCAGCCTGTTATTTCCAGATGTAAAACGGTCAAGGCAGGCAAGGATACCAGGAAGGATGAATACTATAAGAAGAATAACACTTGCAGCACCTATAGACAATGTCTGGCATATTTGTTCTATGGTAGGTTCACCATAGCATTGACCGAATATTGCAGTTACGATTACCATTATAAGTCCCGAGGTAAGAATAGTATGTATGGAGCCTGCATAAGCCAGTTTCAGCGCTTCCGCATGCTTGCTTGTCTTTCGTGCTTCCCGGTAATAGTTGCTGAATAGAATACCATAGTCTATCGTTGAGCCCATGAGTATACACTGAACGATCAGAAGTGCAAGATAATTGATGCTATATCCCTGAAAACCTACGACTGTGATCGTTATGAATACACCACATTGTACAAGCAGCACCAGTATTGCAGGAACTGCAAAAGAACGGAATGTAAGGAGTACAACTATAAATATTGCTGTTGCGGTGAGCAGGGTTATCAGTAGAAGTTCTCTATCAAATGTCTGACCCATCTCATAGTTCATTGCAGAAGAACCTATCAGGTGATAATTGCCGTTCAGATCATTGCATTTGCTGTTGACCAGTTCATAGAATGCATCGGTTTCTGCACCCTCTTCGGGTATTGTTACCGAAAGGATAAGTCTTGAATAGTTGTCACCTTTGAGCTGCCTGATCCCGTTATTCAAATCTGCGGCAGACTGCTTGATATCGGCGATCATTTCATCATCAAGTACAGTTTTGAAAGCGTCATCATATATCAGTGTATCGTTAAGATAGTTCATAAGTTGTTCCACGGACATGGTATTTGTTTTGTCAGAAGCTGCATTTGCATCATGGTAAAGATACATGAGCGACATTTTATCCTCATCCATATCTTCTGACATACCTTCAAATAAAGCTGCTATTTCCCTGCTTGTATAGGGGGTATCGTTTGTAACTGCGGTGATGAGTTTTGAGAAACTCGTAAGCTGCTTTTTATCTTCATCTGCAAAATTCTGTGCCATATTTTCATCAGTAAGTACGGAGTTCATAAGAAGCTCTACAAAGCTTTTGGCTGACATCTTATATTCACTGTCGGCTCTGATGATATCATAGAGCAAGAGGAGCTGATGTGCTTTGTCAGGCTCGAAACCCATTAATGCAGCAATGCTGTTTTCATCGAATTCTATTCCAGCTGTAGAAGCGTCCATAATGTTTTTCAGCATTTCTATCTTAGCAAGCATTTCTGTATTTGCCATTGAGGAAATCTCATTTTTAGCAGCGCTGAGGAAGGTCACCATATCGTGCATTGAAATACTGAGCTCATATGCATTGGTTTCCTTCATGATGTAAAGTTGCTTCATTGCGGCTTCTTCCATACCAAACATTTTTGCTGCATCGGTGTATGGAAGAGGTGTTCCGCTCATTGTCATGTCCATTATTTTTTGGAGTGTTCCAAGTTTTTGTAAGGTTGCTGTATCGAACTGTGATGCTGACTCGGTATTCTGAGTTGCATCAGTAAGAATGAAGTTAACGAGAGCATATACAGAAGTAGCAGCTTCTTCACCGTTTTGCATGATAATGAGCTGCTGTACAGCATTTTCGTCCATTCCCAGCATATTTCCGAGGCTAGTCGCATTAAGTTCTTCGGTTATTCTTACCTTGTTGGTAAATATCGCAAGATGCTCGGTCTGTGCTACTGTTTCGGGAGTGAAATATGTTGAAAGACTTTCGTCCTTGGAAGCATCACTGATGAACGAAACAAGGTCGCTTATATTCATTTTCTCAGGCTCATATTCATTCTGCTTTGTGTAGT
>NZ_JAGCFH010000095.1 GCF_017650195.1 Ruminococcus sp. | reverse complement strand
ATCAAACTCTTTATTATAGTTGTATATATCAGTACCTAAGTACCAAAATATCTTTAATCCTGTTCATAACGCTTGCGTTATTACTTGCGTGTTATTTTTTAGTCTTTTCTTGACCTTCTCTCTCCTCAACTGTTTCCAGTCTCAGATAGGAATCTCAAGGGTCGTTACTTTTTTATTCGCATTGTTCAATTTTCAAGATGCTGTTTTGTCTGCCCGAAGGCTGTTGTCCTCAGGCGACTTAATTATTATATCACGCCATACAGCGTTTGTCAACTAAAATAATCGTCGTTGAATCGGCTGCTTTTTATACATTATGCCCTATATTTACATATCATATACCGCAGTATTCCCAGTAGCCCTTTGCTTTATCCGGATACAGCTCCTTTATATGGTTGTAAAGCGCGAAAAGCTCCTTATTCGCCTCTCCGTGCTTGCAGTATTCTATCTCAGCTTTTTCTATATGCTCCATGAGCTCCTGTCTGCCGCCCTGATACTCTATCTCCATTACAAGATGATAAAATCGCATACTTGGCCGTCTACTTTTTCTCAGCATTATATAGTATCTCACTCGCGTGATCTCGTCCATTCTGATGTCTTTTCTGAACATACCGTTCTTCATCATCAGCCACTGGTCGTCAAACACATCTGTCATCGGAGAAAACGATACCGCAATAAACGCAATAAACACTATAAAATATTTGAGAGGCACCGCCAGTGCAAGTCCGCATATCGGCTTCCTCGCGGACTCAAACAGTGACGCCGCTAACAGCAGCACTGCAACTATTATAAACAGAACCATTCCGGACCATCTTTCAAAAGCAACAGCTCCAGATGCTTCTATCCTTTTCATTCCTTATCACCACTGAATTCATTTGATATACTCGTAAAAGAATCGCCCTGCAAAAAAAAGCGCCATTACTGCAAGTGCGGCGGTTATCGTGATATGCCTCTGCACGTCGTCCTCAAGCTTGAAGCTCTCGGGCTTCTTCGGGTCGCAGAGGATAATACGGGTGGAGCCCACCTTCATCGGCTCTGTATAGCCCGCCTTGTCCTTGACCTTGTATATCTTCCCGCCGAAGTCGTATCTCATAGTATGCGTATAATGTGAAACTCTCTTAGCGACCCTCATGATCGAGCCGAACATCGCAACGCCCCTTCTTTTCAGGACCTCCTCCGCGTCAAGCACCTCCGCCTTTACCGCAACTCCGAACTTCTTGAAATAAAGAAGCCTTGCAAGATATACGCCACCTGCTATTGCTATTGCCAAGCCCACACAGGCAAGTATAAGATTCTGCATTTTATCACCTCGTATTTTATGCGTTGATATCTTCTTTTTCTGTATAGCCCCTTGCTTTATCGGGGTACAGGCTCTCTGCGAACTTGTATATCTGCATTATATCAAGCTTGTCCGCTTCGTTGCACATCAGCTTTTTCATTTCATTTTCTCCGATAAATGAAGTGAGCTTATAACAGTCATTTATACCCATCATGCTGTGGTCAAACATTATCACCATCATATGGCGGATGCCGCCTCTTGCGCGGTACTTTCTCACCGTGTAGCTGAAAGTATCAATGCGCTCAAGGTCTATCTTCCATTTATAAAAGAAGCTTCTGCACCTGATTATCTTCCCTTCGCCGTACTCAACAACAGTACCCTGACAGTATACGAATAACAGTGCGGCGAGACCTGCCAGTACACCTATATAAAAGCCTAATTCATTCAGATATGCCGAAATAACGAGCATGACCGCTACCCATATCATCGCGGATATAATATACACGATCGTCGGTGTGTATGATACCTTTACTTTTTTCATTATAATACCTCATATCATTTTTGTAAAAAGCGGACAGCACGAACTGTCCGCTTTTATCATTTTTTCACGGGCGGATAGTATCCGTCCCTGCATTATGTATTGATTATGTGACGCCGAAGACGGCGTTCCCTCCAATACGTATGTTTCAGCCTGATGCTAACGGCCAATGTACTGCCGCTCAAAAAGCTCCGTAAGCTATGTACAATTACAATTTGCAATCATAGTAAGCGAGTTTACGAGCGTCAACGTGGACGCGGTCAAGCAGGCTCAGCTTGCCATCAGTTTTACCATTACTGCCTTCTGAGCGTGGAGACGGTTCTCGGCTTCCTCGAATATCTCGTTTGCGTGAGCCTCGAATACCTTCTCTGTGATCTCCTCCTCACGGTGTGCAGGGAGACAGTGGAGCACTATCGCGTCTGCATTTGCCTGCGCCATGAGCTCGTCGTTGATCTGATAGCCTGTGAAAGCCTTCCTGCGCTTCTCGGCTTCGCCCTCCTGCCCCATGGAAGCCCATACGTCAGTGATGAGCACGTCTGCGCCCTTTGCAGCCTGCATAGGCTTATCTGTCATCTCGAACTTATCTCCGTAGCCCTTTGCAAAGTCAAGTATCTCCTTCGGCGGCTGATAGTCGTCGGGACAAGCGATAGACACCGACATACCTACCTTTAAGCAGCCGACGATAAGGGAGTTTGCCATATTGTTTCCGTCACCGATAAAGCACATTTTAAGTCCGTCAAAGCTGCCCTTGAACTCGCGTATCGTCATAAGGTCAGCCAGCACCTGACAAGGGTGACAGAAGTCCGTAAGACCGTTGATTATCGGCACAGAGCCGTACTCAGCAAGGTCCTCGACCTCCTTCTGCTCAAAGGTACGTATCATAATACCGTCGAGGTAGCGGGAGAGAACTCTCGCCGTATCCTGTACGGGCTCTCCGCGTCCGATCTGGAGATCGTTTGACGAGAGGAACAGCGGATATCCGCCCAGCTGGTACATACCTGTCTCAAAGGAAACTCTTGTGCGTGTGGAAGCCTTCTGGAATATCATTCCGAGGGTCTTTCCCTTGAGGTGGGGGTGCGGGATACCGTGCTTAAGCTCGTACTTGAGCTGGTCTGCAAGGTTGAGTATTTCTATGATCTCCTCTGTGCTGAGATCGAGCATTTTAAGTAAGTGTTTCATATTATCCTATCCTTCCGGTTCTTTCATTATCAAATCAAGTTTTGTTCATTTCGCCGAACGCCCTGTCTATCGCCACAGCAAAAAGTGATATATAGTCGTCAAAGGCCTTGTTCTCCACATCGAAATGGTACTGCATCTCTCCGTTCACTCCGAGGAGACTCTGGATATTTCCCACCTTCGCGTCATTGAGGATTATATCGAAATTCTTTCTGTCCTTACTAGTTATCTCAAAGCGCATGGTCTTGTTTTTCGCCTTTATAGTGGGATTAAGGAACAGAGAGGTACATTCCATGGACATAAATACGTTGTCGTTGAGTATTATTGTGAAGAACGGTCTCTTCGCATCGCCTGTCTGAACGAGGGTATAGAGGTTGTAGTTACTTGCGTCCATCAGGTTATAGCGTGATCCGAAGCCTTTTTTCTTTATACTGTAGATAAGTCGGCCTGTTTTGTCCTGAACGGTATATTTTCCGCCCTTTCCGATCACCTGAAACTCCATAGTCATTCCTCCAGTATCTCTATCAGAATCTTCAGTCCGTCCTTTAGCTCATCATAAGAAATCGTCAATGGAGGCAGAAGTCTAACCTTCTCTTTGGCAGTAAGAATAAGGAGTCCCCTGTCGAGAGCCTTCTGAGCAACATCGTGGGCGTCCTTGCTCCTGAGCTTTATGCCCACCATGAGCCCGAGACCTGTTATGTACTCGACCTCGCTGCACTTTTCAAGCTCGCTCTTTATGAACTCGCTCTTCCTGTTCACCTCTTCAAGGAAGCCGGAGCTCTCGATCCTGTCAAGGACCGCAAGACCGCCTGCGCAGGCTATAGGGTTGCCGCCGAAGGTGGAGCCGTGAGTACCTGCCGTAAGAACTCCGCTACACTTCTCGTTCACAAGACAGGCGCCCATCGGGAGACCGCCTGCGATACCCTTTGCCAGAGTAACGATGTCAGCTTTTTTGCCAAAGTATTCTCCTGCAAGGAATTTACCTGTACGTCCGACACCGGTCTGTACCTCGTCGGTTATAACAAGTATATCCTTCTTTGCGCACAGGTCGTAAACAGCGTCCACAAATTCCTGACCGAGAACATTGACGCCGCCCTCTCCCTGCACATATTCGAGCATTACCGCGCAAACCGTATCGTCCTGAAGCTTTGCCTCAAGGTCTGCGATATCGTTTGCGGTCACGTTCACGAAACCTTCTACGAACGGAAAGAAATAATTATGGAACACATCCTGACCCGTAGCTGAAAGGGTAGCTATAGTCCTGCCGTGGAAGGAATTCACAAGGGTAATTATGGTATGCCTGCCCTTGCCGTATTTATCGAAGCTGTACTTCCTTGCCACCTTTATGGCGCACTCATTCGCTTCAGCGCCGCTGTTGCAGAAAAATACCGACTTTTTACCGGTGATGCCGCAGAGCCTTTCGGCGAAATCCGCCTGCACCTTGGTATAGTAGTAGTTGGAGCTGTGCTGGAGGGTCCTTACCTGAGCGCACACAGCGTCAGCCCATTTTTCGTCGCAGTATCCGAGAGAGTTCGTACCTATACCGCTTCCGAAGTCGATGTATTCCGTACCGTTTTCGTCCTTACAGCGTCTGCCGCTTCCCTCCTCCATAACAAGGGGATAGCGTCCGTAGGACTGCATAACGTGGGAATTGAATTTATCAATGGTATTCATAACGTCCTCCTTGGGGGCAGACTGCCCATGGATCATATCAGACACACTATTATTATAGCGCTTAATGGCAGTCAAAATCAATCAATTAAGATTTTTTATAAGTAAATTTTTTGTATACAAGTAAATTATTTTACGAGCGGTAACTCTATCACACGAACTGGGTACCGATTCCTTCGTTGGAAAGTATCTCGATAAGTATGGAATGAGGCACTCTTCCGTCGATGATAACGGTCTTTTTCACGCCTCGTCTTACAGCCTCTACACAGCAGTCTATCTTGGGTATCATTCCGCCTGAGATTATGCCCTGTCTCTTGAGGAAGGGGACCTCGCTGACGTTGACCTCAGGGATAAGAGTTGACGGGTCGTCCTTGTCCCTGAGCAGACCTGCTATATCAGTCATAAGGATAAGGTTCTCGGCGCCAAGCTCTGCGGCTATCCTTGCAGCGGCAGTATCGGCGTTGATGTTGTAGGTGTTGCCCTCCGCGTCAGTTGCAACTGTTGCGATAACAGGGATATTTCCGTTTGCAAGGGCATCGGTGATAGGCTTTGTGTTGACCTTTGTTATCTCGCCAACCCAGCCGAGATCCTGACCGTCGTCGGTCTTTTTCTTTTCGGCTACGAGCATTTCTCCGTCGATACCGCAGAGACCTACGGCACTGCCCTTATGCTGTGCGAGCAGCTGTACCAGCTCCTTGTTGACCTTGCCGGAGAGGACCATTTTCACAACGTCCACAGTGGCGTCGTCGGTGTACCTCAGACCGTTCACGAAGCGGCTCTCGATATTGAGCTTTTTGAGCATATCGCTTATCTCAGGACCGCCGCCGTGTACAAGGACTACCTTCACGCCTACCAGCGAAAGGAGAACGATATCCGTCATTACGGCGTCCTTGAGCTCCTTGTTGGTCATGGCGTTTCCGCCGTACTTGATAACGAGTATCTTGTTATTGTACTTCTGTATGTATGGCAGGGCGTCGATAAGCACCTGCGACTTTTCATTGTTTGATATCTTTTCCATTTTCCTTAACTTCCTTTTATTTAAAATTGATTATTATCTGTCTTGCATTTTTCTATAGCTTGATCGAGTTTTTCTTTTACCCGACAAGGATCTTCCACATCAGGGAAAACATAATCAGCACACTTTTTAGTGTTTTCATCAATTATTGCTTTGACGATAAGTTTTCCTTTATTATTTTTTTCAACAGCAATTGTTCTTACAACATCTTCAAGTGGTATCTCCTGCCAGTAATTAACTCCAAAAGATATTAATCTTCTGTCTGTCAGGCAATAGTTCAGCCCCATACGACAGGCTTTGATATGTCCTTTTATAATAATTGTCATTACAAGGATGAAAGAAAAATTATGAACCAGTATATAGGGCCAAGTCATCAACATTCCCCCATGTATAAATATCATATTAGCGCCAAACAACGACAAAATAATACCAATAATAAATATGATTTTAGTTCTATTTTCAATTTTAAAAACTGTTTTAACTATTTTTTCGTGCTTTTCATATTTGCCAGGGTAAGTGGTGTCTTGTACACCGGTGTCCTTGACACACAGTATCTGCTCGCCTTCCATTAGTTTAATATCATATACAGACTTTCCTGGAGGATATTGGACATTATTGCCGAAATATTCAGTTCCTTCATCTTTTTTCCTTCCGAACATACCCTACCTTTAGTAGCCCTTTCCTTGGTTTTGATAATTCATGTATCTTACACCTGCGCAGGCGTCGTCGATTATCTGCTTTACACGCACCGGGTCCTGTATGTTTTTTATTACGATCAGAGTTCTTCCTGCTCCAACGGCCCGGTTATCACTGGTCCTTTCCGCAGGATCAAGCATACCGCGCAGATTTATGGTTAATTTCCCTGTATTATTGCCGCTCATGGACGCATTGGTACTAATTATATTCTGAAGCCCGGCTGATTCAAACTGACCGTACATATACTGCATTAATCTTTTGTCGGTCACAGCATAAAATCCATGATCAATATTCATTACCAGTAATACAACGCCTGCTGCAATAAATGCTAATCCTATAAATGCTGCAAAACACGTAAACATCAGGACTATACCTATGATCAGAAGTGTGAGTCCCGGAGAGCTGTCTTTTTTCATGCTCTCCTGATTCTGCTTTGCCGGGTCGCCGGAACCGCCTGCCCACAGCAAATGCTCGTTTGGCTCCAGATAGGCTTCAAACATACTCTCTATGGAGTTATAGTTATAGTTATCGTAAGGGCGCTGTTCTGTATCCGCATCAGCGTATGTCTGTTCGTGACTATGGTTACATTCACGTACCTCGTTTATGTTCTGATATGACTGTTCATGGCTGTGCCTGCACTCCCAGAGATCATCCATATCCTCGTAGGTCTGCTCATGACTGTGATCGCACTCCCTGCGGTAATCATGAGACGGCGCTATATAGTCGTCGTCATACTTTGCCGCATTTCTCTCGTTATAATCATCATAGTCGTCCCCATTTTTTCTTCCGAACACAAGATCACCCCCAATAGATCACTAATCGTTTATCCAGTTTTTTCTTATGAGCCGCAGAGCTCCTTTTGCTTTTTTATGATATCGACGACCTTTATTCCGTCCTCAATATCCCAGAGAAAGTATTTATTATTTTTTCCCTTGATGTCCTTGTGATTTATACACAGCGTAATGTATTCTCTGCCGGTTTTCTCCTCTTTACTTACATATGCTGTATATATTTCACGATACTCTATCTTCCTGCACCCCTTCTCGCTGAATATGAGCACTCGCTTATTCGTGATAAAGTACGAGCCTGTCACATCATAGGTACTCAGAATAACAACTATTGCGAAAAGAGAAAAAACAATAGCACCCAGAAGGTTTTCAATGTTGACGCCTTCTGTTATTATCGGCACGTTCCCTACAAAGAAGGATGCCAGTCCTAAAAAAACAGTAATTATTGAATCATTCCAGTGTATCTTTACGTAATCTGTCACCTTGTTCCAGATAATCTGCTCGTCTTTCTTAAGATACTTTTTCTGCACCTTCTCGGCGCTCATTCCTTTCATTAAAAACATACTGTCACCAGCCCTGACAGCGCTCCGCCTGTCTGCATATAAAGCTAATATGTATCAGCTTCTGTAATCGCCGTTTATCTTTACGTAGTCATAAGTAAGGTCGCATCCCCATGCAATGGCCCTGCCCTTGCCCTCTCCCATAGAGACGAGTATCTGTATCTCTTCCTCCTTGAGGACCTCCTTAGCCAAATCCTCGGAGAACTCGATAACGTTTCCGTTCCTTCCGAGAGGAATAGTGCCGCCTGCAGAAGCCATATCCACATCGACCTTAGAAATATCAAATGAAGCGTCGGTATATCCAACCGCGCAATATATTCTTCCTGCGTTAGCGTCCTCGCCGAATATCATAGCCTTTATGAGGCTGGAGCCTATAACGGACTTTGCCACCTTTTCGGCGATTTCGTCACTCTCAGCACCCTTTACAGCGCACTCCACCAGCTTTGTAGCGCCCTCGCCGTCCCTTGCCATTTTACGTGCAAGGTTCATGAGTATGCCGTAGAGAGCATGTCTGAACTTCTCGTATTCTCCGTCCTCCTCGGTGATAGGCTTGTTGCCTGCCTCGCCGGAAGCGAGTATGCACACCATATCGTTTGTGGAGGTGTCTCCGTCAACGCTTACTCTGTTGAGAGTTACCTTGATTATATCATCAAGGGCATGCTGTATCATTTCCGGAGTTATATCCACATCTGTGGTAAGGAAGGTAAGAGTAGTAGCCATATTCGGGTGTATCATTCCGCTGCCCTTGAGCATACCGCCCATAGTGCAGGTCTTTCCACCAATATCGAACTGTGCGGCGATTTCCTTTTCCTGTGTGTCTGTAGTCATTATAGCTTCAAGGGCACGCTTGTTGCCGTCATAGGTAAGTCCCTCTGCAAGACCGTCCATAGCCTTTTCGATAGGCTCTATAGGGAGTACCTGTCCGATAACGCCTGTGGAAGCTACGATTACGTCATTTTCGTCAATACCGAGGCTCTTTGCGGCGAGCTGACACATTTTTGTTGCCTTCTCAACACCGTCAGGATTGCAGGTATTTGCGTTTACGGAGTTTACGATAACCGCTCTTGCCTTTCCGTTTCTGAGGTGCTCCTTTGTAACGAGTATGGGAGCTCCCTTGACTTTATTTGTGGTATATACTGCAGCCACGCTACACTCCTTGTCGGCGACAATAAGTGCCAGATCATTTTTCTTCTTTGCTGCGGGGATAACGTTCTCCTCTGCTGCATCGCCGAGAGGCTTGTGTGCAAGTCCGCACTGTACTCCGTTAGCCCTGAATCCCTTTGCGGCACATACACCGCCTTCTACGAATGTTACTCCTTTAAGTTCAACAAGCTTCATCTGTTTCCTCCTTGATCTTCTGTGCGAATTTTGCAATTATGTCCATATATTCATTCTTTTCCTCGTCGGAAGCCCATTTGTGAGCCTTTGCCATAAGGCCTGCCTTTTCGAGGACTGGACCCATCTGAGGATAAAAGAGTTTCAGGTACTTTTCCTTGCCCGAGTACAGGTTGAACATAAGCTGTCCCTCGAACATCTCTCCTACGAACGGATCGTCGCTAAGCATTTCTATGGCTCTCTTTATTGCAACGCGAGAGCATATTTTCTGACGGAGCATACGGCTGACGTCAGAAACATTCAGCTGATCCTTTGTCTTTTCCATTATGGTATTGAACCATTCATCGACGGTATAGTCTATACCGTCGTCCTCGATTAGGTCATATTCATATATCTCGCGAAGTGTTTTGCTCATTTTACTTCCCCCGTTTTCTTGTAATTCTCATATAAGTCCTGTTGTTTCGTCTATTCCCATCATTATGTTAAGGCACTGTACAGCAGCTCCGCTTGCACCCTTGCCTAAATTATCGAGGCGCGAGCAAAGAAGTATCTGCTCATCATTGCCGAAAACAAAAACCTGTAGCTTGTTCTGTCCGCTGAGCGTATTTGAAGCAAGGAAGAAGCTCTTCTGCTCCTCTGCGGACATAAGAGGCATAACCTCTATCATGTTTGCGCCTGCATAGTGCTTTACGTACATCTCATGCACCTGCTGCGCGGTGATTTTCTTGTCAAGAGTCCTTGTCTGTATAGGCACACTTACTACCATTCCACTGAAATAATCGCATACCATAGGATTGAACATAGGCGTGTAGGTGAGCCCCGATACTGCTTTCATCTCCGGAAGGTGCTTATGCTGCTGAGAGAGTGCATACTGTCTTGGGCTACCATATTCAAACGGCTTGTCCTCACCCTCATAGACTGCTATCGCCTTCTTGCCTGCTCCGCTGTAGCCCGATGTTGCGTATGCAAATACAGGATAGTCCGCAGATATTATGCCGTTATTCACCAGCGGATATACTATGGAAGCAAATCCACTTGCATAGCAGCCCGGAACAGCAACTCTATTCGAGGTTTCTATCTTTTTCCTGTGAGCAGGTGAAAGCTCTGGGAAGCCATAAGCCCAATCGGGATTTGTGCGGTGTGCTGTGGAAGCATCTATAATACGCACATGATCGTTATCCTTATCGATGAATGATACTGCTTCTATGGAAGCAGTATCCGGCAGGCAGAGGAATACATAGTCTGCGCTGTTTATAAGTCTTGCACGCTCGGCAGGATCCTTTCTCAGCTCCTCGCTGATCTTCATGATCTCAAGGTCGTGCCTGTCTTTGAAACGCTCCTGTATTTTAAGACCTGTCGTTCCTTCCTGACCGTCTATGTAAATTTTTACTGACATTTTTATTCCTCCGTTTTATGGCTCTTTTATATAGAATATTCTGTAAGTGAATGCGTCACTCACTGGATATCATAACAGCTTTTCTCCAGTTTCCTCGGTAACGATCTCGCCGCCGCACTTAGGACAATACTGTTCTTTGTCTATCATAGCCCATTTTTTCCATGTATATCCGCAGTTGCTGCAAATATGTTTTCTTTCAACAGGCGGCGGTCCGTAAATTATTGATATCATATCTTTTTCCGGCGCATACTCGTTTTTGATTATTTTCGCGCCACAGTACCTGCAAAAATTATCATCTTCAATGATTTCACGGCAGTTACCGCATATTTTTACCATTGATTCGCTGTTATTGTCTTTTCCTGATTTCATTGTACCGCCTCCTTTTAGATGATTCGGGCTGTCGGGGACTCTAGCCCCTACAAGCTAATGACTAACTGCTATTACTTTCGCTTATTTACCTTACGCTCGTACTTGTCGCGCTTAGGATCTTCAAGCTCAGATGTGTCCTCTATCATCGAGTGCCATACGCTTATCGCAAGGGTCACTGCAACGACAGCAACACACCATATTATATGGGGAGCTCCCGGTCTTACTGCAAGCCAGAGCCCCATTATTATCTCTCCTACTACCCATATAATGCCCATGAGTATCGAAAGGCCCAAAATAAAGCTTATATCCTTTTTCTTCATATCAGATACCCAGTGCCTTTTCCGCAAGAGCTATCTGTTCCTTTACTGCGTCAGGCGAAGGACCGCCCTCGGACTTTCTCTCGCGGACGCAGGTATCAAGGCTTATAGCCTCGTATACGTCCTCGGTGAAGAGCTCCGTCATAGCTCTGTAGTCCTCAATAGTCATAGTTTCGAGAGTGAGACCCTTTTCTATGCACTGAGCAACAAGAGTTCCCGTTATCTTGTAGGCGTCGCGGAAGGGCATACCCTTTTTTACAAGGTAGTCTGCGCAGTCAGTGGCATTTATGAAGCCTCTTGCGGCAGCGTTCCTCATATTGTCCTTGAGCACGCGCATAGTGGCGAGCATTGGAGTGAAGGTCTTGACGCAGAGCTTTACATTGTCCACGGCGTCGAATATAGCCTCCTTGTCCTCCTGCATATCCTTATTATATGCAAGGGGAAGCCCCTTCATCATAGTGAGCAGGGTCATGAGGTCACCGTTTACTCTTCCTGTCTTGCCTCGGATAAGCTCCGTAACGTCCGGATTTTTCTTCTGAGGCATGATAGACGAGCCTGTAGCGAAAGCGTCGTCAAGCTCCACGAACTTGAACTCCCACGAGCACCAGAGGATAATTTCCTCGGAAAATCTTGAAAGGTGCGTCATGAGCAGCGACAAAGCGCAGTTGAGTTCAACGCAGTAATCCCTGTCGGCAACTCCGTCAAGGCTGTTTGGCATGGGAGCCGTAAAGCCAAGGAGATCGGAGGTCTGCTTCCTGTTTGTCTTATATGTCGTACCTGCAAGAGCTCCGCTGCCGAGAGGGCAGTAGTTCATTCTTCTTGCGGTATCCTTTAATCTTTCCATATCCCGGAGGAGCATCCACACATAAGCCATAAGGTGATGTGCGAGGGTTATGGGCTGAGCACGCTGTAAATGGGTATATCCTGGCATTATGGTCCCGGTGTGCTCCTTAGCAATATTGACAAGAGTAACTGCGAGCTCCTTCACCATTGAGTAGATCTCGTCTATCTCGTCCCGGAGATAAAGTCTGAGATCAACTGCAACCTGATCGTTTCTTGAACGTGAGGTGTGAAGTCTCTTTCCCACGTCGCCGAGGCGCTTTGTGAGCTCTGCCTCAACGAACATGTGAATATCCTCCGCATTGGGGTCAAGCTCCAGCTTTCCGCTGTCTATATCAGCGAGTATGCCTTTCAGTCCCTCGATTATTTCGAGGCTGTCCTCCTTGGTGATTATGCCGCAGTCTCCCAGCATGGTAGCGTGGGCGATACTGCCCTGTATATCGTGACGGTACATACGTCCGTCAAAGGCAATGGAAGAGTTGAAAGCGTTGACGCCTGCGTCCACCTGCTTTGAAAATCTTCCTGCCCACATCATATCTGCCATAGTTTTCTCCTTTTTATCCTTACTTATCAACGTATAAATATTAAAGCTGCTGCAATCAGCACAAATACAGCGGTCAAGCGAGCCATTGCGGTCCACATTGATCTCAACTCGTTTTTTTCGTATGTCGCAGTCCACAAATTCTTTTCGCTGTATCTGAGCCGAAGCTCCTCAGGGCACCTTATCATCCTTAGGTATTTGCCTGTTAGCAGCAAACCTGTTCTTACCGTATCGTCGTTATGATCGAACACGAGCTCAAGCAATGTCAAGGAATGGCTTTTCTTCTTAATTAAAATACTTTTTGCCACACCATCACAGGCTTCAGTGTCGTTCATTGTTTGTTTCCATTTTACAGACCACTTTATACATAATATCAGGAACGCTATCCAACATATTCCAATAATGCCTGCACCTATATACAAAACTATCAGTTCGACACTCATTCGCTCACCTTCTAAAACGATCATCTCTGCCGCTTTAAAGCTATCGGCTAATGGCTAACGGCTAAAGGCTTTTATCAGTATTTTTTCTTGTGCTTTATCGACTGATACTCGGCAAATACCTCAAGACATTCCTCACGGTGGAGCTCCTCGGAGATATCCGGGGGAGCTTCATAAAACACCTTGTCGCGGAAGCCTATCCTGTCGGTATCGTTTATATTGCAACCGTAATAGACCTTTTGGATATTCGCCCACATTATAGCTCCCGCACACATAGGGCAGGGCTCTGCGGTAGTATACAGCTGACAGCCTTTAAGGTCATGAGTACCGAGTTTCTCGCAGGCGTTCCGTATCGCCATGACCTCACCGTGACAGGTAGGATCATGCCGTTTTACGACCTCGTTGTGTCCCTGTCCAACTATCTCACCGTCCCGGACGATAACACAGCCGAATGGACCGCCGTGACCTGCATTTATGCCTATCCGGGCCTCGTCAATTGCTGCCTTCATGAATTTATCCATATATATCCTTATTTATTCCAGTTATTCCTGAATTACCTTCCATAACATATTACTTATGCAGCGCTCATTCATCTATCGGTTCTTCCTTGTAGCTTTCTGCCGCCTGATCAAGTATTTTTATCAACTTCTGCTCATCTTCCGTTCCGTCATACTCCATAGGATAACTCACGGCAAGAATTGAATAATCCCAGAATCCGTCACACATATTCAAAGCATAGAAATACATCAGGCTGTCGTAATACTTTATACGGGCTTTAAATAAAAACTGTCCTGTCAGCTTCTGAAAATATGAAGCTCCTTCGACAGTACCCTTTTCTTTGAAATCATCAATAACATCATATTCGCCTGCATCAATCATAATGCAGATATAGATATCGTCCTCCTCGCTTCCGTATTCACTGCCGGGAGAATAAGTGCTTAACGCCGTCACTTCGGCAGCATGGGATTTAGCGGGACGAAAGGAATCATTCACCAAAAAAGAGATATGATATACCTTATTCTCACCGTCCCAGTCTTCCTCACAGATATGTGAACCGGGAGCAACGATTATCTCAGGAAGCTTTTTATTATCCTTTTGCACATCTCTTATTTCATTTTTTGTACTGTTATCGGTCCTGCCAAATAATTTATCCAGAAATTTTCCCATGAGCAAAACTCCTGTTACTTAATATATTTATTACGGTAAACGAGGTCAGGTCTTGTAGTAAATCCTATATGCTCCCAGAATCCGTTTCCGAGGTCATTGTCCTCAAATACAACGAGGGCTGTCTTCTGTATGCCCTCCTTTTCGAGAGCATCCATAGCGTGATTCACCATATCCTCGCCTATACCACGGTTCCTGTACTCTGGAGCAACTACAACATGGTGAAAGAAGCCGCGTCTGCCGTCGTGACCTGCCAGTATAGTACCGATTATCCTGTCGCCGTCCACAGCCACAAAGCTTGTGGCGGGATTGCGCTTAAGGTATCTTGTGAAACCTTCCTCGCAGTCGTCCACGGGATTAGTCCCCTCATGTTCCTTCCAGACCTCTTCAACGCCTTTCCAGTCGTTGATAGTCATGAGCCTTATCTTCACCATAGTAACCCTCCTTTTTCTCAATGCATAATTCGTAATGCGTAATTATATGTGTTCGCTTCGATCACAGCTATAAAATCGGATAATTCATAATCATTTCTTTAATTTGTCGCAACAGGCGAATTCGCAATTACGAATTAAAAATTACGCATTATAATAAATCGTAACAGGCAGGAGAAGGCGCCCCCTGCCTGAAACTAATATAATATTCTCTGAGCCGTTTTCTATGCTTTCAGGGAAGCTGCTCCGTAAACAAGAGACCTTTGTACTGATAGTTATCAGCTGAATGTGAATATGCTGTCGTTCAGCTTCAGGAACAGGAATGTTCCGAAAATAACTGCACCGATGAAATAAGCAGCATCATATTTAAGTCCCTTTATAGCTGTTTCTCTGTCACTGTCTAGAAGGCTGATATTGGATATCACGTCTCTTCCAATCAAAAAAACAACGAACAGAGCACATATTATGAATATAATACTTACAAACTTCATACGATTATTACCTATTATTGCGCTTCTTGTCCAGCTGAGCTCTAACCTTTATCGGGAGACCGAAGAGGTTGATGAAGCCTGCTGCGTCAGCCTGATTGTATACCTCGTCCTCATCGAATGTAGCAACTTCCTCATCGTAGAGTGTGTATGGTGAAGTTACACCTGCATTGATGATATTGCCCTTGTAGAGTTTGAGCTTAACATCACCTGTAACTCTCTCCTGAGTTTTGTTTACGAAAGCACTGAGAGCTTCGCGGAGAGGTGTGTACCACTGACCGTTGTATACGATATCAGCGAACTTTATGCCAAGGTACTGTTTGATACGTGCAGTTTCTTTGTCGAGAGTGATAGTTTCGAGTACCTCGTGAGCGTGATAAAGAATAGCACCGCCGGGAGTCTCATACACGCCTCTTGACTTCATGCCAACGAGACGGTTCTCAACGAGGTCTGCAAGACCGATACCGTTCTCGCCGCCAAGCTTGTTGAGAGCTGATACCATTTCAACACCGTTCATCTTCTTGCCGTCCAGCATTGTGGGAACACCCTTCTCGAAATGGAGTGTGATGTATGTAGGCTTGTCGGGAGCGTCGATAGGTGAAACGCCCATTTCAAGGAAGCCCTTCTTCTCGTACTGAGGCTCGTTTGCAGGATCCTCAAGGTCAAGACCCTCGTGAGAGAGGTGCCATATATTCTTATCTTTTGAGTAGTTTGTCTCTCTGTTTATCTTAAGAGGAATGTTATGAGCCTCTGCATAGTCGATCTCCTCGTCACGGCTCTTGATAGTCCATTCTCTCCATGGAGCAATAATAGCCATTTCTGGAGCAAAAGCCTTGATAGCAAGTTCGAATCTTACCTGATCGTTGCCCTTTCCAGTGCAACCGTGGCAGATAGCGTCAGCTCCCTCCTCGAGAGCAATCTCTGCGATACGCTTTGCAATAATCGGACGTGCGAAGGAAGTACCGAGCATATATCTGTTCTCATAGATTGCGCCAGCCTGTACTGTAGGATAAACGTAGTCCTGAATGAACTCCTCCTTAAGGTCAGCGATGATGAGCTTGGAAGCACCTGTCTTTATAGCCTTTTCCTCGAGACCGTCCAGCTCTGTACCCTGTCCTACGTCACCTGAAACAGCGATGACTTCGCAGTTGTTGTAGTTTTCCTTGAGCCACGGAATGATGATAGATGTATCGAGTCCGCCTGAATATGCGAGAACTACCTTTTTGATATCCTTCTTGTTAGCCATAATGATTACCTCCTGAATATTAACGCCGCTTTGATGCAGCGTGGTTTTGCGATATAAATCTATTATACTACTTAACAAAATAATGTCAAGAGCATTTGCATAAATATTCATTATTTTCATAAATATTCATTTTATACCGCATATTATTCATTTTTGCATACATATTTTGGTACTGCCAGTTCTTCTCCCTATTATTCTTCGAGTTAAAAAGCTGTGTTAAATCTGAAGTTGTTTTGTATGAATTTACGATTTTTCCGTAAACAAGGCTTTTTTGCTTGATATTTTCATATTTAGTCATTATAATAATAGTACATATTGCTCTGCAAAGCGTTAAAGAGAGAAGGCAGAGCCGTCCAACGTATATGGAGGTAAATATTATGGCTGATAAGAACGGTACAAAGATAACTATACTCGGCGCAGGCAATGTCGGCGCTTCTGTTGCTTATACATTCGCTGTAGCAGGTACCTGCTCCGACATCGTCCTCGTTGATATCAACAAGGCAAAGGCAAAGGGAGAAGCTATGGATATCCGTCAGGGCGTTTCCTTCGGCGAGAACGTCGAGATATTCGACGGCGGCTACGAGGACGCAAAGGATTCCGATATCGTCGTAGTCACACTGGGCCTTGCAAGAAAGCCCGGTCAAACACGTCTTGATCTCGCTCAGACCAATGTAAATATCATCAAGGAAGTAATGCCTCAGGTAGCAAAGTACGCTCCCGACGCTATATATGTAGTTGTCAGCAATCCTGTTGATATCCTTACATACACTATCCTTAAGTGTACTGATTTAAAGCCCAATCAGGTAATAGGCTCCGGAACAGCTCTCGATACTTCAAGACTCCGTTCCATTATCGCAGACCACGTAGGTCTCAGCCCCAACAGCATACACGCTTACGTATTCGGCGAGCACGGCGATTCCTCTTTCATACCGTGGTCGATAATGAATATCGCCGGCGTTCCTGTTGACGAATACTGCGCAGATCAGGATCATGCAGACCTCGACGAGGACGAGATAATCGACGAGGTGCGCAAGGCAGGCGCTGAGGTCATAAAGAGAAAGGGCGCTACCTTCTACGCTATCGCTATGAGCGTAAACAAGATATGCGACACCGTTCTCCGTGACTCAAAGAACATCATTACGGTTTCTACAATGATAAACGACAGGTACGGCATAAACGACGTATGTCTCAGCCTTCCCTGCGTTATCGGAAGCAACGGCATCGAGAGAGAGGTATCTCCCAAGCTCACCGACAGCGAGATCGAAAAGCTTCAGGCAAGCGCAAAGGCGCTCAGAAGCGTAATCGACCAGATCCAGTTCTGAGAAGCCGCAGAATAAGATTTACGCGGAGAACCTTCTGTTCTCCGCTTTTTTGAATAAACCCACAGAAAGGACATATATATCATGAATTATGCAGAAGAATCCCTTAAAAAGCACTATGAATGGCAGGGCAAGATAGAAGTTATATGCCGCGCTCCACTCGTAACAAGAGACGACCTCTCACTTGCATACACTCCCGGTGTTGCACAGCCTTGTCTCGAAATACAGAAGGACGTTGACAAGAGCTACGAGCTCACACGCCGTTCAAATCTCGTTGCCGTAGTCACAGACGGCACAGCAGTACTCGGTCTCGGAGACATCGGTCCTGAGGCAGGCATGCCGGTAATGGAAGGCAAATGCGCACTCTTCAAGGCTTTCGGCGACGTTGACGCAGTTCCTCTCTGCGTCCGCTCAAAGGAAGTTGACGACATCGTAAATACAGTACGTCTCCTTGCAGGCTCATTCGGCGGCGTTAATCTGGAGGACATTTCTGCTCCCCGCTGCTTCGAGATAGAGAAGAAGCTGAAGGAGTGCTGTGATATACCGATATTCCACGACGACCAGCACGGTACAGCCGTAGTTACTCTCGCAGCTATGCTCAATGCTCTCAAGGTAGTAGGCAAGAAGCTTGACGAGATAAGAGTAGTAACAAGCGGTGCAGGCGCAGCAGGTATCGCTATCATAAAGCTCCTCATATCAATGGGACTTAAGGACGTTGTGCTCTGCGACAGGAACGGCGCTATATACAAGGGTCGTCCTGAGGGAATGAACCCCATGAAGGACGAAATGGCTGAGATAACCAACCAGCAGATGAGAAAGGGCAGCCTTGAAGAGGTAATCAAGGGCGCGGACGTATTCATCGGAGTATCGGCTCCCGGCTGTGTAACTCCGGAAATGGTAAAGTCAATGGCTGACAAGCCTATCCTCTTCCCCATGGCTAATCCTACTCCCGAAATAATGCCCGACCTTGCAAAGGAAGCAGGCGCAGCAGTAGTCGGCACAGGAAGAAGCGACTTCCCCAACCAGATAAACAACGTTCTGGCGTTCCCCGGTATCTTCCGCGGAGCCCTCGATGTACGCGCAAGCGATATCAACGACGCTATGAAGATAGCTGCTGCAAAGGCTATAGCTTCATTCGTAACAGATGACAAGCTCAGTGCTGATTATATTATCCCCAGCGCACTTGACAAGACCGTTGCACAGGCAGTTGCAAAGGCTGTTGCTCAGGCTGCAAGAGATACAGGCGTTGCACGTATCTAAGCGCGGAGCCCGCGCCGCCTTGCCACGTTGTCGCTCGTAAACTCGCTTACGCTTATCAAAAAACGATGATCGTACATCGCTTACGGCACATTTCCATTGGCGGTACTAATGCGTAACACATAATTATATCATACTTGCGGAAACAATAAAAATATGATATACTAAAGCCGTGGAGCATTTTGCTCTGCGGCTTTGTGTTTTAGCTGAGAGCGGAGAATCTAACAGCTCTACGCTAAGGAGAAAAAATGGAAGGAAAAAACACGCCCACTGTCGGCTTAAAGACTGGTACTGTCAGGCTGCTGCCCCATAATGTCCGGTGGGAGGAAAACGCCGCACAAACTATCGGACTGATAAGGTCGGTACTTGGCGAGGTCTGTATTGACGCCCAGCATATAGGGAGCACGTCCATAAAATGGGTATCAGCAAAGCCTGTCATAGATATCGCGGTGGCAGTAAAGGAGCTTGACGATGTAATGCCTTATGTGGATATCCTCAAAGAAAATGGTATAATCTACCGGCGAGCTGAATACGGACAGCTGCTGTTTTTAATGGGCGACCTCGAAAACGACATAAAGACCCACCATATCCACGTTTGCAGGGCAGGGAGCCCGGAATGGAACAATTATCTGAACTTCCGGGATTACCTAAACGCTTTTCCCGGAAAGGCAAGAGAATATGACGAGGTAAAGCAGCGCTCCGCAGCTCTGTACCCCGATGACAGAAAAGCCTATACCTCGGAGAAAAGCCATATCATTTCACGGCTGCTCAGTGAAGCAAGGTCGTGGAGAGCTGAGAGTTGAGAGTTATATTGGATCAGAAATCAAAGAATATTTTCTCACTTTGCCTGCGGATATAGAGTTGAAAAAGCTTATTAAAGCAATTCCAAATACAACAGATTCGATGTTTTCTCAAAAACAAAATCTCTATAAAGAATATA
Source organism: Ruminococcus sp. (assembly GCF_017650195.1). Lineage (GTDB taxonomy): Bacteria > Bacillota > Clostridia > Oscillospirales > Ruminococcaceae > Ruminococcus. Next base: position 5,678 of record NZ_JAGCFH010000095.1, on the reverse strand, counting down.
CCAAAGACGAATTGGCAGATATGTGCCGGGGCGAACAGCGTTCACTCGCAAAATAACGCCGATTATCACGGGCGAGCGGAACTCGCTCCTACAAACTAATCACTATGCACTAAGCACTAACAACTCGGAACGCCGAACGGCGTTCCCTACAGAGGAATGATAAATATGAGTTTAAATGACACGCCCTCCTCGGAGAGGATCCACATAGGCTTCTTCGGACGGAGAAACGCAGGAAAATCCAGCGTGGTAAACGCTGTTACGGGACAGGAGCTGTCCGTGGTCTCCGACGTCAAGGGAACCACCACAGACCCCGTCACCAAGGCTATGGAGCTTCTACCGCTGGGGCCTGTGGTGATAATAGACACTCCCGGCTTTGACGACGAGGGTACTCTCGGCGAAATGAGAGTGCGCAAGACCAAGCAGATACTCAACCGCACAGACCTTGCTGTGCTCGTAGTTGACGGAACTGTGGGACTTACCGACACCGAGCGCCAGCTCACAGGCATATTCAAGGAAAAGGATATCCCCTATCTTATCGTGTACAACAAGTCCGATATAGCCGAAAAGCGCGTCTGTCAGGAAAACGAGTTTGAAGTCAGCGCACTGACAGGCGAGAACATCTACGAGCTGAAAGAACGTATCGCAGCCCTTGCAAAGCTCCCTGCCGAGGAAAAGCGTATCATCGGCGATATGCTCAGTCCGGGAGATATGCTGGTGCTCGTTACTCCCATAGACGCGGCTGCTCCCAAGGGAAGAATGATACTTCCTCAGGTACAGACTCTCCGTGATATCCTCAACGCTGACGCTATGGCGGTATTCACCAAGGAATTTCAGCTTGCGGAAACTCTCGATAAACTTAGCTCGCCCCCGAAACTGGTCATAACCGACAGTCAGGCTTTCGCCGTGGTGAGCAAAATAGTTCCGGAGAGCGTTCCCCTCACTTCGTTTTCAATACTTATGGCGCGGTACAAGGGCTTCCTTGAGACCTCGGTAAAGGGCGCATCTGCCATAAAGACCCTGAATGACGGGGACACAGTCCTTATCTCCGAGGGCTGCACCCACCACCGCCAGTGCGGTGATATCGGCAGCGTTAAGCTGCCTGTCCTGCTGAAAAGGACCACAGGCAAGTCCTTGAATATCGAGCTTAGCTCTGGACGTGAGTTCCCGGAGGACCTGTCTAAATACAGCCTTGTGATACACTGCGGCGGCTGTATGCTCAATGAGCGTGAAATGGTCTACAGGCGGAAGTCCGCAGAGGATCAGAACGTCCCCTTCACCAATTACGGCATAGCTCTTGCCATGATGAACGGCATACTCAAACGCAGTCTCGGCATATTCCCTGATCTCGCAGGAAAGATAGAATAAACCCCCGACTGCGTTGTACAAAATATCCGTAACTCAAAATCTTTCAGATTAAGGAGCAGCACAATGAAAAATATACTCACTATCAAATGCACTATTGACGATATTTCCGGATACAGGGAACGTTTCATGAAATTTTCCAACCTCAGCGCGGCAGAGAGATACGGTATCATAAAGGATAATATCCTCAGCTCGGACGCTGTCGTCTTTTTCAATATGACAGGCGGATTCATGGTGGGAGGAAAGGAGTCTCCCTGCATGGAGACACTAAAAAAATCAGCCGATATGTACGACGGTGCAGTGATAGGATTTCCTGTACAAAGCAGAACGGAAAATATCGGACAGTGCTTTAAGCTTGACATATCCTCGCCCGAAAAAAAGAAGCTGTTTCTTGACAATTACCGCTTTTACGACCATACCGACTTCATAATAGAGCTTCCCGAACTCGGTACTGCATTAAGAGTTGCCGACGACCGCGATTATGAGCCGTATTCATTTTTCTTCCTGTCAGGTACGGAGCTGAAAATGCATATCGAACATCATACAAGAGAGGTATGTATTTTCTGAATCTCCTCAGTAAAGGCGTATAGACAGAAATCCTCCCGGCAGCATATAATGAACAGAGGCTGTATAATATCAGTCTCAAAGGCAATAATAAGAACAGCAGTTCATATTCATTATATATACCGGGAGAAAACATCATGTCCGTCAGAAGAGGAGAAATTTATTACGCCGACCTCAGTCCCGTTGTAGGCTCTGAACAGGGCGGTATCAGACCTGTACTTATAGTTCAGAACGATGTGGGAAACAGACACAGTCCCACGGTCATCGCCGCTGCGATAACCAGTCAGCGCGGCAAGAGCCGCCTGCCTACGCATATAGAAGTACAGGCAGAGCAATGCGGTCTCGCCAAGGACAGTATAGTTCTGCTGGAACAGATACGCACCATAGACAAAAAGCGTCTGAAAGACAAAATGGGAGAGCTTGACCTGAACTCTATGGATAAGGTCAATACGGCTCTTTCAATAAGCTTCGGGCTTGAAGTATAATTTTACGGGGCGGATATTATCCGCCCCTGCATATTTATGCGGCTCTCGCTTGCGGGCGGCGGAACGCCGCCCCTACAGGCTAACGGCTAAGGGCTAACGGCTGATGACCGAGCTGACAAGAGGCACTGCCGCGCTGAATCCCAGTGCTATAAGGAGGTCCGCCATACCCGGAGCGGCTGTGCCGAATACCATGCGCAGCTGCGGTACCGCTACAGCTGCCGCAAGAACAGCTCCCGAAATAAGCACTGCTCCCACAAGCTTCATATTCCCGAAGGGATTCATGCGGAACAGTGAACGGCTCTCGGAACGGCACTCGAAAACGTGTATCAGCTGAGACACCACAAGGGTGATAAGCGCAGCAGTGCGGCAGGCTTCCGCGGAACCGCCGAGCCGCATGACCGTTGTGAAGCTTGCAAGTGTGGAAAGTCCGATAAATATGCCGCGGATAACTATCTTCCACATAAGTCCGCCTGCAAAGAAGCCCTCTCCGGAACGCCTCGGCGGACGACTCATTATACCCTCCTCCGGCGGCTCCATACCAAGAGCTATCGCCGGAAGTCCGTCTGTTACGAGGTTCACGAGAAGTATCTGCACCGGCAGTAGTATCATCGGCATACCCATTACGATGCCGAGGAACATTGTAAGTACCTCCCCTATATTGCAGGAGAGCAGATACCGCACGAACTTGCGGATATTTGCGTATACGCACCGTCCCTGCTCCACGGCGTTCACCAGTGTTGCAAGGTTATCGTCCATCAGTATCACGTCAGCCGCCTGCTTTGTGACGTCAGTACCCGTAACTCCCATAGCTACGCCTACATCGGCTTCCTTCACCGCAGGGGCGTCGTTCACGCCGTCGCCTGTCATGGTGACTATCTCACCTCTGCGCTTAAAGCTCCGCACTATGCGCAGCTTGTGTACGGGCTCCACACGTGCGAACACGGTATACTTCCCGATATCACGGTCCAGCTCCTCATCGGAGAGCATATTCAGCTCCTCACCTGTTATAGCCATGCCGCCCTTGAGCAGTCCTGCTTTTTTCGCAACTGCCACGGCGGTATTTTTATGGTCTCCCGTTATCATGACCGTCTTTACGGACGCTGCCGCACACTGACGTATAGCGGCTTTTGCCTCCTCACGGGGAGGGTCGGTCATGCCTGCAAAGCCGAGAAAAACAAGGTCTCCGCGTTCAGGCTCCATTTTTTCCGAACCGCATACCGCCAGCGCGAGGACTCTCAACGCCCTGTCAGACATCTCCGACGCCTTTTCTTCGAGCTTTCTGCGGAACGACGCCGTAAGAGGGATCTTCTCGCCCCTGCCGTTCATATACATGGAGCACCTCGGCAGAATGACCTCCTCAGCACCTTTGAAGTATATCCTCTTATCACTACCAAAACCGCAGTGTACAGCCATAAAACGAGTCTCACTGTCAAATGGGTATTCACCGAGCACACTGCACTTGCTGGACAGCAAGGACTTTGTGATACCTGCCTTTGCGGCTGCAATGAGTAGCGCAGCTTCCGTAGGATCGCCTGCAACACTCCACTCACCCTTGCCTGCAAGAGAACCTCTGTTGCGGCTTTTCGGAACTTCCTGTGTACTTATCTCAGCGGTGGAGCAGAGCACTCCGCACTTGAGAGCTTCGATGAGACCTTTTTCAGTAACTGGATTTACGGCAATATCTCCGGCTCTTGTTACAGCTCCGCTGACCCGGTAGCCCATGCCGCTGAAAAAGTAATCCTCATCGGCTGTGGAGAGCTCTGTGACCGTCATTCTGTTCTCGGTTATGGTGCCTGTCTTGTCAGAGCATATCACAGAGGTACAGCCTAAAGTCTCTACACTGTGGAGCTTGTTCACAAGGGCTTTCTGCTTCATCATGCGGCTGACAGCCAGCGCAAGAGCGATAGTAACTGTCGCCGGAAGTCCCTCGGGTATAGCGGCAATGGCTATTGTTATGCCCGTCATCAGCATATCGAAGATGTTCTCTCCCCGGAGTATTCCTGCGCCGGCTACTGCCGCACACACCACAAGGCATATCACTGCAACCGCCTTTCCAAGCTCTGCGAGCCGCTTCTGAAGTGGAGTGGGCTCCTTATCAATATCCCGGAGCATTCCCGATATCTTTCCCATTTGGGTATCCATACCTGTAGCTATGACCTTTCCGCGGCATACGCCCTTTACCGCGGAAGCTCCGCAGTAAACTATATTCGGTCTGTTCAAGGAATTGTCGGTATCCTCCTCAGCTCCTGCAGATTTTTCAACTGCCGACGATTCTCCTGTGAGAACAGATTCGTCGGAAAAGAAGCCTGAGGCCTTAAGTACCACGCAGTCTGCAGGTATCCTGTCCCCTGCCTCAATCTCGACGATATCTCCCCTTACAAGCTTTGAAGCCGGTATTTCCTTCAGCTTTCCGTCGCGCCAGCACTTCGCCGTGGGAGAGGTCATGGAACGGAGTGCTTCGAGAGTATGCTCCGTACGGAACTCCTGTATAAAACCTAGAACTGCGTCAAGGAGCACTATCAGTATAATAGTGACCGCGTCGGATAGCTCACCAAGCAGCACCGATATCACCGTTGCTCCAAGAAGTATCATTACCATAATGTCTCTGAACTGCCCGAGGAATATCTTCAGAGGTCCTGTTTTTCTGCCTTCACCAAGGACGTTCTCGCCCTCCACGCTCAGTCTTTCGGCTGCTTCCTTTTCTGTCAGTCCCATAAATCCACCCTTTCACAGACTTTGTCCTTAAAAGATATGTCCGAGGCCGGACAAATATGACATCAAATACTGTTGCAAACTGTTCAGCTCTGTGTTATAATGTTACTGTACGACACTTACACAAGGAGTGATGATATGCCATATTGCACACAATGCGGAAGGAAACTGGAATACGGAGAAAAATGCAGCTGCACTGCATCAGGCTCCGTTCAGCAATCTGCTCCGCAGCAGTACAGGCAGCCATATAACAGCGGTACTCAGCAGTACGGAAGCAGCTACGGTCAGCCGCAAAGACAGTCCTATACCGGCAGTTCTCAGCAACAGTACGGAAGCAGCTACGGTCAGCCGCAAAGGCAGTCATATACCGGCAGTACTCAGCAGCAGTACGGAAGCGGCTACAGTCAGCAGCAGAGACAGACATATACCGGCAGTTCTCAGCAGCAGTACGGAAGCAGCTACGGTCAGCCGCAGAGGCAGTCATATACCGGCAGTTCTCAGCAGCAGTACGGAAGCGGCTACAGTCAGCAGCAGAGACAGACATATACCGGCAGT
>NZ_JAGCFH010000094.1 GCF_017650195.1 Ruminococcus sp. | reverse complement strand
GTCAGGGTGCTGGAAGAGATGATAGAAAATGAGGCAATTAGCTAATAAGGAAAATAATAGGAGGGTAATAGAATTGAAGCCGCTGGAGCAGAACGAACGGGAGCAGTTTATCAAGGATAATCAGGACGCCTTCAATTACGGCGCCCTTGAAGAATTTGGTCAGCGTGACGATCATTTTGAAGAGGAAGGTAATATAATTTCCCGAGATACGATTGAACTCGCAATAGATGAGGGTACAGCTTACCGTATAATGCAGGAAGGAATAGCTGTCGGCGGTGCTGTGATAAAAACTGAATACGACCATGGAGAACTTGAACTTCTTTTTGTATCTCCTTCTTTTCACAACAAGGGCATAGGATATAGAGCATGGAATGAGATAGAAAAAAATTATCCTGAAATTACTGTCTGGGAAACCGTCACGCCATATTTCGAGAAGCGGAATATCCATTTTTATGTAAACTGCTGTGGCTTCCATATAGTTGAATTTTTCAGTGAGCGCCAGTGTACTAAAGATGATGAGCGGTTTGAGATGTTTCGTTTTGAGAAACTACTGCCAACTACTCCCGAAGCGATACAGCAGCAGGTAAAACGAATTACACACTATGAGGAAATAATGCATCTGGCTGGAAACGGTTCTTCGGAGCTAGTCAGGCAGCTTTCTGACTATTACGGAAGTGCTGCGTGGAAGCGCGACTTTGCTGCTGATGAGGCAGGACTTCTTCCTGGAACGCTCAAAAGGGGAGTGCTTTCTGAGGATGGTATATATGATCTTTTGGAGGAGTTTGAACAGCTCTGAACGTGAAAGCATATTATAAACAATCAAACGTGGAAGCTTCTTTTCTAGATATATTACGAAATAAAAAACAGCCTGTGCTCACACATCAGTACAGGCTGTTTTTGACGTAACCTACTTTAATAAAAGCAGGAACGTCCATATAGTTGTTATCAATACCGGAATTCCACTATCTCGTCAAGCGGTTTTCTCGGACGTTCTAAAGGAGATTCATCAGGATATCCCAAGGCAATAGCTCCGACAAGCTGACAGTCGGTATCAAGGAAATCAGTTATCTCCTTGTATGCAAAGGAGGTGTTAGCTATCCAGAGGGTTCCAAGTCCAGCTCCGGCAGCTTTCAGGAGGATATTTTGTATCGAAGCTCCTATGGAAAGGGTATCACATATTTCAGTTATTCTGCCATTGGCATCTGTTGGGATAAACGGAGATGTTCCGTTGGTATTAAGAACGATTATAATAACAGGGGCCTCACGCATGATACGAAGAGTGTTCCATGCGTCGGCAAGACCAGCTTTAAGTTGCGGTATATCCGGCAGTACTCCTGTAGTGTTGTTCAAACCAAGCTCCATGCTGTCGAGTAATTTGGTTTTGGGGGCATCTGCAAAGACGATATATTTCCATGGTTGTCTGTTCTTTGCGGAGGGAGCTGCCTTGCCTGCGCTGAGGATATCTGTGATCATTTCTTTTGAAACGGGATCGTTCTTGTATTTCCTTATACTTCTTCTGCTGTAGATCTGTTCCATATCTTATACCTCGTGTAATGTTAAATATATTTTATTATATTATACATCTGTATGAAAATAAAGTCAATGACACAGTATCAATAGTATGCGGAGAGGAGTTTAGAAAAATATCTAAATAGATATTGACAAATCATTCTAATGATGATATAATCTATTTAGAGAATCATCAAAACAGATGGCTTTCTAAATAGATTATGTGACTATTGACATAGTTGTAAAAGGAGGTTATACTATGAACACTGAAATCAAAGAATATTTACCGCTCCTCATTCCCCTTGTTATTGCGGAATTTGCACTGTTGGGATACACCATTTTTCATATATTGAAGCATAATACATATAAGCACGGCAATCGTATTCTATGGCTTATTATCGTAATATTAGGCATGAATTTTATAGGACCTATCCTCTACTTTCTTATTGGAAAGGAAGAGGAGTGATATGCATGAACGTTCTTGAAATAAGGAATATTCAAAAGAGCTTTGGCAGCAAAAAGGTGCTTGATGGCGTGAGCTTTTCTGTGCCTGAAAACTGTGTTTTTGGCTTTGTCGGCAGAAACGGTGCAGGAAAGACCACCACAATGAGAGCTGTACTCGGGCTCCTGAAAATAGACGGCGGGGAGATAGATGTCTGTGGTGAAAGGGTAAGATACGGTAGTACACTTCAAAGTGGTTGTATCGGTTATTTACCTGATGTACCTGAGTTTTATGGGTATATGAATGCTACCGAGTATCTCAGGCTCTGCGGCGAGATAACAGGTATGGACAGCCGAACAGTAAAATCAAGATGCTCAGAGCTTCTTGAGCTAGTCGGACTTGATAAGGAAAAACACAGAATAAAAGGGTATTCGCGCGGCATGAAGCAGCGCCTCGGAATAGCGCAGGCTCTTATAAACCGTCCTAAGCTTCTGATATGTGACGAGCCTACTTCTGCTCTTGATCCAGTGGGCAGAATGGATATCCTCGATATCATAAAAGCTGCAAAGGAGCAGACATCGGTAGTATTTTCTACACATATCCTATCAGACGTTGAGAGAGTATGCAGTAGGGTGGCTTTCCTTGAGGGCGGGAAGACAGCTTTTTCAGGCAGTATAGAAGAGGTACACGCACTTAAAAGGGATACTGCTCTTGAGCTTACTCTTGCAAGATCTGAAGATATTCCAAGTGTGACAGCTGCTTTCCCTGATAGTATCATTACTGAGGGAAGGATTATATTCTCTAAAGCCTCCGATAAGGATTGCTCAGAACTCATGGCTTTTCTGTCGGCAAGGAATATTGCCATAATGCGTCTTGAAAGGCATGAAGCTGATCTTGAAGACCTTTTCATGGAGGTGATCGGCAAATGAACGGCTATAACGCTTTTTTAAAAAAGGAAATTAATGAGCTTGTCAGAACAAAACGGCTTATGATAATAATGATAGTTTTCATTATCGTCGGGATACTTAATCCGGCTACAGCAAAGCTTACTCCAAAGTTGCTTGAATTAGCGTCAGCTGACTATGACAATTTGGGAATAACAGTAGGAAATATAAGAGTTACAGCGCTTGATTCATGGACACAGTTTGCAAAGAATATTTTTACCGTACTTATAGTATTCGTTGTAATGTTCAGCGGAATATATGCCTCGGAGTATTCAAAGGGTACGCTTATTCCTCTTCTGACAAAGGGGCTTTCCCGTAATTCAGCGGTCTTTTCAAAGCTCACAGTCATGATTCTTACATGGAGCGCAGGATTTTGGCTTTGCTTTGGAATAACGTATTTTTACAGCGATTACTACTGGGATAATTCATCTGTCATGGAGCTGTTTTTTGCAGGATTCTGCTGGTGGTTTTTCGGCTTGCTGATGATAAGCTGTATAGTGTTTTTTTCATCGTTTGCAGGCTCGGCTGCGCAGGTGATACTCGGTACGGGAGGCGTGTACATTTTTATGTCGCTTGTCGGATTGTACAGTAAGGCGAAAAAGTTCCTTCCTATACAGCTTACGAACAGTCTTTCACTATATAACGGCGAGCTGGTCCCTTCGGATTATACTGCTGCTGTGATCATTACAGCTACAGTATCACTGATGCTTGTTGCAGCTGCACTGCCTTTGACGCATAATCGGCAACTATAAGGTGTTTTATGCAGAATTCTCAGAGAAAGGAGAGGGGGAATGGGTTTCCCAGAAACATTTAAAGCGCTGTCGGACCCTGTCCGGCGTGAGATACTTACAATGCTGAGAAAGGGAAGGCTTTCAGCTGGTGATATCGCGTCACATTTTGATATGACGGGCGCTACTGTATCCTATCACTTAAAACAGCTTAAAACGGCTGATCTTATATACGAAACAAAGGAAAAGAATTTTATCTATTATTCTCTCAACACCTCGGTGTTTGAGGAGATATTGCTTTGGGTATCGCAGTTTACGCCTGATAATACAGAAAAGGAGGTGCAGGAGTTTGAAGAGACTGAAAAAAAGTGACGTCATATCTGTTATACTGTGCCTTTGTACGATGATTCCAGGCTTAGTGGTATACAACAAGCTTCCGAAGAGAGTTGTCATAAACTGGGGCATCACATCGGCTCCTAACAATACCTCATCAAAAGCCTTTGCAGTGTTTGGAATACCCATGATTTTTTCTGCTTTCATGCTTTTGTGCTGTATCTATATACGAAAGCTTGAACAGAAACAGCGCAACAGTAAGCTTTCACCTATTGTGCTGACATTCTTTCCCGTGATACTTTATCTATGCCAGGGTACAATACTTCTTTATGCTCTCGGGAAGCTCAAAGATGTACGCTTTACGGCGTGTCTGTTTGTGTCTCTATGCATGATCGTACTCGGAAATTATATGCCAAAGCTGCGAAAAAACTGGATAGTCGGAATACGTACTCCGCATATAGTTTCAAACGATGAGGTTTGGTATAAAACACATCGTTTTGCAGGATTTATAATGATTGTCTGCGGCATAGCAGCGTTCATTGCTTTGCTACTTGGCTGGTTTGTTGCAGCTTTTGTGGTAATCATGGCTTCTGTCATTTTGCCACTGATATATGGCGAGACCGTATATTATCTTTGCAGAAAAGATAAACAGATTTGAAAATACTTATATATGTAGGTATCCCCAGAAAAAAGTAACCGCTGGGGATATCTTTTTATTTCGAAAAATTATTTTCATGTAAAATTGACATCGAATTCATCAAGTTTAAAATATGATAATTTGTGACTATAATAGCTATATGATACATATTTCACCATGTATCTTGCTATTTCTGTAATTATATGTTATAATAATTAAACAGAAAAGGATGTGAATATCAGCAAGACAGTAAATGTTTTCTGTGATATCACAAAACGTTCTTACATCAAAGCATATTTTCAACAATATTCTAAGGAGGAACTGATCATGGACGCAATGACAAATCTACTCACAAGAAGAAGCATAAGAAAATTCAAATCTGACATGGTGCCGAAAGAGATCATTGAAAAGATCATTGAAGCAGGCACATACGCTCCGACTGGTATGAACCGTCAGGCACCTATCATTATTGCAGTAACGAACAAGGAAATACGTGATCGCCTTTCAGTGCTCAATGCAAAAGTCATGGGAATGGATAATACCGATCCCTTCTATAATGCTCCTGTTGTGCTTATCGTTTTGGCAGACAAGGATATGTTCACATATCTCTATGACGGAAGTCTCGTTATGGGAAATCTTATGAATGCAGCCCACGCCTGCGGCATATCGAGCTGCTGGATACATCGCGCAAAGGAAGAATTTGAGTCCGAGGAGGGCAGGGAAATCCTCAAGAACCTCGGTATAGAAGGAAACTATGAGGGCATAGGACATTGCATACTGGGCTATGCGGACTGTGAAGAGCCTGCGGCTGCTCCTAGAAAGAGCAATTACGTTTATTGGCTGGAATAATAATGACAGCTGTTTAGTCGACTGCCTTTGGCGAAAAAAGCTGGTTACCGAGCCTGAGTTCAGGCTCGGTAATTTTTTGTTCTCTCTCGGCAACATGTCTGTACTTCGCCTACATTTATATTTAACTTTTTATAGAATGATTATTTGGATTATTAGTGTAAAATATGCTGATAACAGACAAGTGATTATTGACTTTGTTGAATTAATATGGTACAATAAACATATAAAATGTGTTTTATTTTTTATTACTTTCACATTTTATCTCGACAGATTCTCCAACAAGACCTTAAAGCAATGATAAGGAGAAATAATTATGGGAATGATGGATTTCTTTAAAGTCAGCAACGGTATCGCTAACAATATCAGCTTTATAAGTGACATACTTGGCACAGGTACATATTCAGGACACGTTGATTCAGCAAGAAGACCAAACGGTCACGGAGTTTTTATAAACAGCCTTGATATAGAATATGACGGAGAATGGAAGGACGGAATGCTGTGTGGTTTCGGAAAAAAATACGCCAAGGGATACTATGACATGTTACAGGGCGGCGACGATGAAACGTGCAAATCCCTTATGTATGCCGGCGACTTTAGGAATGACAGATTTCACGGAAAAGGACAGCAGTTCAGCCAGACGGGAAAGCTCGTTTACGACGGCGAATGGCAGGACGGTTGGAGATGCGGCGAAGGTATCGAGTATTACGAGAACGGCAGGCAGAAATTCAAGGGTACATGGAACAGGAGCAGATATCACGGAAAAGGCGTGTATACTTATGAAAACGGCAATGTGATAGAGGGCGAATGGATAGACGGTCTCCTTGAAGGAGAGGCAGTTTTTAAGGACCGTGACAACTGCGTATACAAGCGCAGCTATAAGAACGGAGAAATAATACAGGAGCAGCTTATAAGCGGTACGCCGAAGCCTTCTCCTGATGCAAAGAGGGTCATAAAATCTGAAACAGGAATATACGAAGGCGAGGTAGGCTTTACCGGAAAAATGCATGGAAAAGGCGTTATGTCATATATCAACGGTAACAGATATGAAGGCGGCTTCAAGGAAGGCGTCAAGCATGGCAGAGGCGTTTTTACATGGGCGAATGGTGATGTTTACGATGGTGAATATGCAAACGGTCTGAGAAACGGAAGGGGAGTATATAGCTCCAAAAACGGAAACAAATACGACGGGGAGTGGAAGGATAACCTGAAAAACGGTCACGGGATATTCTACTATAAAAACGGTGATCGTTACGATGGTGAGTATTCAAACAGTCTCAAGCATGGACACGGCGTGTATTATTCCGGAAACGGCAGCATTTTTGAAGGGGAGTGGCTGAACGATATGCGTCATGGAAACGGTATCATCACTCTTGCAGATGGCAGAACAATACGACAGAAATGGGATAACGACAAGTTGATAAGTGAAGAAAAACTTTAATTAGCGAAAAATATAAGAACGGCGTAATAGATCGTGAAAGCGGAATAATAAGCATTTCAGGATTTTGCTGTTATAAAAAACAGGTATACAGAAGTGCTTACTTCTGTATACCTGTTGCGTTTAGTACTCCTTACTGTGATATTTTACAAGCATATCAATAAATTCCATTTCAACGGGAAGATCCGAATACCTAAGCTCCTTGAGATAATTCTGTATCTCCACACAGTCTATCCAGCCGTAGGCGTCTCCGGTGCAGTAGATATTAAGGAATACAGGCTTTCCGTCAGTGTCCTTGCCAATAAGGTATATCCTGTATTCTCCGTAATCGATTCTTGACACGTAATTTTTACCGAATTCATCGTTTAAGTGCTTGCTGATATCCTTAGAAAGATTTCTTGTTTTGCTTAATATTTCGTCAGGCATCAGTCCCTTTTTTGCATTTTCATTTTTCATCATATCAAGCAGATCGTTGTACCATTCCGTCCCTTCCCTCATTTCAACAAGGGAATCATAAGAATTTTTTTCATTGTTACTTCTTATGCCATTATAGATCATTTGATACATATTACCGTTCTCGTCATAGAACGTAACATCCTGTGCCCGTCCCCATGCGAAGTTGTCATAGAATATGGCGAGCATTGGCTGAGGATCCTCAGCAAGACCTGTGTATTCTCCCGTACCCTTAACGAGGAGCTTTTTCATGCTGACAAGGTCGAATACGTCAATCACTCCGTCTTTGTTGGTATCGGCATTTTCTGGCTTTGGAATATCACGTGTTCCAAGCAGCCAACTCTGAAGAGTGACAACGTCAGAAATACCGAAAACACCGTCGTAATTACAGTCACAGGGGACTAAAGGGGTACACTCCTCCTCGTTTATCATAGACGGCTTAAGATCGAAATCAAAGCGGAATGACTGAGTTATCCTGCCAGATGATTCGTCAGCGCATGAAACACCTGAATAATCGAAGTTCATTGTGACGGTCCCTGGCTTTGAAGCAGTATAAAGTATGACATTGGCTACCTTATCTCCCATCATGGGTACCAGCTGAGGATTACTGATGTTATAGCTCAGGAAATCCCTGACCTGTGGTATACCGTTCTGTGAGAACTTTAGACTTGGAGAATAACCTACTGAGCAATATACTGCGTAATTATCCTTTACTGATATCATTCCGTTAGCAGATATATAATCATAGACCTCTGTCATGCTGTCGGGAACCCAGCCAAAAATATCACTTTCGGTTATATTTCCATCATCGTCGCTGTAAAAGCTCAGATGTGTTCCACGTGAGTACTCAGGGTCATAATTTTGCGGGCCGCTGTGCCAGTATATATCCAATCCTGTACCCGGTTCAAGAGCATACACGTCTACAGTATAATAAAGTTTTTTATCCGCGTATTCAGCGTCTCTTTCGGATATGTGCAGCTTTTCAAGTGCGGCGAGGTATTCTTCTGATGCTGTACTGTCGGAAGGATCAGGCTTTTCACTAATACCCGAAAAGTATGTTTCTGACATTATGCAGCAGTCGTCTTCGGCGTATGTCACAGGATTGTAAGAATAAAAATTCTTGGTATTGTCCTTTTCACTGTTCATTCTGAAAACGCAGCATACATATTTGCCTTCAATGTGAGTACAACCATATTTTGCGTCAAATTCCATTGCCTCCGAAAAATCTGTAGGTATCCATTCAGGCAGCGAGTTCACTACTGAGACTATGTCGCCAGAAAGCTCCGGCTCGTCAGCAGCATAAGACGCTGGATTTACTGTAGGAAGAAGTAGCAGTAACGAAACCATAAATGCCGAGATACGTTTAAAAATACTCATATAAACCCTCCTTCGGAATAAAAATCCATATATTAACTTTAACGTTTTTGATTATATGTATGTGCGGCATAAATTGTAAACTTTATGTGAATAAAGCCCTTATTTCTTTTTGGTTTATTATGAAATGAAAAAGGCTGTTTTTTGCAAAGCCCCGTTGATATTTAAAAAATAGTGTGATATAATTGTTTTGTCTCTAATGAACTCACTGATAAAGAATGTCTGAGCATCCGGTCACAGTGCTTATTTTGATTTATGAACCGACATTAATCAGACATTGGAGGAGATAAAATGAAAAAAGACTTTTCTCAGGGACCAGTATGGAAAATAATTCTTTCACAAGCCTTGCCTCTCATGCTGGCTCAGCTCATACAGCTTTTATACAATGTTGTGGACAGGATCTACATTGGTCATATAAACTCAGGGGATGGTACTGCTCTCACAGGTATAGGCATAACGTTCCCCGTGATTACTTTTATCATAGCTTTTGCTGCTCTCTTCGGAGCAGGTGGAGTCCCCCTTTTTTCTATATCCAATGGTGCCGGCAAGACTGAACGTGCTGAGCAGATACTCGGCAATTCATTCTGCCTTCTGCTCATAAGCTCAGTGGTACTGACGTCAGTTGGATACATATTCTGTCGGCCGATACTTTATTTCCTCGGTGCAAGCAACGAATCATTTGTTTATGCTTCTCAGTATCTTAAAGTATATATGGCAGGAACAGTTTTTTCGATGCTCAATACAGGAATGAACGGTTATATCAACGCACAGGGCTATCCGAAAACGGGAATGATGACCGTTATCATAGGCGCGGCACTAAATATCCTGCTGGATCCTCTTTTTATTTTCGTATTTGGTCTCGGTGTAAGAGGTGCTGCTCTTGCAACGGTAATCAGTCAGGCGGTGTCTGCCATTTGGATACTATTGTTTCTGACCGGAAAGAAAGCGTCGCTTAGGCTAAGAGTAGGTAACATCAGGATAATTCCAGCTCTGACTGCAAGTATAATAAAGCTCGGAACTGCTAATTTTGTAATGCAGGGTACTACCTGCTTTGTTCAGGCTGCCTGCAATTCAACTCTTCATACCTTCGGTGGTGATGTATATGTTGGTATAATGACGGTCCTCAACTCAATAAGGGACATCTTTATGCTTCCTGCTCACGGGCTAATCAGCGGCGCTCAGCCAGTAATGAGCTATAATTACGGAGCTGGGAAATACGACAGGGTAAAGTCAGTGATACGTTTCAATACCCTTACGGGAGCTGCATATACTATAGCGGCATGGCTGCTTGTTTTTGCGTTTCCGGAATTATGGCTCAGGATATTTTCGAAGGACAGTTCTTTTATTGAATACGGAGTATCGGCTATAAGGATATACTTTTTCGGTTTCGTCTTCATGTCCTTCCAGTTCGCAGGACAGTCTGTATTCCAGGCTCTTGGCGACGCAAAGCACGCGATATTTTTTTCGCTGCTGCGAAAGGCTGTGATAGTGATACCGCTTACGCTCCTTCTTCCGAGACTAGGCATGGGTGTAAAGGGAGTATTCATTGCCGAGCCTGTATCCAACGCTCTTGGTGGTATGGCATGTTTTGTTACGATGCGGAGAACTGTATACAGGAAGCTGGTATAGATGAGACGGAGGCCTTTTTGAAGGAAGCCTGTTTATTTTTCTTGACAATTCGTGAAATATGGATTATAATAGTCGGGTAAGGAGCTGATATTCATGGGAAATGTAACTACCGAAAAGGCGTTCAGAAATCAGCTTGCGTCCGTAAGAATGGAAGGCTTTCACTTCTCTGGCAAGGAGATTGAAAACGTAAAAAAATGTCTCAGTGGCGAACTGACCTTCAAGCAGTTTACCGATAAGATAGTCAAGGAAGTACGGAGCAAGTAAAATGGCTGTTTACAGGATAGACGGCTGTCAGTGGAACTGCTATCCGGGTACAACGGTGCTTATAAACAAGCTTGGTATAAAAGACCAGAGTGAACTTGACGCCGTTGAAAAGCAGATAACCCTGCTGAGGGGCATACAGGCTGAACAGCAAACGGAATTCAGAAATGTTGATTTAGATTTCTATAAAAGGCTGCACAGTCTGCTGTTCGGAGATATTTACGATTGGGCAGGTTGCCTGCGAACTATAAACATATCCAAAAAGGGAACTGTATTCTGCGACCATTCCCAGCTTGAAAAAGTGGGAACGAAAAAGTTTGAGCGACTTGAAAAGCTTGACTTCCTGTGCGGAATGCCAGAGGAGAGATTTTTTGACGAGCTTGCTGAGCTCTGTCATGATATGAATATGCTGCACCCTTTCCGTGAGGGAAACGGAAGAACGCTGAGGCTGTTTATTACGCTACTTGTGAGGAACACAGGACGTGATATCGACTTTGCGAAATGTGGAAGCGATATAATGATGATAGCGGCAGTCAAGGCAGCTGAGGGGGATATCTCGGTGCTCAGGACGGTGCTTTCCGATATAATTACCTAAATAACATATATCATTAAAAGGGGCTGCACAAAAATAACTGCACGCAAGTTATTGTTGTGCAGCTTTTTTTTGCTATATAATTTGGGGCCTCTTTACGAGGCCCCGTGTTCGTTTGGGGGACTGAGTTTTTTACAGCCCCTTTTAGTTTATTATCTTCTGCCCGGCTT
>NZ_JAGCFH010000093.1 GCF_017650195.1 Ruminococcus sp. | reverse complement strand
ATCATCAGATTATTCGAGCCAGTGACATGGAATACATTATACAACCTCCTAAAACAGAAAAAGGTATAAGGTATGTGCCGATGACTGATGAAGTTGCAGATTGTTTCCGCAGAATAATCGCCAAACGCAAAAAAGTTAAAGTCGAGCCTTTTATCGGAGGTTATACAGGTTTTCTTTTCTTAGATAAAAACTCAATGCCAACAGTTGCACTTCACTGGGAAAAATATATGCAGCATATTAAAGAAAAATATGACAGAATTTATCGTATTCCGTTGCCTTTAATCACTCCTCATGTTTGCCGTCACACTTTCTGTTCCAACATGGCTAAAAAAGGTATGAATCCCAAGCTACTTCAATATATAATGGGACACTCGGATATAATCGTAACACTGAACACTTATACTCATGTCCAAATTGAAGATGCCGAAAAGGAATTGAAACGATTATCAATAATTAGTTAAATGGTAAATCTTTATAATCTACCACTGTTTTTACCACTTTTGAATGGTAAAACATGAGAAAATATGAAAAGATTTGGAAAAATACTATTTTTTTATACACTAAATTAAAAACGCGAAAGCGCCTATATTTAGACATTTTCCGCGAATTAAAGGAGTTTTTATAAAGTTGATAAAAATAATGTTTGTTTGCCACGGCAATATCTGCCGCTCTCCAATGGCAGAATTCATAATGAAAAAGCTCGTTACAGACGCAGGTCTTGGCAATAGGTTCTATATAACATCAAGCGCTACAAGTACAGAGGAGCTAGGCAATCCCGTATATCCTCCTGCCCGTTTAGAGCTTGCAAAGCACGGTATAGGCTGTTCTGGAAAAGATGCGATACAGCTCAGAAAATCAGATTACAACAAGTATGATTATTTTATTGGCATGGACACCGCCAACATCCGCAATATGAACCGCATCTTCGGTAGTGACAGAGACGGCAAGATATACAAGCTTCTCTCCTTCACAGGACGCAGCGACGACGTGTCAGACCCGTGGTACAGCCGCAGATTCGATACGGCTTATGCAGATATAGAAAAGGGCTGCAAAGGACTTCTTGCAAAGCTTAAGGAGGATATCAAATGAAGTATGAGATAATCGATATTTATGAAGAGGATTACGGCTGCGAGGGCATACCCGAAGGAGGAGAGCTGATGTGCATAGTTGCTCTCAGGAACGAAAACGGCATTGAAAAACACGTCCGTCTTTCAGACAGCTTTATAACAGATAATTCACTGAAAAAGGGCGGGTTCGTCCTGCTCGAGGAGGTATAAGTCATGGCAGAAAAAGCAAACAAGGCAATAGAAAATCACAAAAATTTCTACAGCTGCTCGGCTGCGGTAATGTGCGCCTTTGCAGACGATATAGGAATCACTGGGGATGAAGCCAGAGCTGCTGCAGCCCCGTTTGCAGGCGGAAAAATGATAAAATGCGGAGCCGTTCTCGCTGCCGAATATATCCTTTCAAAGAAATATCCCGACAAAGCACCTGAGCTCATAAGTGAGTTCGAAAACAGGTTTATAAACATGAACAACTCTGTTGTATGCAAAGAGCTGAAAGGCTCCCTAACAAGAAAGCCGCTGCGATCATGCAGGGGCTGTGTCACTGACGCTGCCGAGATACTCGAAAAGATGTGCATATGATCCTAAAATCCGCCCGTAAAGCATCAATATTGAATAGGAATACTAAGCCGTAGTATTTTTGAAGTACGTTCAGTAATGCTACGCTATAAATTGCTACTGATATAAGCCGAAATTTGGAGACTGCATTATATTGAAAAAAGCACTGAAAATAACGGGTAAAATACTGCTTGGGATACTGATAACACTTGTGGCAGCAATAGTGATAATGCTTATCGGTAATTCGATAAACGGCAGAGCTCCCGACGGTGGTATCAACGAGACTATGTATGCCGATATAAACGGTACAAAGCAATGGATAAACATTTACGGACAGGATAAGGATAATCCAGTTCTACTGTACCTTCATGGCGGTCCTGGCTCTTCAACGAGTCACATTGATTATGCCTTCACGAGAAAGTGGAGCGACGTTTATACGGTATTCAAATGGGATCAACGAAATTGTGGAAAAAGCTATGGCACGTCAAAGACAGAGGCCATAACAGCAGACATCATGATGCAGGACGGCGAAGAAACGACCGAATATCTGCTTAACTATATGGACAAGGAAAAGATAACTCTTCTTGGACACTCATGGGGTTCATTGTACGGTGCTAACTTGGCGCTTAAGTATCCCGAATACTACGAATCATTCATCGGTACTGGACAGTTCATAGATTTATAAGGAGAATGAACAAAGACTTTACAATACTGCACTGAAATGGAGCGAGAGCGATGAAGAGAGAAAGGCAATTCTTGCCAATTGGACTCCTGACAAAGCAGACTCAATAAAATCCTTGCAGGCAAGAACAAATATTATGGAAAGATATGGCTACGGCATGATGAAGGATGGAACAGACTATAACATCTTCACTACTGTGCTGTTCAACCCGAATTATACGATAAAGGATTATATCGGATTTGTCAAAAACAGCAGAGAGGCATTCGGGCCTTATATGGATTTCTTTTCAGGCGATATGTCAAAACTGTCTTTGCTGGGTAAATACGATTATAAGATACCATTCTACAATATAAACGGAGATATGGATTATCATAAAAATTACCAGCTTGCCTGTGAATACTTCGAGCAGGTGAACGCTCCTGAGAAAAAATGTTCGTTATGAAAAATGCTACACATGGTCTGCTTGAATCACGTTCGTAAGAGTTTTCGGAGATAGTACACAGGATAGCAGAAATGCAAAATAACTGTTAGGTTCTAAGATATCTCGGAAACATAATCATAAAACAATGCCCCGAAGCACTTTTCCCATGCTTCGGGGCAAAACTTCTGTATGAGCACCCGTTTGACAACGGGCGATTTTTCATATTATTCAACGTCATATCTGCCTTTACGAAGACGTTCCTCAAACTCCTCAACAGGCAACGGCTTATCAAACAGAAAGCCCTGTGCAAGGTCACATTTGTTCTTCCGGAGCGCCTTAACCTGCGTCTGGGTCTCAACGCCCTCGGCAATACATTCAAGTCCCATAGCCTTTGCCATTCCCACAACATAATGGAACATAATGTCTCTCGTGCTCTCCGCACCGTCCTCATCATGCTCTGGGATGAAGTTCTTGTCCACCTTCATGACATTCCACGGTATCTCCTTTATAAGGTTCAGTGAAGAATAGCCCATGCCGAAATCATCAACGGAGGTACATATCCCTGCGTTCTGCAAACCGCTTACAACGCGCTTAAGATCACGAAACTCAACGTCAGTGGTCGTCTCGGTGAGCTCCACCTCTATATACTCATGGGGAACGTCGTTTCTGTCAACGATCTCTAGGATATGCTCCAAGAGATCCATATCAACCATATGCTTACGGGAGAGGTTAACAGATACTCTCACCACGTTCTTTCCCTCTTTTAGCCAGCGTTTGATATCCTTGCAGACGTGGTCGAGCATATAAAAATCCAGTCTGCATATCTCCAGTCCGTGTTCAAGTATTGGTATGAACTCAATAGGCGGTATTATCTTTCCGTCCCTAAACCAGCGACAAAGAGCCTCTGCGCCCACTATCTCGCCAGTATTTATATTCACCTTTGGCTGATAGAAAACGTGATACTCTTCCTTAAGCACAGCCTCTGGGAAGAGGTGCTGTATACGCATGACCTTGTCCTTTTCGGCAACCATTTCATCGCTGAAAAAAACTATATTCTGATTGTCACTGACTTTTGCAGCGTTTGAAGCCGATATTATCTTATCAAGTATATCCCCGATATCGCTCATGACAAAGTCCTCAGGGATAAGAAATACTCCCACAGAAGCTGACACCATTACCCTGTCGCCAGATCTTACATCATAAACTACAGCAGCACCGTTGAGATAGCCAAGTACGTTATTGAGGCAGTCTCTCTCGCAGACAAGAGCAAAATTATCACCGCCGACACGGCATATCTCGCCTTTTCCACGTATCATATCCGCGATGGAATTAAAGAAGCTGTGCATCACCATACTTCCGAGACTTCTACCTATCTGCTGATTGACGAGCGCAAAATGCTTTAGATTGAAGTGAAGAGCCGCCATTCCGGATATGTTGCCTTCCTGCTCAACCCTATGTATATAACGTATAAGATAACGGAAGTTATGATATCCATCGTCGTCATAGAAGGCAAATCTGTTTGCAGCGTCCTGTATCCTGATCCTGCTAACATACACGGTAACGGTATTCAGGAAGAATTTGACAGCTTTAGCCTCTTCATCGCTCCAGGGCTCAACACCTTCTTTTATATAGACGTCGCAGATGATGACATTCATCAGGTCCGTGACTATACGCTCTGAAAGACCGACAGTTCCCTTTTCGCCGGTGTCATAAGATACAAGCTCATCGCCTTTGCCCAGTTCTTCACTTCTGACATCCTGATACGTTCTCGTAGTGATTTTTGATATACGGTACAAGCCGCATATATATTCAAGCTCAGCACTGACCTTTGTAAAGTCAATTTTTTTCATACTGTTCAATTTTTCAAGAAGTCCTTCAAAAACCGAATGAAAATCCATTTTCTCACTTCCCATCCTAAGACGACGCCTAAGTCAATCTTTTCTTAAACCTTATTTTAACGAAATATAGGCATATATATATCTTTTACCAATTAAATCCTTTTTTTTTTAAACAACCATTGTTGAATGGATATATAATTTATTATTCTATTATACCACATTATAGTTAATTTGTCAATCACTGATAGTGTAATAAAACAACATATTATTATAAGATAAAATTATACAAATAGTCAAAAAGCGTGTACCACTGCCTGTGATACACGCTTTCAGCACATTATCTGTTATTGACCGCCTCGGGATACATATCATGGTGAGCCAGTCTGTCCCATGCCAGCTCCTCCCACTTTGTACCAGGGAGCCCGTAATTGCAGTAGGGGTCTATGGAAATACCACCACGGGGCAGGAATTTTCCCCATACTTCGATATATTTAGGCTCCATGAGCTTTATGAGGTCCTTCATGATTATATTCACGCAGTCCTCGTGGAAATCCCCGTGATTGCGGAAGCTGAAAAGGTAGAGCTTCAGTGACTTGCTCTCCACCATTTTCTCAGCAGGCACGTAGGATATATATATTGCCGCAAAGTCCGGCTGTCCCGTGATAGGACAGAGGCTTGTGAACTCAGGACAGTTAAACTTTACAAAGTAATCGTTGTCCGGGTGCTTGTTGGGAAAAGTTTCCAACACCGAGGGATCATATTCCGAGGAATAGATCGTCCTGTTATTGCCGAGTAGAGATATGCTCCCTTTTTCATTTTCATTTCTT
>NZ_JAGCFH010000092.1 GCF_017650195.1 Ruminococcus sp. | reverse complement strand
TTTCTTCAAAAGCAATGTGCTTCTTTATGCTCTTTTTTAGCAGGAGATAACATAATGTGACGCCGATAACTCCGAAAAGCACATAAAGTGCCACTATCTTGAGCGTGAAAAAGTTCAGTTCGTCTGTACTTCCGTAAACAAGAACGTATACGGGGATATACTTCATTGTTGACTGCTTGAGATATGCCTTTGATCCAAAAATAAGATATGGTTTGTTATGTGAGATTGCATTTGAACTAACATCGAGGTAATCATCTTCATCAAGAGATTCCTGCATTTGAATAGATAGAGGAGCGGTTTCGTTTACCGCAGCGCTGTCGCCTGATAGTATACATGATCCGTTTTCATTGTAGATGTATATCCTTACGTCATACTGGCCCATAAACATTTCCTGAAGGTGCTGCGCCTGCCACAGGTAGCCGTCGCCGCTTCTCTGGTATTCTTCAGTGATGCAGCTTATGTAAAGTTCTCCGACAGACTGAAGTTCGCGAAGCTTTGACTTCTTAAAAATGACAGAACAAAGGCTCATCATCACCGTACCTATGATAAGAAGTACGAGGATAACGATTATAAGTGCAAGTCTGAACAGCTTATAGTATGAGCTGTTGCTTTTGTCCATGGATACCACCTACTCTCACAAAAAAACAGGGGACAGCCTGTCCCCTGTGATGATGACAAGCTTCGGAGTTGGTTTTATTCCTCTTCCTCTGCTTCAAATTTGTAGCCTACGCCCCAAACGGTCTTAAGTGCCCATTTATCTGAAATGCCCTCAAGCTTTTCACGAAGGCGCTTGATATGAACGTCAATAGTACGTGAATCGCCGTAGTATTCAAATCCCCAGACTTCATCAAGAAGCTGGTCGCGTGTGTAAACTCTGTTTGGATTTGAAGCAAGATAATAGAGAAGTTCAAGCTCCTTAGGAGGAGTATCGATATTCTTTCCGTTAACCTTGAGCTCATAGCGGGTCATATTGACTGAGAGCTTATCATAACGGACTTCCTTTATCTCGGGCTCAACATTAACGTTGCCGACTCTGCGGGTAACTGCGTTGATACGCGCAATTACTTCCTTTGCGTCAAATGGCTTTACTATATAATCATCAGCGCCAAGCTCAAGACCGATTACCTTGTCGATAGTCTCACCTTTGGCAGTGATCATGATTATCGGAACATTTGATTTCTTGCGTATTTCACGGCAAACCTGCCATCCATCCATACCTGGCAGCATTATATCAAGAAGCACCATATCGGGCTTGAGTGCGTTGAATTTAACAACAGCTTCCTCACCATCGTGCGAGAGGATAACGCTGTATCCATCTTTTTCGAGGTAGAGCCTTAAAAGATCACAGATATTCTTGTCGTCATCGACGATCAGGACCTTCAGACTTTTTTCGTTTGCCATAATATGACCCTCTTTCCATGAAAATTTGAATAAATTATCACTTTATATTATAACTCGGTTTTAATAAAATGTCAATAAATTTCCGTAAATTATTACGACAGAAAATTCTTTGAACTTTTCTGATATGTATCATTGACTAATAGCAAAAGTGATTAATAAGGCAACCGAATCATTCATAATGAGAAATAAAGCGCCATAGCACTAATCATAATGATCAGTATGCTATGGCGACAAATTAACTGTTATGATTTAGGTGTATCCTGCGGGTCATAATCGGTCTGTGTCTGTGATGCATCCTTTGGTCGTAGCATCTGTGCCCGTGGATCAAGCTTGATAATAAGGTTCTTGATGTCTTCGTCAAGTGTAAGATTATATGTTATCTTCATGGCCTGAACGGCGTTTTCCTTATCGCCGAGTCCCATGTAGTGAGCTGCGAGCTGTGCTGAAACTTCGATAACGTGCTTATCCGGACCATATTCGATATCATACTTTTTCATTACCTCAACCATCTCTTCAATGGAAGGCTTTCTGATAGGTGTGCCCTTGAGGTCTGCAAGATGCTGCATCTCATAGGGAACTGCCGGATTAGGAGCGAACATTACACTTGCAACATAGAAAGCAGCAGCGTCTTCATAATCACCGGAATCTGTCAGAGCGTAGCCGATATTGGAATAGCAGCGTGCAATAGACAGGGGAGAATAAGCGACTTTAAGAGTGTCACGTGACACTTCAAGAACCATTTTCTTATTCTTGATAAGCTTATATATCTCAGCAAGCTCAAATCTGGGAGCTACATCAATTGGATTGAAAGCGATAGCTCTCTCGAGTACCGGGATAGCGTCTATGTTAGCGCCTGTCTCAATGAGAATATATGCATATGTAGTTAGATACATAGTGAAGTTGAAAGGTGTGCGGTTGAGAGTCTTTTCCTCACTGAAGAGGAACTGACAAAGGTTGTCCTCGAAAGGATTGCGGAGTGAAACAAATTTTGCCTTTTCAGTTTCAGCGAACTCCAGGCATATTTTCTTGTAGAGTCTTTCAGCAATAGGAAGAGCTTCAAGGTACTTCCTTTCTTTTACAAGCGCATCTATTTCATCATAGACTTCATTAAGACGCTTACCATCAAGATGAGTGAGTCTGTTGATCTCTTCACGGCGTTCCTCAGGCATATTATCCATAATCAGTTCGCCGACAGCTTTCAGGCCGTCAAAGTTTCCCTCTCTTGCGAACTTTTCTCCTTCAGCCTTGAGCATTTTTTCGTTTTCGTCTGGTGAATCTC
>NZ_JAGCFH010000091.1 GCF_017650195.1 Ruminococcus sp. | reverse complement strand
TGATAATGATAATAATATAAGGACCGGCTCGACTCACTCCAGACACTCAAATGTATTTATTAAACCATCGCTTGCTGAGGTAAAGGCATATTGTAAGGAACGCAGAAACAATATTGATGCAGAACACTTCGTCGACTACTACGATGCAAACGGCTGGACGATCAAAGGCTCTTCCATGAAGGACTGGAAAGCAGCTGTCCGGAGATGGGAGAAAAACGGATTTGATAACAAGCAGGATATCGACGTAAACAAGTACGAACAGTTCATTAATAAGTTCTAGGAGGCAAATTAAGTATGAGCAGTTTATCAATGTTTTTTGAGGAGGCTACAAATGAACGATAAATCAGGATTCTATCTATTCAGCCGCGACAAGGGCGGTAACTGGTATCGCTGCCGCAAGTGTGGACTGCTCGAACGGTACGAGCCAAAGGTCTGTCCCGCTTGTCAGGGCGAGGGAAAAATGGACGCGAATATATCAGCTATCCTCGAAGCTGATGCAGAGGTGAGAAAGAGGAACAGGAAGAAATGACAGAAGCTGAACGCTGGGCGAGAGACCTCGTCTGCAACGAATCGGAAGCCTTTGAAAAGGCACTGAAAAGAATGAAGGAGGAAAAGAAAATGTACGTTGATGGCAGATGGCTCACCGAGCCTGAGATAGAGGCATACATCAAGAGGATGAGAACGGAGATAGCTGAGCTCCGGGATAAGCACGAGAACGAGTGCAGGCAGATATCTGAATACGATATCGAGCTCAAGGAACTAAGTGAGCTTCCAAAGGTAAGGGAAAAGCTCGAGCGGATTACTTCGAGCTACACCTTCGGGCAGCAGCGAGCAATATTCGTCGAGGAGTGTGCCGAGGCTATCCAGGCGGTCTGCAAGGTCGAGAGAGCTGCCAACAGCTCCTTAGAGGTCTACGCCGATAAGATATCCGACCTGATAGGCGAGGTTGCGGACGTGCTCATTATGGCTCAGCAGATGAGGTTGTATCTCGGAAAGGATAAGGTCGATGCCGAGATACAGCGGAAGCTCGATAGGCAGATAGAGAGGATAAGGGAGGAGACTAAAAATGAATGATAAGGAAATATGCAAAAAGTGTATATATTACGACGACTTTTGCTGCCGAAATGATAACGCTATATGTATCAACAATTCTGAGTATAAGGACGCAGAAATGGTAGTTAATTACCTTATAAATCAAAAGGAAGGTGCTACAAAATGACCTATGAAGAACGTATCGAAGTCTTGAAAGAAACGGCAATGCGCAAAGATATTCTCATATTTCCTGAGATACAAGCCGTATTTGCGCATCTTTGCTCAGCTGCTACTGATTATCACGACGCAGCTAATGTAAATTCAGTAAAGATAATTTCACATTTTACCGGCTTGACGAAGTACAGGGTGCGTAAGGTTATAAAAGCCCTTCGTGATCTTGGACTTGTAGAGAGAACAACGTGCGGCTTTCCTGCTTACGAATGTATTTCGGAAAGCGGAACAGACTATGAAGAACCGCACCCACCTGTAAACGGCTTCGGGCTGACGAAAAAAGGCTTTGAAAGTGCAACGTATAAGAAGGCAAACGAGCTGATTGAAGCCGAATACAAACGCTGGGCTGAAATGTCCGAAGAAGAATTTCAACGTGAAATGAAACAGGAGGCTTGAAAATGACACCTGATGAAAACAACTTGTATTTACTAGGAGACTTTGCATACGAGGTATTAAAGCTATATGCTAAGTACTACCCGAATCTGAAAGTATATGAAACTAGCTTTTTTGACGCTGAGACAGACGAAATGGCGTGCCTCACTATGAAGGAATATTACAAAAGAGCTAAAAAAGCAAGGAGGACTAACAATGATAAATAATTATGCCCCACATGACTATAACAGACACACATTGCGAATAACATTGAATTATCGTGGTGCGATCGGACATATTAGCTTTCTTCGTGGCGGTAATTGCAAAGGCGCATATGTACTTAGCGAAGCAATAGACTTTTTTGAAGACTGCGATACAAACGACATTGAAAGATTAGTTGAAAACGACTGCGAGCTTGAAATGATAAGCGTTGATGATGAAGTTGCTTTCAATGTAACATTGCACGAAGGAGATAAAGAAGTCTTTTTTGAAGCTATTGATGAAAGGAGAATGCAAGAATTGGTGGTTGCTGTTGAAATTGCCGCATACAAAGAAGAGGTCGCAAAGGCTCTCTGCTTCGGCTTTTGAATCCTCAACCGCCGAAGGAGGACGACGATGAAAACGACTAAGGACTTATGGCATCTCGCGTTTATAAGCTGCCTTGAAATAAGAGAGTATTTCGGAGAAGATAAATGCGGCGATGAGGAAGATGCTGATAAAATTTAGATTTTGTTAGATTAAGCTTAGATTATGATTTAGATTTAGGAGGGTATATGAAAATCGGCTTAATAGACGTTGACGGACATAATTTTCCAAATCTTGCATTAATGCGCATATCCGCTTATCACAAGGCAAAGGGAGATGATGTTGAGTGGTGGCTAACTGATTTTGAATATTACGACAAAGTGTATATGTCAAAAATATTTAGTGATTTATATACTTCTGATGTTCAAGAACCTATAAATTGTGGCGAGGTTATCAAAGGCGGTACAGGCTACAATATACATCTTGAAAACGGTCAAGAAGTATTTGACAAGGCTAATCATAAGGATTTACCGCCCGAAATAGAGAAAATGTTTCCCGATTATAGCATTTATCCTCAGTTTGATTTTGCGGTATCAATGACAAGCCGAGGCTGTCCGAGAGGTTGTTCATTTTGTCATGTTGCCGCAAAAGAGGGTAGATGCGCTGTAAAGGTTGCTGATGTATCGGACTTTTGGAACGGTCAAAAGCACATTGAAGTCCTTGACCCGAATATTACAGCTTGCCGTGATAAAAGGGAGTTATTCACTCAATATCGTGAAACAAATGCTACTATAACATTCAATCAAGGTTTAGATATTAGGTTGTTAAATGATTATGATATTGAGGATATAAATCATATGAGGATAAAAGATATACATTTTGCGTGGGATAATCCTAATGATGATCTAGAGCAGAAATTCAGAAATTTTGCAAAAGGATTTAGAAGAAAATCTAATATTGGTATGGTTTATATATTAACAAATTTTAATAGCACTATGGAGCAGAATTTATATCGAATATATACTTTGCGTGATATGGGTTATGACCCATATGTTATGGTTTACAATAAACCAAATGCACCAAAGGAGATAAAACATCTTCAAAGGTGGTGTAATAACAAGATAATTTTCAAATCTTGTAAGCGGTTTGAAGATTATTTGATTTGATAATAGGAGGGCTGAAAATGGCTAAATGCTGTGAGAATTGCTACTATGGCGAAGTACAGGCAAAACGTGAAAGGCTCGGAATACCCTGCTATGTGATTTGTCGGCTGACAAGTAATATGTTCAAAGGCAAATATGAGATACATAGCAAAGACGATAAGTGTAACAAGTGGATAAATAAGGAGAAATGAAAATGACACTTGATGAAGCTATAAAGCATAACATAGACATGGCAGAACGCTATGAACGATTTGAAGATAGTCACGATGAAAAACTGAAAGAAGAATGTTTAAAATGTGCCGAAGAATATAGACAGCTTGCCGAATGGTTGACGGAGTTGAAAGAAGCAAAGCGACTTCTGAAATCGGCGGTTGAGGATATTCGATGGCTTACAAAATGGCATGACCCTTGCGAACTGTGTGGACTAACAGATGAAGACGGAGATTGCCCTGTAGACCTTGACAAAGGTATAGATTGTGATGATATCTATAAGTGGAGACTGGAAGGCGAAGTCGAAAAGCTGATAGGAGGCGAAGAGCAATGAGCGGAGGAAGTCATAATTATATTTATAGCCGAATCGAAGAAGAACTAGCTGACCAAATGGAAGATGCAGAGCTAAATGAGCTTATATCTGATATTATTGTACTGGCTCACGCACTTGAATGGTATCACAGTAGTGATACATCGAGAGCGGATTATCTTGAAACTGTTATAGCTTTTAAGAAGAAGTGGTTCAAGAGCAATCGAGAAGAACGCCTTAAAAAGTACATCGAAGAATCTATACAGAAAACAAAAGAAGAGCTATTGAATATGATAGGAGGAGATGTAGATGAGTAGCCTATGCATATTCTTCGCTGGAGCTTTCTTTGGCTCTGGAATAACCTTCCTCGCAATGGTGCTCGCGTTCGCTGCGGGCGAGGATAAATGAGAATGTTCAACGACGGATACGGTGCCCGCTTCCGTATTCGCAACAACATCACAGGCACATACATACACATCTCGATGTTCCGAGTGCTCGAGTTCAGGGACAGGCTCGATGCACTCGCGTACATTAAGCGGCACAATCTCAATCAAATGATTTATTACGTGGAGGTGGTAAGGTGAGAAACTATCAGCGACAGAAGAATAACCCGTACAAGCTGCCACACAACCTGTATATGCGTATGCTGTACCTCGTTCGCGACTATAATCGAATCAAGGAAGAACGCGAGGATATTCTCAATTCTTCTCCTCCTGTTGACGGTGTGCCTCACTCAGGCATAGGCAATCCGACAGAGCAGAAGGGAATCAAGCTCGCAGCTCTCGGCGATATGTGCAAGGCGATAGACAAGGCACTCGAAGCAGTTCCGCCTGAGTACAGGAAGGCAATATGGGACAATATATGCTATCAGTCACCGTATCCTATTTACGCAGGCGAGGCAACGTACAAGCGCTGGCGGTGCAGGTTTATTTACGAAGTCGCGAAAAATGTACACGAAATATAAAAAGTGATACGCACGGGAAAAAATTCTGTGTTATATTAATACCATGAAAGCAGGCGGAAATCTGGAAGGCTCCTTTCGGGAGCGTTGCATCCTTCGCTCCCTATGCCTCCGCCTTCCGCCAGAACGCTTTCTGTTGTCTCCTTTCTTTTGTTCTACACACTTTTTTGATCTTTGCCGAGTAGCACACTGCTTGGCGCTCCTATGCGGGATATGATATTTTTCGTGTATAGTTAAGTATCAGTGGTTCACGTCCACAATTCCGCACCGTCAGTGGGTTTATACCGACTTTAGATTATACGCAGCTGAGCCGTTCCAAAAGGGGCGGCTTTGCTGTTATATTCATTCAATTCTTACTAATCATCTTACTACTACGTCTTACAAAGGAACGCGAAACTGCATGAATAACAATTTAATAATTGAGTACGTATCGCTCGACGCTATAAAGCCTTACGAAAGGAACGCGAAACTGCATCCACAGGAGCAGATCGAGCAGATTAAGAAGTCAATCACCGACCTCGGATTCAATGATCCTATCGCTGTATGGAAGAACAACGAGGTTATCGAAGGACATGGGCGGTTGATTGCTGCCAAGGAGCTGGGCCTCGAAGAGGTTCCAGTTATCAGACTGGACAATCTGACCGACGAACAGCTCCGAGCCGGATCAGATTGTTCTTGATATCTTTGGTGGCAGCGGTTCTACAATGATTGCCTGCGAACAGCTCAACCGCTCCTGTTACATGATGGAGCTGGATCCTAAGTACGTCGATGTCATAATTGACCGCTGGGAAAAGTTCACAGGCCAGAAAGCAGTTAAACTGAATTAAGGGAAGGAGGTCGGCGATGGCAAACGAGCAGAATTTAATACCTAACAGTGCAAGAACTCCGAGCGAGCTCCGAGAGCAGACACGAAAGGGCGGCGTTAATTCTGGTAAGGCTCGAAAGCGTAAAGCTGACCTACGAAAAATGGCTCAGGCAGTGCTCGACGGCACTTATACGGATAAAAACGGGAAGGAATTCACAGGTGAAGAGGCTCTTATATCTGGCCTAGTCGCAAACCTGACTGATCCAAAAGGCAAGAACTGGGGAAAAGCCGTTGACTTACTTGTGGAGCTTCTCGGAGCAGATAAAAGCCGAGAAGACAAGCAGAAGCTCAAGGCTGAGATTGCTCTTCTCAAAGCTAAGACAAAGGTAATATCTGAAGCCGAGTTAAATTCAGGCGATGAAATCAAGAATCCGTTTAAAGACTTGACGACTGAGGAGCTGAGAAAACTTGCAGGAGAGTAAGCTGATACAGCTCGGAGTGAAAATCGAATTAGCACGTCGCAGCTTTTTCGATTATTGCAGGCTCAAGGCTCCGGACTTCTATAAACCTGAGCACACATACCTGGTTGATTTGTGCAACGATCTGCAAGACTTTTTGATATCAGAGGAGAAAGCGTTAATAATCAACCTACCTCCGCGACACGGCAAGTCCAGAACCGCTTGTTGCTTTGCTGAATGGTATCTCGGACATGATCCAAGCCGCAAAATAATGATAGGCTCTTACAACGAAACGCTTTCAACAATGTTCAGCAAGAACGTCAGGAATACAATCTCGGAGATAAAAGCGGATCCATACATTCCTGTCTTTTCCGATGTCTTCCCGAACGTGCAGATCAAGCGCGGCGACGGTGCTATGAACCTCTGGAGCTTGAACGGAGGATATAACAACTATCTGGCGACATCTCCAACAGGTACGGCGACAGGCTTCGGCTGTACGCTCATGGTGATTGATGACCTTATCAAGAACGCAGAAGAAGCAAACAACGAGGTCGTGAAGCAGAAACACTGGGAATGGTTTACAAACACAATGCTGAGCCGTCGAGAAGAAGGCGCGAAAGTTATTATAATCATGACACGCTGGGCGACTGACGACCTTGCAGGAAAGTATCTGGAGTTCTGTCAGACCGAGGGCATACCCTTCCGGCACATCTGCATGAAGGCATACGATGAGGAAACAGATTCGATGCTCTGTCCTGATATCCTCAGCTACGAAAGCTACCAGGCGACAATCAAGGCAATGGGCGCGGACATAGCTGCAGCGAACTATCAGCAGGAACCTATCAACATCAAGGGCAAACTGTATACAAGCTTCAAGACGTACACAGAGCTGCCGCCTTACTTTGAAGGCATATTCAGCTATACAGATACAGCGGACGAAGGCAGCGACTGGCTGTGCTCAATCATCTGGGGCGCATATCAGCAGGAGGCATACGTGCTTGATATATACTTCTCGTCGGATCCGATGGAGATAACCGAACCAGAGACCGCACTGAGGCATAAGCAACATAAGGTAAATAATGCGCGGATAGAGTCAAACAACGGTGGTCGTGGCTTCGCTCGAAACGTTGAACGAATTTCAAAGCAGGATCTGAAGAACAGCAGGACCATATTCAGCTGGTTCCATCAGTCTGCAAACAAGAAAGCTCGAATCATCACCTATTCAACATGGGTGATGCAGCACATATATTTTCCGGTCAACTGGCGTGACCGCTTCCCTGAATACTACGAAGCGATGAACAAGTATCAGCGTGAAGGAAAGAACGCACACGACGATGCTCCTGACGCTACAACAGGAGTCGCCGAGACAATGCAGCAGACAAGCAAGGTCGGCACGTCGAATCTCAGAGGATAAGGAAGTGTAGGAATGCCGTTTCTACTTAACAATACAGAACCGCTCACACCAGAGCTTATATGCAAGTATATCAAGATGCATCAAGATGTCACGATACCTAGATATCAGAAACTCAAGGATTATTATCTCGGACTGCATGACATCGTGAGACGTGAGCCGAAGCGAGCTGATGATCCATGTAATAACGTTGTATGCAATTATGCTAAGTATATCAGCGACTTCGCTGCAGGTTATCTCATTGGAGAGCCTATCGCATATCAGTCTGATGACCAGGATCTGGCAGACCTGCTCGAATGGTTCAAGAAGGCTCAGATTGACGTACAGGACATGGATAACGCAAAGGACCAGTCTATATACGGAGTAGCTTACGAGCTCGTTTATATGTCTTCTGACGAGTCTCCGATACCTAAGGCGGCGAGCATACATCCGTCACAGGCATTCGTTATCTATAACAACACGGTTGAGCTCAAGCCGGTTGCAGGTGTCTACTACTATGAGCAGAAAGACGTTAGCACTCAGAAGCTCAGTGGCTGGAAAGTCGAGTGCAGTACAGACACTGAGTATATCAAGTTCGACGTAACTAAGGACTTCGAAGTTAGCGGAGAGATCGTCAGAGAGCCTAATCCGTTCA
>NZ_JAGCFH010000090.1 GCF_017650195.1 Ruminococcus sp. | reverse complement strand
TCTTAAAACAATTCTTAAAACAATTATACCAGTTTCCCCTGATTTCGTCAATATCCGCAGTCATAACTCTTTTTATCTTTTGGTATGGCTTTTTAATGAAATTCATGGTATAATAGTGTTATATTGAAATAAGGAGTCTGCAATTATGGCTAATAATGATATAAAAAGAATGGAAGAGCTGAATGAGCTCCTCGCTAAGGCATCGGACGCATACTACAATACAGGCGTTGAGATAATGTCCGACAAGCAGTATGACGAGCTTTACGACGAGCTTGAAACCCTTGAAAAAAAGACCGGTGTCATACTCAGCGGTAGCCGTACACAGCAGGTCGGCTACGAGGTCTCCTCTGGACTTAAAAAGATAAAACATCCCTCAAAAATGCTTTCGCTGGACAAGACAAAGAGTGTTGAGGAGCTGAAAAGCTGGCTGGGCGATCATAAGGGCTTCCTTAGTTGGAAGCTTGACGGACTGACCCTTGTTTTAACATATAATAACGGTGAGTTAGAACAGGCAGTTACTCGAGGAAATGGCGAGATAGGTGAGGAAATAACTGCTAATGCAAGGCATATCAAAGGCATTCCTGCACGTATCCCTTTCAAGGGACATCTGGTAGTTCGTGGTGAGTCACTGATGAAGTACAAGGATTTTGAGCGCGTAAATGCTGAGATTGACGATGGTACGAAGTATAAGAATCCACGTAATCTCTGTGTCGGAACAGTACGAAATCTGGATTCACGTGTTACTGCACAGCGAAACATTAATTTTTTCGCATTCAATCTTGTTTCAGCTGATGGATATGAAGAAAACTCTTTTATCAAGCGTCTTGACTGGCTGGAAGCGCAGGGCTTTCAGCGAGTTTATGGTCTGACTGTAACCAAAGATACTATTGAGGGGGATGTTTCTGACTTTGAAAGGGCAGTTTCTGAAAATGAATTTCCCTCAGATGGACTAGTACTCATGTATGACGATGTTGCTTATGGTCTGAGTCTTGGAGAGACCTCCCACGCCCCGAGAAATGGCATTGCTTTCAAGTGGCGTGACGAGACCGCAGACACTGTTCTTCGAGAGGTAGAGTGGTCGGCAAGCCGCACGGGACTTCTCAATCCTGTTGCCATATTCGACCCTGTGGAGCTTGAAGGAACTACGGTATCACGAGCTTCCGTACACAACCTGAGTATAGTTAAGCAGCTACGTCTTGGCATAGGCGATACCCTGACAATATTCAAGGCTAATATGATAATCCCACAGGTGCTCGAAAACAAGACCGCCTCCGGCAGTCTTGATATACCCAAGGTCTGTCCTGTGTGCGGCGGAGCAACTGAGATACGCTCCTCCGACGAAGAGGTGGAGACCCTGGTTTGTCCAAATAAAGACTGCGCAGCTAAGCATATCGGCAAATTCGAGCATTTCGTACAGCGTGACGCAATGAATATCGTTGGTATGTCCACTGCCACCATAGAAACTCTTGTTTCCGAGGGCTTTGTCCGGGAGTTCAGGGATTTCTACCACCTTGATGACTATAAGTTCAAGATCGTGGTACTTGAAGGCTTCGGCGAAAAGTCATATCAGAAGCTTGCTGACGCAGTCGAAGCTTCCCGTAAGACTGAGCTGAGCCGCGTGCTGTATGCTATGGGCATACCAAATATTGGCAGGCAGGCTTCACGGCTTATCTGTTCCCAATATATCACAGCGGAGGAGCTGGAGCGTCTTACAGTCGCGGAGCTTACGGCTATAGACGGTATAGGAGATGTGCTTGCAAAAGACTTTGTTAAATTCTTTGCGGATGAAAAGAAGCTCGGTGAGTTTCGCAGGCTTGTGGCTGAGCTGGATATAGAGGAAGCTGCCGCTGTGAACAGCGATTCAGCCATTGCAGGCAAGACTTTTGTTATCACTGGTTCTGTCCATATCTGGAAGAACCGCAATGAGCTTAAAGCCTTCATCGAACAGAACGGAGGAAAGGCAGCAGGCTCTGTGTCTTCAAAGACGGACTACCTTATAAATAACGACAATACTTCAAATTCCACAAAAAACAAGACCGCCAAGGAACTCGGTGTGCCGATAATCACAGAGGAAGAATTCCAGGCGCTTGCAAAAAGCTGATAAACAATGTATAGAGCCGTCATTTTGTGACGGCTCTGTTTAATGTGGCTTCCAGAAAAAGTGACAAATGTCACTGGATTTGTTATATATGTAATCTTGAAAATGAGTGGTAAGTAATATATAATACATAAGCCGGCATATAAGAAGTTCGCAGATACAAAGACTTACTGTGGTGTATGGAGCTTCCTGAGCAGAAAAAATTAACCTGTACTAACAAAATAGCAAAAAATGTATTGACATTTTTGTAAGGTTAGTATATAATGTTATTTGATTAAACTGGGGGAATAGTTTGATCAAATTATGATATAGGAGGAAAAAGAATGTTAAAAAAGCATTTGCTTATTTCTTTGTTTACTCTGCCAGGAAGTTTATCCGTAAGGGAGAGCAGTAGGCGGGGCAAAACAGGAGACAGGCACTGAAAAAACATTTTATGGGGAGATATTCAGAAAATGATACTTAACAGGTATGACGTTCGGAATATGCTCTGAGATGTCATACCCGTATTTTTATTTGAGCTGTTAATAAAAGCTTTATACATCTGAATCTCCGGCTGCAAGGCAACGTATCTCCGGGAGATTCCCGGAAATACCGTTCAGTTCTTGCGGTAAAACACAATACTGTCAGTTGATAGGCTGATACACACTTAACTATGGAGGTATAAGAAAATGAATGAACAGTATGAAAACATTGTATCAACAGGAACAGTTTATCTGGAAAATAACGATTTCGGTTCGTTATACGATACGTTTTATAAGATAGCTGACGGACTTTTAGCAAGTCTCAGTGGAGCCAGCAACAGCGAAAGCGGCTTTTATCCGGTAAGCACATCGAGCAGCGGTCAGGACTATGACACGATAACTGATTTCTTTTACAGCATAGAGCGTTTTGCAAGCGAGTTCGCAAGCAAGATATTCAGCATGTTTCAAGGCAACAACGCAGGCGGCACTGTTTCCGGAGAGGAGATTGGCGAAGTAACTGACGTAACAGGTGATGACGAGCTCAATATAGCTGATAACGGTAGTGAAAACATCGGTGATGCAACTGATGACGAGCTTACGATTGCTGACGGTGGAAACGACATTGTCTCTGACGGCTCCGGCGACGAAGCTGTTTTCAGCAAGTTTGACGATAATATCTACAAATTCAGTTTAGGCGATGGTGATTATATCATCGACGAAGATATGAGCAACTCACCGGCTGACGCTATTGTATTCGGCGAGGGCATAGCTCCGAGCGACATCAGGATATCCAAGGATAAAGGGGATATGATACTAAATGTAGGTCCTGCTGGTGACAGCATAAGGATAGTAAACCAGTATGACAGAAAAGATTCAATAGTAGAGTACTTCAGGTTTGCAGACGGAACAGTTCTTACAGCGGAGAAGCTTTTCTATACTCCTCTTGATATTAAGGGCGACGGCGATGTATATGATTTCCCGACAGAATTCGGCATAAAGGATAATAACCTTATCGGTGGAGACAACGACGATAGCCTCCATGCCGGTGAAGGAAACGATACTCTCACAGGCGGCGCAGGAAATGATCTTCTGTCAGGCGGT
>NZ_JAGCFH010000089.1 GCF_017650195.1 Ruminococcus sp. | reverse complement strand
CGGTCGTGTCTCTGGAGAAGCTGCCTGCACCGAGAAGGTATCTCTGAATACATACAAGGTCTGCCACGTTGACCGCTCCGTCGTCGTTTACATCTGCTCTGTGAAGATATTGCCCTTTACCTGAAAGCAGGTTCAGAATGAGCCTTCTGAACGGAGCAAGGTCAAAAACGTCAACTGTGCCGTCTTCGTTTATATCGCCCTTTACTTCCGAAATATCCTTTTCCTCTTCTAGGAGTTTGCTCATATATGACTGCACTCCACCTTCGGCTACATAAGCATAGTCAATGAAGAAATCGGTATTGCTGCCTGTCGTTTCGATACGGATAGTGGTATTCTGTGCTCCCTCGGGAATAGTATAGGAGGTAGTTGAAAGATCAGTCCATTCGTCCTTTTTCGCTTTGACTGAGGCAGCTCTATCGAATTGATCGAAACCGTTCTCATCTGTATACATGACTGTGAGTATAAAATCTGTAGCATCTTCAGTATCCTGCTTTACCGCCGCGCCGAAGCTTATGGTGTCGCCGGGAAAGAAGTTGCCGGAAATTTGCATAACAGGACCTTCCCATGATTCGATACGGTCAGATACAAGTACACATTTATCGTCTGCGTTTCCGTAGTAACCGTTTTCTGATACCGACATATTGCAGTCATAGTAGGGAGACCAGTCAATTATAGTATCAGTGTCAAAATTGTATATTTGATAATAACCGTAGATGTCGGCAAAATTCAGCCTCGGATTTCTTGAATTTGTGCCGAATCTGATAATCTGTACAGGGGCGGATGAATCATGTCCGCTGACCAGAACATTATTTACGTCAGCCGAGCCGCTGGAGTGATGATTTTCAAAATACAGGCATACTTCATAAAGAGTTCCTGACATATCAAGTCCTAACTGCTCCCATGTCTGAAAATGCTGACAAAAGCTGACATCACCATTGATATGGTTGTTTTGGTAGTTTCTTACTGGATTTTCTGTGCGTATGCTCCAGTACCGAGGAAATGATGTTGTTCCGTTAAGACTTGGCTGATTGTAGACCATATTTCTGTACAGGTCATAAGTGTTGCCGTTGAGTATGTATGAGCCGCAGTCCGTAGCCGATGGATACATTGGAGAAGGCTTGACGGCTCCCCAGGCCTCGACGATAAAATACTCAACAAGAGGATTTCTTGTCCAACCGTGAACAGCCATGAAGGAATCGCCCTTCGGGAAATAATCGACATCATATTCAAGGCAACGCCAGTTAAATGGTAATTGACGGTAACTCTGCTTTTGTGAGTCGAAATTCTTGCCCATACCAAAAATACATTCCTCTACATCTTCCCATGAGCAGGTGAACGAGTTAGTATCAGCTTTCATATCAGCTTCTCCGATACTGCCCTTATTCCACATCTCATAGTCGTACTGACCAATCGCACCTTTTTTCTGTTGGTCAGCAGCAGAAACAGTAAATGGAACAGATGAAAATAGAATCAGCGCTGAAACAATGCCGCTGATGAACCTTTTTACTTCTCTGGATACCATTTCTATCACTCCTTTACATAATCCAAAATACCTTAAGATAAACTGCCAGTACAAAAGGGCAAAATACCCTATTATTTGTTACCTTTATTATAAAATGAACAAGAGATTAAATGCAAGCCAAAATTTGTGGAGTGTTGTAAATAACATCAAAAATTGCTTGGATGTTGAAAAAATGAAGCACTTTTGCAATAAAAAGCTGACGGGGATGATAAATGTTCATGTCTAGAACTGCCCGATAATACGGAAGGTTTTTAATGAATGAGGAGAAATGTATAGATATTTTTGCTCTGATAGCAAATATTGATATGTTTAGCGCAAAAATGATATTTATAGTAGAAATATTACCATTTATAACAAAATTTTGGTATAACGAAAAAAGAATCATACATTATAATTTAATAAAATATAAAGAAATTGTGAATTTTGACCGTTGAAAGTTCACTGTTAAAACGAAGGGAAATAATAAAAAGCAAATCCAAAAATAAAAAACGGGGGCAGACTTATGAAAAAACTTTTATCATTTATGACTACTGCGGCTTTGTCATGTACAGTGCTCGCAGCAGTCCCGCAAGCGCTTGTCAAGGCTGATAATCCGTGTATCCAGACGATATACAGCACTGACCCTGCGCCGATGGTGTATAATGATACGGTATATGTATACACCGGACGCGACAAGGACAACTCGGACTTCTACTATATGCCGGACTGGCACTGCTATTCCTCCCAGGATATGCAGAACTGGACAGATCACGGCACATTGCTTTCATGGAATTCTTTCACATGGGGCAAGGAGGATACGGCTTGGGCTTCGCAGTGTATAGAGCGTAACGGTAAGTTCTATTACTATGTGACTCTTGAGCACAAAAACGGCGGCGGAAGAGGTATAGGCGTCGCTGTTGCAGATTCTCCGACAGGACCTTTCAAGGACGCCATAGGCAGGCCTCTATGCGGTCCTAATTGGGACTACATTGATCCTACTGTGTTCATTGACGATGACGGTCAGGCTTGGCTAATGTTCGGAAATCCTACTTGCTACTACGTCAAGCTCAAGGAGGACATGATAACCCTAGACGGTCAGATTGGAAATTTCAATATGAATTCATCAACCTTCGGTCCCGGAGGCGGAAAGGCTTCCTCATACGGCGAGGGACCTTGGTTTTATAAGCGTGGAGACCTTTATTATCTCGTTTTTGCTGCTTTCTATAATGGAGAGAACTCAGAGAGCATAGGTTACTCCACGGCTCCTTCTCCTACGGGTCCGTGGACTTACCGTGGACAGGTTATGAAGAAACATAACTGTTTCACCAATCATCCTGGCATTATTGATTTCAAGGGACATTCCTATCTCTTCTACCATGACGCTAGTCTGCCGGGCGGCGGCGACTTCGATAGAAGCGTCTGCATTGATGAGTTTCAGTATGGCTCAGACGGATCTATCCCTACGATATCCCCCACAAAAACAGGTCCGAAGCAGCTTGCTTCTCTCAATCCCTACAAGAGGGTAGAGGCTGAGACTATATGTTTCTCATCAGGTGTCAAGACGGAGAAGTGTGACAATGGTGGAATGAATATCGGTAATATTCGCAATGGCAGTTATGTCAAGGTTAGCGGCGTTGACTTTGGAAACGGCGCTGATAAGTTTACCGCAAGCGTTGCAGCAAGCGGAAACGGCGGCGATATCGAGATATATCTTGACGGTCTTAACGGCAAGAAGATAGGTACTTGTTCTGTTCCGGGAACAGGTGGCTGGCAGAACTGGGAGGAGGTATCCTGCGCCGTGAGCGGAGCCAGCGGAGAGCATGACCTTTATTTCAAGTTCACCGGCGGAAACGATTACCTTTTCAATATTGACTGGTGGCAGTTCGGCGGCGACGAGGGCGGTACGTCTTCAGACACTACAACTGTCACTACAGCACAAAATGATAATACAACAACCACAACTACTGTAACGACCATAACGCCTGACGATACCGATGGCTATATCAGGCACTGGACCTTTGAGGGCAGTGATGATAACTGGGAAGGCAGGGGAAGAGCTTCTGTAAGCGCTTCGTCAAAGGAAGCTTTCAAAGGCAGCGGCTCTCTTTACTGTTCTGGCAGAGAGGATTCATGGAATGGCGCTCTTGTAGATATTGAAGGTGACGTCACAGCAGGCAAGACATACAGCTTCAGCGCTAACGTGATGCAGAACGAGGGAAGCGATGCCGAGAAGTTTTATTTCACCATGCAGTATAGTGATGGAAGCGGTACAAATTACGTGAAGATAGCCAATGCTTCTCCTATGAAGGGTAGCTGGGCTCAGCTTGCAAATAAGAGCTTCACGGTGCCATCAGGCGCTTCTGATATATCCATATATATCGAGTCGGAATCAGGCAACACTAGCTTTTATGTAGACGAGGTGGCGATAGCTGCCGGAGGCACGTCCATAGAAGGCGCTGTCGGAGGACAGTCCATACTTGGCGACATCAATTCGGATGGCTGTATTAATGCACTGGATGTAACCGCTGCAAGAAGGCTTATTCTAAGCAGCAGCAGGAACGCTTCGCTGGTAAAGCTTGCAGATGTTGACAGGAGCACGGAATTTGAGGTGAACGACCTGGTACTCATTCAGGAATTCGTTCTCGGTAAGATAAAGGAATTCCCGGACAATACTCCAGAGCCTCAGGTTACTCCTTTCAATTACGACTCGAATAAACAGTACAAGGAAGCTCCCGGAAACTATTTCAACAATTGTCAGCAGGCAGGAAAGGTTGTTAAGGAGAGCTACAATGGTATAAACGGCGGAAACAACCTGAATGTTTATCTGCCTTACGGCTACGATGACAGCAAGCAGTACAACATATTCTATCTCATGCACGGCGGCGGAGAGAATGAGAACACTCTTATCGCCCAGGACGATACAATGATACAGAAAATGTTAGATCACATGATCATGAACGGCGAGCTTGATCCCCTTATCGTTGTATTTCCTACATTCAACAAGACAGAGGCTGGACGCTTCTACAGTGAGTTCCGCCAGAGTGTAGTTCCTTTCGTTGAGGGCAAGTATTCTACTTTTGCCAAAAAAGACACCTCACAGAACTCATTACAGGCTTCAAGAATGCACAGAGCTTACGGCGGATTCTCAATGGGTTCAATTTCAACATGGGCTGTATTTGAGAACTGCCTTGACATCGTCGGCTACTATATGCCTCTCAGCGGTGAGAACCGTGACGCTAATTCTGCTTATGACAGGGCGAAACTGATAGCAGACGCTGTGGATAAGTCGGGATTTAAGAAAAATCAGTATTTCATCTTTGCAGCTACGGGTTCCGAGGATATAGCATATCCGAATTTTAATCCTCAGATAGAGGAAATGAAGAAAATGAGCCAGTTTGTTTACACCTCAGATTTCTCTAAGGGCAACTTCTACTTTATGGTAGCACCCGGAGCAACTCACTGGTGGGGCTATGTAAGACATTATGTTTACGACGCGCTGCCTTATTTCTTCCACGAAACAGGTACATAATACAGCAGTTTTTCAAGCTCACCATATAATGCATGGTGAGCTTGATTCAAGTAACATATTGTGCTTGATTATTTTACGATTAAATGTTATAATATTACTAAAGTACCATAAAGTGAGGTGTCGCGAATGAGTGATTATACTGAAAAGTATATTTCATCACATCTTTTTCTGAAACGGGAGGAGGGCTTTGAACACGCTCCCTTTGACCGTGAAATAGCTTGCTATGAGAGTATCTGCTCAGGAAATATAGAACTCGTAAAGGTATTTGCCACTCCCCTATGCGGCGAGGGCTACGGAATACTGAGCAAGGATCCTCTTAGAAATTTAAAGTATCATTTTTCAATATCTGCCGCACTGATAGCAAGATTCTGCATAAACAGCGGTATGACCCTTGAGGAAGCTTACAATCTCAGTGATATATATATAATGAAGGCTGATGAATGCAGGACAGCGGACGAGGTCCACGCAGTTCATCAGGAGATGATAGAGGGCTATACCC
The DNA here is from genome assembly GCF_017650195.1 of Ruminococcus sp. Taxonomy (GTDB): domain Bacteria; phylum Bacillota; class Clostridia; order Oscillospirales; family Ruminococcaceae; genus Ruminococcus. The sequence continues at coordinate 6,456 of NZ_JAGCFH010000089.1, read as the reverse complement.
GTCACATGAGAAGAGTGCGTAACAGCGGTATCTATTCAAAGCAGATAGTAAGGGCTTTGGATTACATAAGCGATCATCTGCACGGAAAGATCATGATAGAGGACGCTGCGGATTTCTTGAAGATAAGCCCTGCATATTTGTCGCGCCTTTTCAAGTCCGAAACAGGTATTGCCTTCAGCAATTACGTCAGCAAGACCAAGGCTGAGGAGGCTGCAAATCTGCTGACATTTTCGGAGTATACCGATTCCGAGATAAGCAATCTTCTTGGTTTCAGTTCACAGAGCTATTTTATAAAGATATTCAAGAAATATCTCGGTGTAACGCCAAAGGAATACAAAAAGCGCTACAAGTTCCCAGATTTTATGAAGGAGAACAAATAACAATACTTATCCCCTGCAAAAGCGGGGGATAACCTTTTATGCAGATATCATAATATTACTAAATTTGACAATAAAATAATATAAAAACAGATTTGAAAATGTTATAATCTACACAATGAATAAAAAGACTTGTTTATGTTGAATTAGGGATCTGTCATAAAATGAATTTTTGGAAAATGGAGAATCTATAATGAAAATTAATAATGTTGGCTTCGACCACTGCCATGATGCAGACTTTTTTATTGACAGACCGGAGGGGAGCGGAGATTATCTTCTTCTGCTTGTACGTACGCCTGCTGTTTTTGAGATAGATGGCAAGGAAATACTCACTCCTGCCGGCTCGGTATTTATATACCCCAAGGGCAGACCTCAGCGTTATCGTTGCGTGCCGCTGAATGTATTTGAAAATGACTGGGTGCATTTTGATTTCGACAGCCGTTCAGAGGAGGAGGAGTTCCTCAGTATGGAACTGCCGCTTGAAACTCCCGTGACTATGCCTCTGGAGTTCCTGAGTTACTGCGTAAAGTCAATAGCCTATGAGAGATATTCTGATAATCCGTGCAGAGCGGAGTCGGCTTCTCTTTTCATGAGGCTAATGTTTATAAAGATAAAGGAAAAGAATCAGAACGGTATCTCTGGAAGGCGCAGCACACAGTTCGAACTAATTTCGACTGTCCGCAACAAGATATACTGCCGTCCCTACGAGCAGCGAACTGTTGACAGTACAGCTCACGAGGTAAGAATGAGCCGTTCTGCATTCCAGCATGCTTACAAGAAGCATTTTGGTATGACTTTTATCGAGGATCTGGTGAAAAGCCGTGTGAGCTACGCGAAAATGCTGCTTTCGACTACTAATATGAATATAAATGATATCTCTGCAAGTAGCGGATATCACAGCTACGTTCATTTTGCAAGACAGTTCAAGGAACAGACGGGTTACACTCCGTCAGAGTTCCGCAGAAAATCACAGAATGTGACATGATGTGCCGCAGCAGCTGAATGTGCTGCAGCATATTTTGTTTCAATAAAAAAGAAAAAATTACAGTGACTTTGTCACAGAATGAGAGGGCGGACTATGGAAAAGCACACTTTTAAACGCTGTGCTGCAATTATTGCAGCCTGTACGCTAATGACTTACCCATTTACAGCAGCGTCTTTTTCTGCTATGGCAGATGACGGTGTTACTTTATGGGGCGACGCAAATTGCGACGGTACGGTTGATATGGGCGATGCTGTCATTGTTATGCAGTCGCTTGCAAATCCCAATAAGTACGGCGTAAACGGAACAGATCCGAATCGCATAACAGAACAGGGCATAAGAAATGCCGATGTTTATGAGAACGGCTCTTCACTTACGAGCTCGGATTCTCTCTCTATACAGAAGTATCTTCTGCATTTGATCAGAGAGCTACCGGAATCTTTCCTGCCAGGTAGTGCCGATACTCCTACAACAACTACAACCTCTACAACAACTACAACCTCTACAACAACTACAACCTCTACAACAACTACTACCACCACAACAACAACCACTACCACACCTCCTACAACAACTACTACAACTACAACATCGCCAAAGCTGAATATCAAGGATTACGGTACTCCTATGAATTCCTCGGCAACGATGGTAGAGGATTTCAGAGATGGCTCATCAAAGTACTTCATAGCCTCCGACGGCTGGGAGAATGGTGATCCTTTTGATTGCGGCTGGTACAAGTCACAGACCTCACTTGACAAGGGTTGTCTGACACTTTCCATAGACAAGGACAATAGCGGCAAGTACAATTATGCAGGTGCTGAGTACAGAACTACCGATTTTTATAGTTACGGCTACTATGAGACATCTATGCAGGCAATAAAGAACGACGGTGTTGTATCTTCGTTCTTCACATACACAGGTCCTTCCGACGACAATCCTTGGGATGAGATAGACATTGAAATCCTCGGCAAGGACACCACAAAGGTACAGTTCAACTATTATACCAACGGTCAGGGCAACCATGAGAAGATGTACGACCTTGGTTTCGATGCTTCGCAGGGCTTCCATACCTACGGTTTTGACTGGCAGCCTGATCACATCACATGGTATGTTGACGGAAAGGCAGTTTATACAGCTAACAGCAATATACCGAAGACAGCCGGCAAAATCATGATGAACACCTGGCCCGGCAGAGGTGTTGACGGTTGGCTCAATCACTACAACGGAAATACTCCGCTGACAGCTTACTATCAGTGGGTGACATACAATAAGGGCGGCGTTTCAGGCAGCGGAAATAATAATCAGCAGCAGAATCCGTGGGAGCAAGGCAATAACAACCAGCAGAATCCATGGGAGCAGGGAAACAACGGTCAGCAGGGAAATAACAATCAGCAGCAGAACGGTTCCATTCAGGATCACGGAACAGCTATGAATTCCTCAGCAACTATGGTAGAGGATTTCAGAGACGGTTCATCAAAGTACTTCATTGCTTCCGATGGCTGGGAAAACGGCGATCCATTCGACTGCGGCTGGTACAAGTCTCAGACATCACTTGACAAGGGGTATCTGACGCTATCTATCGACAAAGACTATTCAGGCAAGTATAATTATGCAGGCGCTGAGTACAGAACTACCGATTTCTACGGCTTCGGCTATTACGAGACCTCTATGCAAGCAATAAAGAACGACGGCGTTGTATCTTCGTTCTTTACGTACACAGGTCCTTCCGATGACAATCCTTGGGACGAGATAGACATTGAGATACTCGGCAAGGATACAACAAAGGTACAGTTCAACTATTACACCAACGGTCAGGGCAACCATGAGAAGATGTATGACCTTGGGTTCGACGCTTCACAAGGCTTCCACACCTATGGCTTTGACTGGCAGCCAGATCACATAACATGGTATGTTGACGGAAAACCTGTTTACACAGCAAACAGCAATATTCCTCAGACTCAGGGAAAAATCATGATGAACACATGGCCCGGCAGAGGCGTTGACGGCTGGCTCAATCATTACAACGGAAATACTCCATTGACAGCTTACTACCAGTGGGTTACCTATAATAAGAGCGGAGCTACTGGCAGCAATAACAATAACGATAATAACAATAATAGCAACAATAACAATCAGAATCAGTGGCAGAATCCTTGGGAACAGGGAAATAACAATAATAATAACAATAATCAGCAGTCAAATCAAACAGCTTCCGGCCTGACAGATTATGGTACAGCCATGAATACCTCAGCAACAATGGCAGACGATTTCAGAAAGGGATCATCACGCTATTTTATCGCTTCCGACGGCTGGGAGAACGGAGATCCATTTGACTGCGGTTGGTATAAGTCTCAAACAGCTTTCAAAGACGGTGCTTTGACTCTCAGTATTGACAAGGACTACTCAGGCAAGTACAATTATGCAGGAGCTGAGTACAGAACTACCGATTTCTATGGTTTTGGTTACTACGAGACGTCTATGCAGGCTATCAAGAATGATGGCGTTGTATCTTCGTTCTTTACGTACACAGGTCCTTCTGACAATAATCCGTGGGACGAGATAGATATTGAGATCCTCGGCAAGGATACTACAAAAGTGCAGTTTAACTACTATACCAACGGTCAGGGCAATCACGAGTTTATGTACAACCTAGGATTCGATGCTTCTCAAGGTTATCATACCTACGGTTTTGACTGGCAGCGTGACCACATAACATGGTATGTTGACGGAAAGGCTGTTTACACGGCTAACAGCAATATTCCTCAGACACCTGGAAAGATAATGATGAACACATGGCCCGGCAGGGGCGTTGACGAGTGGCTCAATCACTACAACGGAAAAACTCCTCTTACCGCACGCTATCAGTGGGCTACTTACAACAAGCAGTAAGTATCTGTAAGCTAACATCCTTCCATTATACATAACTGAAACGGGCATAAGGAAACAAGATTTGCTTCTTTATGCCCGTTTCTTTATATGTTACGAAAGAACTATTGATATATATAAAAGGAATATAAAATAAAAAGCGCTGAGGTATTGATACTTCAGCACTTTTGTTGTATAATTATGTATGGTCCGAAATTTTGTAGAGAGTTTTGAACTCTGTCGGAGTACAGTTCTTCGCTTTCTTGAATGCGCGGTTGAAGGTTGTAAGGCTTGCAAAGCCTGCACGCATGGCTACTTCCGTTACAGAGAGATTCGGGTCGATGAGCAGGCGCTCAGCGGCCTTTATGCGCTTGCTGTTTATATATTGTATATAAGAAACGTTATTGTATTTCTTGAATATTCTTGAGAAATGGTATTTGCTGTAGCCTGCTATGGAAGCTATCTTTTCAAGGGGGATCTCCTCCATATAGTTCTGGTTGATGTACTTCATTACCATGCCGAATTTTCTGGTATCGTCCCTTCCAGTGATATCGTTCGAAAAAGCGTCGGCAGCGATGGTGAGCTGATACTCGCGTACAGCCGCAAGTATATTTACAAGCGAAAGATATATCCTTACATCTGCAAGAGTTGATTTTGAATAGTATTCAGAATAGATATCAAGGATATTCTTCCTTGACAACACATAAAGTTCCTTGCTGAGAGTGGGTGTGATGTGGAACGGTGCGGAAAAAACAGGTGTGAGGGCTTCAAGAGCCGGAACATCGCTTATTATACTGTTCTCGCACTGGAAAATTATTCGTCTGCCTTCCTGGGCAGGCATTGAATGAAGTTCGCCCGGTGGAATAATAATTATCTCTTTTTCATTCAGATGATAATTCCTGCCGCCGACCGTAACTGTGAAGCCATTATGTAGAGGGATAATGACTTCCACGGCGTTATGCCAGTGTGTAGGATACTCTTCAACTTCGTCATTATCATATAATAGTACAAAGCGCTGATTTTCATACTCAACTGTCTCATAATCGCCTGACAGATTTTTAATCATGACTGACCTCCTTAACCAAAAATAAATGTTAATAACATATTAATATCCGTTCCGGTAACTGCATCGCCATTACAAATACCGATTTTTCAGCTATATTATACACTACATTTATGCCATTTGTAAAGTGGGTTGGGTAAAAAACTGAAAATGTTAGCAATTCCTGAGTAAAAACTATTAAAAAAGCCGCAATATTTGATTAGTATTAATTGCTTAAGTGTATTATAATATTTACAGAGTAAACGAAAGGTGATATATGATGTCTATAAACTACAAAGAATCCGATTATAAAAACTATGGTAAGTGTGCTTGGCTCGATAATGGCAGTATAAAGCTTATAGCTACTGTCGATGTGGGGCCGAGAATAGTTTTTTTCGGCGCTTCAGACGGCGTAAATATGCTTTTTGAGGATATAGACAGGAATTTCTATGAGATAAATAATGGCTACGGCGTATGGTACGCTTACGGCGGACACAGGATATGGTCCGCGCCCGAGGTGATGCCCGAGACTTATCTTCCTGACAATTCAAGGATCGAAGCAATTTTTGATAATGGAGAGCTTATTTTAAGACCTGCGAGAACAAAATTTGACAAGCAGTTCGAAATCGTAGTCACAATGGGCGAGGGTAACTCGGTCGTTATCGAAAACAGGATCACCAATTGCTCTGATAAACCAGCTGAATACGCTCCATGGTCTGTTACTGGACTTGCAGCCGGTGGTACAGAGATAATACCGCTGTGCAGAGAAGACAAGGGCTTCCTTCCAAATAGGACTATGGCGCTTTGGAGTTATTCCGATATAAAGGACGAACGCTTTGAGTTAAAAAACAATTATGCTCTCCTCAAACAGGATTCTAAGAAAAAGAAGCCTTTCAAGGCAGGCTTCAACGTTACAGATAAGAAGATAGTTTACATAAAGGACAGCCATATACTCAAAGTCAGTTTCGATGATTATAAACAGATTGTTTATCCTGATTTTTGCTGTAATTTTGAAACCTATACCAACGATTTGTTTCTTGAATGCGAGATACTTGGCGAACTGAGAACCTATCAGCCAGGCGAAACGGCTTCTATCAAGGAAGTATGGGAGATATCCGATATAGAGTGCTCTCCTGAAAAATTCATGGAAGAATTTGTAAGTAAAATATAATACGAAAGGAGAATGCTTG
>NZ_JAGCFH010000088.1 GCF_017650195.1 Ruminococcus sp. | reverse complement strand
TGGTTTCAGTTACAGTATTATTCTGAACCTGTACTTTGCTTTCTTCGGCAGAATCGGAAACAGCAGTGAGGATTCCTGCATAGTAAAGACCTGCCACTGCTGTTACGGCAACAGTTCCCGATATTGCAGGAAGTGTTTCAGTGGATATATTCTCATTGGGACAGATGGAAGTACACTTCATGCAGTTTATACATTCGCCCGAGCGGACTTCGTCGTACTTGTAAAGAGGTATGTCCATTGAGCACTTTGCTGTGCAGAGTTTGCAGTTTCCGCACTTTTCGGGCTTACGTTTCAGACTGTATATTCTGAAACGTGATACCAGTGAGAATAATGCTCCGAGCGGACATAGATACCTGCAAAAGAATCGTTCAATGAACAGTGAGCCTATGATAATGAGAAGCAGAAGTGCTCCGCCGAGAGTAAGAAAATATTTCAGACTGCTCCAGCCGCTGAGAGAGCTGTATATGCCGAATACCGTCCACGGGCTCCATACAGTATCCCCTGTAACAGAAAAGCACCATACTCCGATTGCAACAAATGCAAGAACTGCATATTTCAGGAGCTTGAGCCATTTATCAGTCTTTTCGGGAACCTTAACTTTGAATGGTATCAGCTTCCCAATGAAATTCAGCAGATCCTGCATTGCTCCGAAAGAGCATATGAATCCGCAGAAGAATCTTCCCCATACAAGTGTTATGAGGAATACTCCCAGTATCAGAACTAATCTGCCCAAATTGTCAAGCAGGACAAAGCTGCCGCCTGCTATTGAGGTTATAATTCCACCTATTGAGGAGAATATGGTGATAAACAGGGCAGGTACGGTCACAAAGGCTATCAGCTGAATGACCGCTCTGACTATCTGTATGGGGGATATCTTTTTCTTCATAGGATCACATCCTTATTCCTTCTCTGAGATTCTCAGTGACGTAGAGCTTTTTGTCGTATGTAATAAACAGCGCTTCAATATTGAGCTGTTTCAGGAGCTCCATGCTCTTCTCTGCTCCCATAATGAAAGCAGCAGTCGCAAGTGCGTCAAGTTCTTCAGAATTATCGCCCACAAGAGTAACGCCGATCAACCCTGAATCTGAGGGCTTGCCTGTCCGTATATCGGATATGTGATGTATAAACTGGTCGTTTATGATGCAGAACTGCTCGTAAAGTCCTGATGAAACAACAGCTTTTCCGCTTTCGACTTTAATTGAAGCAGCGGACTGCCCGTTGGGAGCAAACGGCATTTGTATACCGATATTTCGCTGCTGTCCTATATTGATAACAGTTCCGCCGAAATTGATGAGGGCATTTTCTACGCCGTAGGCGTGAAGTATATTCCTGACTTCGTTTGCGGCATATCCCTTTGCTATAGCTCCGAGGTCTATCTGCTGTCCCTTGTTTTTCAGCATTACTGTGCGTTTTTGATAATCGAGGATAATGTCCCTGTAGTTTACAAGCTTTCGTACTTTATCAAGTGTACTTTCATCAGGAAGATTTCCGCTTTTTACCACATTTTTCCATAGCTGTGACAGAGGTCTCGATGTTATATCGAATAATCCGTCCGTTATTCTTGAATACATTACGGAGTGTTTTATTAGTCTGAATGTTTCCATTGATACAGCCACAGGAGCTATGCCTGCACGGCTGTTTATAGCAAATATTTCGCTGTCATGTGAATATGCCGACAGCTTTCGGTCAAGGTCTTTTACTCGCTCCTTTGCGGCTGACAATGCTTCATCAGCTTCTTCAAATACAGTTATGGTATTGACTGTACCCATTGCGAAGAATATCTTCTGAGTCTGAACAGTACCGATCATATTATCACCTCACGCTATCAGAATCTGCCGCCGCGACCTCCACCGAAGCCGCTGTTCATACCGCCTCTCATACCGCCGCCCATCATGCTCTGCGGTATTTCAGAAACTTCCTGTCCATTGACTATGATAGTACCGCCGTTGAATTCAGCTGTTCTGTCATAGTCGAAGGAGGACATCTGTGCTGTGATGTTAATAGTTCCGCCGTTAACATATATCGAGCCGTTTGAGTCGATGGCGTCTGTATCGCCCTGTCCCATGGAAACATTTACATTTCCGCCGTTGAAAACTATTGCTGTTTCGTAAGCATTTGTATTTGTTACAGCGTTTATTCCGTCATCGCTGGCATCTATAGTGATATTGCCGTCATTGATAACTATGTATGTAGCTTCAAGACCTTCTGCGGCTGTGATATTGAAATCGCCGCCGTCTATCTGAAGAACTGCACAAGCCTGTATACCGTCACTTCCACCGTTGATAGTGAATGTGCCGTCTGAAATAGTGATACTTCCCTCGGCTTCGTCATTCTCGCAGTGGAAACCGTCTTTGTTTGTGGTGATATTGAAATTTCCGTCATAAACCGAAATAGTATCGTTAGCTTCAAATGCGTCCAGAGCGGATTTTACGTTGTATGTTCCGCCTGTTATCTTCATATCGTCCTTGCAGGTGATACCGTTGCCGTAATAAGAGGTAACATTCAGAGTGCCTGTGCCGTTGAGAACAAGGTCGTCCTTGGAGTAGATAACTGCGTCGGTATTGTTCTCGCCGTCAGCTGTGAACTGTCCGCTGACTGTGAGGGTATTCTCGCTGTCTGTAGTTGTTATGAAGACCTTGTCTGCCGAAAGTACATATATAGCAGTGAAGTCCTCATTCACAATGTCAACGCCGTCCAGTACAAGCTGTACCTTTGCGGAATCGTCTGCATTAACTCTGATAGTGCAGTTTTCAGCACTACCGTTTATAGTATACACGCCCTCATCAGTGATGTCAATGATCTTGTTATCGGCAACTGTTATCTTCTGAGCTTCACTTGTATCTGCGGTCTGCTCAAGGTCACGCTCTGTAAATGTTGTTTCCTGAGTATTGTTTGAAAGCTGTTTTACCTCAGCGGAATCTGTATTCTCAGAAGAAGTTTTATCTGCCTTGGCAGTCTTTTCTACGGTTTCAGCGCTGTCTGATACAACAGTCTTTGCATTTGTGCCTACCGATGTGTTTTCGGATACTGAACTATTATTTCCGCAGCCTGTCATGTAAACTGCCATTGCTGCCATTAAAAAAGCTGAGGTTATATATGTTTTTTTCATAATGATACTTCCTTTCATTGGGAGAGTTGTGTTTGTTTCTATGGTTGTATTATATCGCAGGTATTTGAAGATAAAATGGAACGAAAGTGGAATATAAGCCTTTTACTGTGGAATTTGCAGAAACATTATGTGACAGGAATGTGAAACAGCAAATACATATATTGCATTTTTGTGCAAAACTCCCTTTGCATTATCTTTCAAAAAGTGCTATAATTATAAAAGAGAACGTGTAGCAGTTACTGCGTAAGTCCAGTTGCTTGCTTCACGTTCTATTTTTTTGCGAGGTGATACTTATGTACAACGTAGGTGACATGGTGATGTACGGAGCATTCGGTATATGTAAGGTCACAGCGATAGAAAAGCGTGATTTTACGGGAGAAGAACAGGAATACTATATACTCAAACATACAAGTTCAGAAAAAAACACTTTCTATGTCCCTTTAAGCAATGAATCGGCACTTAGCAATATGCATTATGTATGCTCAAAGGCAGAAGTTGATGAACTCATCTCCCATATGAATTCAGAAGGGCTGATATGGATAGATAACGACATCAAGCGAAAGGAAGAATACAGCCGTATCATAAAGGATGCCGACAAGCATGAGATCATAAGGCTTATCAAAACGCTGTACCTTCGCCGTAAGGAGCTTGCCGAAAGCGGGAAAAAGCTCCGTTCCACGGACGAGAATTACCTCAGCCTTGCAGAAAATATGCTTTTTGAGGAGTTTGCTTTTGCTCTTGATATTGACAGGAGTGAAGTTGTCGAATATATCGAAAAGCATATCGCATAATCTTTGTGCAAAAATGCCTTTGAATTATTCTGAAAAAATTGATATAATTAGCATATGACGAGTAGCAATTCTGCGTAAGTCCAGTTATTGCTGCTCGTTTTATTATTTTT
>NZ_JAGCFH010000087.1 GCF_017650195.1 Ruminococcus sp. | reverse complement strand
GACATATAAACGAACCAAATCGAATTATAGCATAATTGGTCGTTTTATTCAAGAGAAAACCGGTTCAAAGTAAAATTTCTGCATATAAACCTCAAAGTTATTATAAAGAAAATATTTTTTGTGCATTTTGCTGTTATAAATGTGGTTCTATATGTGCTATTTTACCGATTTCAATTTAAGATAAAAAAATGAACATAAGAGCCGCTTATTGTCAATAGACAGCCTTTATGGTATAATCAATAATATCAAATTCGGAGGGCTGCTATGGAGATTATAAAACTAGGCGCCGATCGTTTCGGCGAAATAAAGCTCCTGTTCAGGGACGTTTTCATGAACGAACCTTGGAACGATGACTGGAGCGATGACATACAGCTGACAGAGTATCTGCTCGACCTCACCGGCAACAGGAATTCACTTGCCTTTGGTCTTCTTGACGGGGACAAGCTTGTCGGAATATCGCTTGGAAGTATAATGCACTGGTGTACGGGCACAGAATACTACATATACGAATTCTGTATCAGCCGTGAGCATCAGCACGAGGGACTCGGAACCAAGCTTCTCAGCGGGATTGAAGAGCGCGTAAAGGAAATGGGCGTTGACCACATATTCCTTCAGACAGAAGAAAGCGCTCCCGCTTACGGATTCTACACCAAAAACGGATTCACCGAGCTGAACGGACATGTATCCCTTATCCACAAACTCTGACGGAATAATCATATGAATATTAAAAGAACTGTAACTGTTGTTATTCCTGCTCACAATGAGGAAAAATATGTTGCACGCTGCATCAGATCAATTCATGAAGCTTCTGAGGTCTACGGAGGACAAGTTGAGATCATAGTAGTATGCAACCGCTGTACTGACAGGACTGCAGAAATAGCAGAAGAGCTTGGCGCAAGGGTGCTTAAGAATGAAGACAGATGCATCGCAAAAGTGAGAAACGCAGGTATTTTCGCTGCAGATGGCGAAGTCATAATGACTATCGACTGCGATAACCGCATGACACGCGGTTCAATAAAAGAAGCCATAAGATTGCTGGATACAGGCAGATTTATCGGCGGAGGCGCTCCTATAAGATTTGAGCGCTACTCATTTCCACTATTCCTGAATGATCTTCTGTGTAGGGTATCATTTAAAATGACCGGACTCTACTGTGGTATCTTCTGGGCAGAAAAAAGCACGTTTGAAGCAGTCGGCGGTTTCGTCGAGAAAAAAGCTATGGAAGACGCGGTCACAGCCAGACAGATACGCGCCTACGGAAAGAAACAGAATAAGGAATACACAACACTTCGAAAAAACTATCTTATAAACTCAACACGAAAATATGATGATCTTGGTGACTGGCTATATCTGAAGCTGATGATAAAGAATGCAGGAGCGTTTGTGAAAGCAGCTTTCGGAAACAGAAATGAGCTGGACAAACTGCTGGACAAGCTATTCTATGACTATAACGGATAATAGAAAAGGAGAAATTTATGCTCAAATACATACTGCTCGTCGGCGGGTTCTTCCTGCTGATCAAAGGCGCCGATCTCTTCGTTGACGGAAGTTCTGCAGCCGCAAAAATGCTCAAGGTCTCACCGCTGATCATCGGAATGACCATAGTCGCTATGGGTACAAGCCTTCCTGAGACATCAGTTAGTGTAAGCGCAGCTATAGCTGGCAAGAATGAACTCGCGATAAGTAACGTCGTCGGTTCAAACATATTCAACCTTATGGTCGTCTGTGGAATGTGCGCCTTGCTGTGTCCTTTAAAAATAGACGGGGTATCCCTGAAACGTGATTTTCCGTTTTCGATTGCTATTGCCGGACTCCTGATGCTGATCGGATGGCTTGACCACTCCGTAGGACATATTGACGGTATTATCCTGCTTTTACTCTTCGCCGTTTTTCTTATATTTATGGTAAGAACTGCTAAAAAACAAAGCGAGAACGCAGAGGAAGACGATTTCAAGGTTATGCCGGTATGGAAGCTAATACTCTTTATTATAATTGGTATGGCAGCTATAGGCGTAGGCGGAAAGATGGTTGTATCAGGAGCTTCAGACATTGCGCGCAGATTCGGTATGTCTGACAATCTGATCGGAATGACTGTTGTTGCACTCGGAACCAGCCTTCCTGAGCTTGTCACATCAGTAGTTGCAGCAAAGAAAAATGAAGTAGACATGGCTCTCGGAAACGTCATTGGTTCCAACATTTTCAATATCCTGCTAGTCCTTGGTGTGGCTTCTGCAATACATCCGGTCGCTTTTACTATGGCAAACCTTACAGATACTGCAGTTCTAATTGCCATGAGCGGACTCGTTCTTCTCTTCTGTATCAGAAAGAAACAGCTGGTCAGATGGCATGGACTTATAATGCTGCTTATCTACACTGGATATACTGCATATATCATCAATAGAAACTAATATCAAAAATTCCTTAATCTAGTAGTACTTCAAAAAAACAGCTCTGTCTGTGGGTTGATCCACGAACAGAGCTGTGTTTTTTTCATATATCCGGTTAGACAGGCAATCCGGTGATCTGCTGTGCATCATACTGCTGTATCGCAAGTGCGTCCTTAGCAGTCACACCGTCTCCGACTTCATTACAATCCGCATTTTTTATTCCTTTCGCAGAAAGGCCGTTCTTATCCTTATTCGCTAAATGCTGTAGTATTGCTACTGCATCAGCAACCGTTACCTTATTGTCACAGTTTGCGTCGCCGTAAAGGACGTCCGTCAGCACTTCCACGACTGTTACCGTAAAGTATTCTCTCGCTTTCTGAACTACAGTTGGAGCAACATATATTTTATATGTCCCGGCTTTTGTGTTGTCAAACTCGGAAGAATCAACGATAAAACATCTACCATCACAAAAGATGATCTTGTCTCAAGCGGAAAGTCTATGGGACTGACCGCAGATTTCTGCAGGAAAACAATATTAGGAACCCGGACTGTAGTATCTGACTGGCTAAGTTATGCTGAAAAAAGTGGAATAAGCGAGGAATAATGCAGTCAAATACTGATTAACAAAAAATGCCAGGGAAATGATCATTAAGCAATCATACAATTCCCTGGCTTTTTTTCTATAATCTGAAAAGCTGTTCTCCATGCAGCGGATTGAATTTTTTAAGGACAAGTTTTCCGTCTACTACCT
>NZ_JAGCFH010000086.1 GCF_017650195.1 Ruminococcus sp. | reverse complement strand
TACTTTACTTTATCATCTTTGCTACTTCGTCAGCAAGATTGTCTTCCTTCTTCTCAATACCTTCGCCGCGCTCATAGCGAACAACGTCAACGACCTTAATAGAACCGCCGAGCTTCTTAGCCTCAGCATCAACATAACCCTGAACTGAAAGCTTATCGTCCTTTACAAAAGCCTGCTCGAGGAGGCAGTTCTCTGTGTAATACTTGCCTACCTTGCCCTCAACGATCTTAGCGCGAACCTGCTCGGGCTTTGAAGCCATTTTGGGATCCTCAGCCATCTGAGCCATCATGATCTCCTTCTCCTTCTCAAGCACCTCAGCCGGAACCTGCTCACGACACAGATATGCTGCATTAAGAGCAGCAGACTGCATAGCTACATCTTTACCAATAACAGCTACCTGATCAGCAGAAAGGTCAGTATCCATCTTTACGAGGACGCCGATGCTGCCGCCATTATGGATATAGGAAGCAAGCTTTCCTTCCAGTCTTACGAAACGACGAATAACGATGTTCTCACGGATTTTCATTCCTGCGAGCTCCGTGAGAGCCTCACCTACTGTGCCGCTACCGCCGCTGATAGGCATATTCTTGAGAGCTTCAACGTCAGCAGGATTCTTTTCGATAATTGTCTTTGCTACGTTAGCAACAAAGTTCCTAATATCGTCTGTGTTTGCAGCAAAGTCTGTCTCTGTGTTTACTTCGAGGAGAACGCCTACATTACCATCAACAACAGCTGTAACTACGCCCTCAGCAGCAGCTCTGCCGCTCTTCTTAGCCTGTGTGGCAAGTCCTTTTTCTCTGAGGAACTCGATAGCCTTATCCATATCACCATCGTTCTCTTCGAGAGCTTTTTTACAGTCCATCATGCCAACGCCTGTAGACTTCATAAGATCTTTAATTTCTGCAACGGAAACTTTTCCCATTGTTATTACCTCCTGTATTTTATATTATAATTCGCAAAAACCCGAAGGGTTAGTTCGGGTTTTTGATTGTTCTCATGTATAATGATTATTCAGCGTCAGCCTCTGCTGTCTCAGCTTCCTCAGCAGGAGCCTCCTCAGCTACAGTAGCATCGTCGCCCTGTCTGCCTTCGATAACAGCATTTGCAACTGTGCCTGCGATGAGCTTTACAGCTCTGATAGCATCATCGTTGCCAGGGATAACATAGTCTACCTCATCTGGATCGCAGTTTGTATCTACGATAGCAACAATCGGGATATTCAGCTTCTTAGCCTCAGCTACAGCGATCTTTTCCTTACGGGGGTCAACGATAAAGAGTGCTGCGGGGAGCTTCTTCATTGTCTTAATACCGCCGAGGAACTTCTCAAGCTTCTCTATCTCAAGGTTGAGCTTAACAACTTCCTTCTTAGGAAGAAGATCAAATGTGCCATCCTCCTCCATTGTGTGAAGCTGCTCAAGTCTCTTGATTCTTGTCTGAATAGTCTTAAAGTTTGTGAGCATACCGCCCAGCCATCTTGCGTTTACATAATGTGCGCCGGCTCTTGTAGCTTCTTCCTTAACAGAGTCGCCAGCCTGCTTCTTTGTACCTACAAAAAGAACCTCGCCGCCCTGAGCTGCAATGTCGCGAACGAACATATAAGCCTCTTCGAGCTTCTTAACTGTCTTCTGAAGGTCGATAATGTAGATTCCGTTTCTTTCTGTGAAAATGTACGGAGCCATTTTCGGGTTCCATCTTCTTGTCTGGTGTCCGAAGTGAACGCCTGCTTCAAGAAGCTGCTTCATTGATACTACTCCCATGGTGTAGTCCTCCTTAAAAATTGGTTATTATTAATCCTCCGCCGTACCTTGCTCAGCAGCAACACAGATATCCGCGCACCAACCGCTGAAAATACAGGCGTGTGAATTGCCTTAATATTATATCATTTCATGCTCTATTTTTCAAGTGTTTCCGCTATGTCTATTTTAACAAACTTAAAAAACGATTTTTACTTCTTTTTGTCAAATTCGACTTTGTTTCCTTCCTACTACGCTCTACCAGTACTACCTCATCGCCTATCACCCTAATATCAGAACAGGCGATGACAGTATCGCTCTCCCTACCAAGGAGCCCGAAAAGCCGTGCTTCACCGTATATTACAAGAGATTCGACACTTCCTTTTTGGGTATCTATCTCTATATCATCGATATATCCTAATCTTTCACCAGATACTGCGTCAATGACTTCCTTTCTGCAAATATCCTCAAATCCAAGAAGCATATGCTACACCCCTCCAAGATTATATGCTGATATACACAGAAAAAATGCAGCAGCTCATAAAGCTGCCGCACTGTTTTTATTCATCATCCTCGTCGTCGTTGCTGTCATTGCCTTTTTTCTTGGCAAACACAGCTGTACCGACTGCAAGGAGCACTGCTGCACCTACTATAGTGAAAAGAGCGCCTCTCGGGAAGTTGTCGCCAGTCTGAGGAGCAATTGTCGCTATCATCATCAATGTTTTGTACATTATCCTGTCCTCCATAAAATATTATAAATGTATTTTATCACAGCAGCCATTATTTGTCAAATGAAAAGATGTGCTGCTTTCGGGAGCGTCTCAGAATCTGAAATCGCGCTTGCCGCCGTTCTTTATCTCATCTAGGTAATCCATTGCTCTCTGACGGCGCTTTTCATCGGGGACGTTCTGTATCTCACGTGCAATAAGAGCTTCTCCGACAGCTCTTGTCTCGGGCGAAGCGTAGTCGGAAAGGTATTCCTGAAGAGTCATAAGAGCATTGGGGTGACAGCAGTTCTGAATCTGTCCCACCTTGCAGAGCGCCATAAAACGGTCACCTGTACGTCCCTCACGGTAGCAAGCTGTACAGAATGACGGGATATATCCGCCTTCCATGAGCCATTTTACTACCTCGTCCAGCGAACGCTGGTCTGATACGTCGAACTGCTCGGTATCGTGAGGACGCTCCTCAGGGGTATATCCGGCATAACCGCCGACAGATGTTCTCGAACCACCTGATATCTGGGATACACCAAGTCCAAGGACCTTCTCACGGCAGGCTTCACTCTCACGCGTGGAGATTATCATTCCTGTGTACGGAACGGCAATCCTTATGCATGCAACTATCTTTGCAAATGTGTCGTCGTCGATGCCGTTATCGAAGGCTGTAGGATCAATATCGGCAGCTCTCCTGAGTCTTGGAACACTGATAGTGTGAGGACCTACGCCGTGTACAGCTTCAAGATGCTCGGCGTGCATAAGAAGTCCGGCAAATTCATATCTGTATTTGTCAAGTCCGAAGAGAACTCCAAGACCTACGTCGTCTATGCCGCCCTCCATGGCTCTGTCCATTGCCTCAGTATGATATGCATAGTTATGTTTTGGTCCTGCCGGATGAAGCTTCTCATAGCTCTCCTTGTGATATGTCTCCTGGAATAGTATATATGTACCTATTCCAGCTTCCTTAAGCTTGCGATAGTTCTCGACAGTTGTGGCTGCAATGTTTACGTTTACTCGGCGGATAGCGCCATTCTTGTGCTTGATAGAATATATAGTATTAATACATTCGAGGATATACTCGATAGGATTATTGACAGGATCCTCGCCTGATTCGATAGCAAGGCGCTTATGGCCCAGATCCTGAAGTGCGATGACCTCCTGACGAAGTTCCTCCTGTGTCAACTTCTTACGAGGTATCTCCTTATTCTGTATATGATACGGACAGTATACGCACTTGTTAACGCAGTAATTCGAGAGATACAGCGGTGCGAACATAACTATCCTGTTTCCGTAGAACGCCTGCTTTATCTCCTTCGCCAGTTCATACATTTTTTCGGTCATTTCCGGTATATCACAGGCTAGAAGAACACTTGCCTCACGATGTGAAAGGCCCGCACATTCAACACCTCTTCCGGTCTTTTTCGGCTTAGCCTTTTCCAATATCTGCTCAATAAGCTCACGGTTGTGCTTATTCTGCTCCGCATACTCAAGAGTAGCCTTTATCTCCTCGTCATTTATAAATTCATCTGCATTCATAGACTTAACATCATACATACTTTTTTCCTCCAATTTTATTTTGACTTACAAGACATCGTTTTTACATCAAGTTTAAATACTGCAGTACGTCCGAGCACATTACTGTCGTATTCAAGTCCTGTTCTGCCTGCCACGTGTTTCATCACACATTCAAGTGCAGATTTTCTTTCTTCATCACCATCGATAACAGAAAGAACCCCTGTTCCGATCACACTACAGAATCTTGCAGAATGACCGCAGGCATTCTCAGCTTTGACAAGCTCATATCCGCCATCTATCTCAAAGCCGACACAGGGCTTCTTCAGGGCAAGCCCGTACTTTCTGCCTGCAACAGCTCCGTGAAAATAAAACGTGTATTTCCCACAGTAAAGAGTATAGCCATAATTTACTGGTACTATATATACTTCGCCACCATCATTGAAACCTACGCGCATTATCTTCTCACCAGCAATAAAGCTCTCTATCTCAACGCTATCCGTTATCTCACGTTCATTTCTTCGCATAATGCTCTCCCGTTACTTCTTGGAAATAGCTGCCTTGACTGATACTCCCTGTATCTGTCCGAGCCTGCCGGTCAGACTACTTATCACATCGGGCTCTGCGTCAAGAGCGACCGAAATGAGCGATATTCCACGTTCCTTATAAGGGATACCCATTCTGCCAATGATTATATCGCTGTATTCGTGCAACACGTTGTTCACTTCAACGGAAGCAGACTGCTCGTCGATAACAATAGCCGCTACAGCAATTCTCTTGTTTTCCATTTCTCCTCCTTTGCAGGCTGAAAAGCAGTCAATAAAAAATCCGCCCATGGACGGACGGATAGTATCTGCATACATAATAGCTCAACTGCCATCCGATAACAGAGTTTTCACTCTGATGCCCGAAAACAATAATTTTTGAAGCCAAAAACAGAATAAATCCTGCCTTCCGCTGTTATTATGATAGCATATTGTTATTATATTGTCAATGTTAATATGTTAGCAGTCTATAACATTATAAATTACTGCCGATTTTTGTGCAGCTTACCTAATCCCTAAAAGCAATTTTAAAAAAATTATATAATTTTTCAAAAATCACTGGACAAATACTTCTATTTGTGATATACTGAATTTAGATTTATTTTTGAGGTGATTATTAATGGGTTTATTCTCATTTTTCCAGGGCGGAGCTAAGTATTTCGATAAAAAAATCGAGCCCAAGTGCGATTACTGTATGTACGGTAAGAGGACTAAAGACGGCAACAGAGTCCTCTGCGAAAAAAGAGGTCTCGTGGAACAGAATTATTCCTGCAAAGCCTTTATATATTCTCCTTTAAAGAGAATCCCCGTGAAACAGCTCAGATTTGTCGGCAGCATCGCAGACGACGACCTTTTTATTGAGTCAAAGGGCGATATAGCTGAAAAAGAAGAAGCCGAAAAGAAAACTGAAGCCAAAAACAATAAAAAAGCTGACAGCAAGCCTGCTACTAAGCCGTCAGAGTCCGAGAAGGCTCCTGATTCTGAGGAGATAAAGCATGAAGCTGAAAAGCCTGATGCTCCCGTTCAAAACACTCCTGCACAGGAAACTCCCACTGAACAGACACCTCCTGTTCAGAATAATACTGAGGAGCAGATCAAAAACGAGCCGGAGCAGAATGTTCAGGCAACCGAAAAAAACGTTCTTCAGAATGAGGCTGTCAAACAATAATATCTGTGCGCACAAGTGGAACGATATTAGTCAGCTTCCATTAACTAAAAAACAGTATTACCGAGCTTGAAATTACAGGCTCGGTAATTTTATGCCGTGATTTCGCCAAAATTGATGCCTTTCGTCTCCTATTTTTTAATTGTTGACTTTTCTTTCTTCTCATTTACTTGACAAATCAAGAGATATAATGTATAATAACTATTGCTACAGTTTGATAAAAGCACTCACCCACAAATTAATGAGGGAATTAGCTATGGATTTGGACGAAGAATACGGTCGAAAAAGATTAACATACAAAAGATGTCAAAGATGCTATAATTCCATTGCGCTATTTTATATCGTCATTTTTGGTATGATTGCATTTGCAGAATTGTACCTTGGTTTTCTCGGCGGTTCTTTTTATACAGTATTAGGTGCAATAATAAGTGGTGCAGTTTTGGCTGCCGGCTTCTGCGGAGCTTATCTTCACAAGGATATTTTTGCTGTTTCAGCACCTGTATTAACCCTTTTAATTTCAACCATAGTTCCTTTGGTCGCTTTTGTGGCTCCGATATGTGTTTTGTGTACTGTTATCAATGTAATAGCAAATAAAAAATATCACTGGCTCGAACAGCAGGACGGTTTTCCGTATTTCAATACACGATTTAGGAATCAGGAAATTGATACTTCACAGTGGAATATCAAGGATCCCTATACTCAGACATACGAAGAAATAAAGAATAAAGACAACAACAACGGCCAGATGGATGAGCTCTAATCTGACCTCATATATGCGGGTATGGCGAAATTGGCATACGCACCAGATTTAGGTTCTGGCGGAGAAATCCGTGCAGGTTCAACTCCTGTTACCCGCACCATTCAAAAAGTCCGATTATTCGGGCTTTTTTTCTTTTTTGCTTCTTATCTTGATATCAGGTATCGGAACACGTAAAGAATATTTCGTGTGTATACTGACAAATAGCAAGCCGCAATTAAAACTGCGGCCCTTTTCCTATTCATACGGTATTTAATCAATTCTGTCATCATTATTGATCTGCTTTAACATAACACAACTGCTTTGCACTGTAATTCTCAAGTACTCCAAGCATATCTGCAGCTACCGATTTAGCACCTTCAAGGTCGTGTTCAAGATAGTTCCCGCACTCCTTACGCTCAGAGCCCGGTATCTTTCCACTGAAATCAGCAACGAAACGGAAGCTATCCTGAACAAGCCTTATAGCCTGCTCATTATTTACCCTGTCCCTGAGGATAAGATAAAAACCTGTGCGGCAGCCCATAGGTCCGACATAAATAACGCTGTCGGAAAACTTGCTGTTTCGTGCATAAGTAGCAAAAAGGTGCTCAAAGGTGTGAAGAGCCCCGTTGCTGAGATAATCACCTCCGTTTGGCTTTTTCATGCGTATGTCGTAAGTCACGGCGTCGCCGTCGATACGGGAGACATACATCCCCTTTTCAAGTGTATCATGGTCTACTGTGAAGCTTGCTATTGTCTTCATTATCTCACTCCCTAGGCATTTTCTTTCTTATATCACTCAAACGTTCAAGAGCTTTTTCCAACGTCTCGTTCTTCTTAGCATAATGGAACCTTATATAACGGTTCTCAGGCTCTTTAAAGAAGCTGGATCCAGGAACAGCTCCTACTCCGACAAATTCAGCAAGCTTTTCGCAGAACACAAGGTCGCTCTTATAGCCGAACTCCGAGATGTCAAGAAGAATATAGTAAGCTCCCTGAGGGACAGTATGCTGTATGCCGATATCGTCAAGCCCCTTAAGGAAAATATCACGTTTTTCGGTGTATTTATCCTGAAGCCATTTGTAGTAATCATCGCCGAAGCGAAGTCCTGTAACAGCAGCCTCCTGCAAGGGTGCAGCTGCTCCGACTGTTAGAAAGTCATGTACCTTTTTAACGGTATCTATTATTTCCGGTGGAGCTATTACATATCCTAGTCTCCAGCCTGTTATAGAGTATGTCTTTGACAACGACGAGCAGGAAATAGTTCTCTCCCACATATCAGGAAGCGAAGCAAAATAAACGTGCTTGTGAGGTGCATAAACGATGTGTTCATAGACCTCATCGGTTATCACAAAGGTGTCATATTTTTTTGCAAGGTCAGCGATTATTTTCAGCTCGTCATAAGTGAATACCTTTCCGCACGGATTAGATGGATTACAAAGTATCAACGCCTTAGGGTGCTGTTTAAAAGCAGCTTCAAGTACATCGGCATCAAAGCTGAACTCGGGCGGAATAAGCGGAACATATATCGGCTCTGCACCTGAAAGTATAGTATCCGCGCCGTAGTTCTCATAGAAAGGCGAGAACACAATTACCTTGTCACCAGGATTCGTTACGCTCATCATGGCAGCCATCATAGCCTCTGTACTTCCGCAGGTGACTACTATTTCGCCGTTTGGGTCTATCTGTCTTCCTATGAGTCTTGACTGTTTCTCAGCAAGAGCCTCGCGGAAGTTCTGTGCTCCCCATGTTATGGAGTACTGGTGGAAGTCCTCTCTTGTAACCTCTGCAAGGCGGTCAAGTATTTCCCTAGGCGGCTCAAAATCTGGAAATCCCTGTGAAAGATTTACCGCGCCGTATTTATTAGATATCCTCGTCATACGTCTTATGACGGAATCTGTAAAGGTAGCTGTACGATTTGAAAGTTCTGGCATAATAGTTCTCCTTAAATAAAATGGGCGGATAACCGCCCTTTTAATTCACAATGCGTAATGCGTAATTATTGGTATCAGCTGTCGCAAACGTATTAAAATAATTTAAATCATCGCGTAAACGATACCATAATTACGAATTCAGAATTACGCATTAATATTATATCATTATCAGATGTTGTAGTCAATATTTCTCTCGTCGATAACACGTCTTGACTTATGCTCGGAACGTGTATCAAGTCCGCCGTCTGGGTGAACTATAACTTTTGCAGGCTTTACTCCGATACGAGCTTTAAGTGCCGCACTTACCTCTGATGCAACTGTATCGTCGTCCTTGTCAACACCTGTTGCCTTCTCGACCTCAACTGCATACTTACTTGTAAAGTCCTTCTCGAAAATACGGATAAGATACTCGCCTGTCAAATCGCTCTGCTCACGGATAACAGCTTCGATATCACTTGGGAATACATTAACAGCGGAAACAATGAACATATCGTCCTTTCTGCCGAGAATATGTATCCTGCCGTGTGTGCGTCCGCATTTGCAGGGCGTAATGTCTATGCGTCCGATGTCGCCTGTCTTGAATCTGATAAGAGGACGAGCGTGCTTACGGAGCGTTGTAAATACGAGCTCACCTGTCTGACCAGGTTCCAAAACCTCGCCTGTATGGATATCAACTGTCTCGACCAAAATGTGGTTCTCAGCAATATGAAGTCCGTCATGGTATTCGCACTGTGCGGCGCAGGCACCAAATATATCGGACAGACCATAGAAGTCGAACACCTCAGCTCCCCATATATCCTCGATAGCTTTTCTAGTAGCGTCGATTGAGCCACCGAGTTCACCTGCAACGATTATCTTCTTGATATTGAAATCCTTTTTCGGATCATAGCCTGCCTTGAGAGCCTTTTCACCAAGCTGCCATGCATAAGAGGGCGAAGTCCATATAATCGTAGGCTTATATGTTTTCAGTATAAACAGAAGTCTCTCGCTAGGAAGAGTTCCGCCCCAGATACATAATGCACCAAGGTTCTGTGCACCGATTACATCAGGACCGCCGACATAAAGTGAGAAGTTAAGCGCGTGTACATAGCGGTCGTTTGGTCTCATTCCTATCTGCCAGAACCAACGGCTCTCTGTATCCTGAAACTCGTCAAAGTCCTTCTTTGTGAAAGGGCTCATGGTAGGTACGCCTGTGGAGCCTGATGAAGTAGATATAAATACTACATCCTCTTCAGGTACCGCAGCAAGTTCACCAAGGAAAGAACCTACGCCCTGTGTGTCGCGTTGAGTCTTTTTATTAATAAAAGGGAACTTCTGAATATCCTTTAGGGTCTTGATGTCCTCAGGCTTAACGCCTGCCTCATCAAAGGAACGCTTATAATAGGGGGCATTGTCATAAGCGAACTTCACGATCTCCTTAAGATCTTCAAGCTGTCTCTTTTCCAGCTCCTCACGGGGAAGGGTTTCAAGTTCCTCGTTCCAGTATTTATTGTTGATATCTCTGCTCATTGTATTTATCCTCCATATTCATATATTTCATATCTGTTTGGTATGATTAAATTATACAGCACATTTTCATATTTGTCCAATACCATTGCTTTATCAAGGGCTATAGTTCTTACCTATAGCAAAAATTTTTGTTTATATACTCCCACTTCTTATCCCTTGAAGCGGTTATGGTCTGTATATCCACGTCTGTAAGGTGCTTAAAGCGTCCCTGCTTTCTGAGGTAAGCCTCTACGCTTGTAAATTCTTTCGGCTTGTTGTTAAGAGTAAATTCTCCGTTTTCGTATTCCGCAAGATACCAAAGTCCGCAGTCCACTACTTCCTTTGCGATGTCAACTGTTTCGTCTGGAGCTACTCCCCAGCCTGTGGGGCATGGTGCGATAACATGGATGTACTTTGTACCCTGTATCCTTGATGCCTTCTGCACCTTCTGAATGAAGTCGTAAATATATCCCACGCTTGCAGTTGCCGCATAAGGTATATCATGAGCAGCCGCAATCTCGAACATATTCTTCTTGGGACGGATATTTCCGTGGATATTTACTCCAGCAGGAGTTGTTGTCGTCCTTGCACCAAAGGGTGTAAGTCCGCTCTTCTGTATGCCGGTATTCATATATGCCTCGTTATCGTAACAGATATAGATGATGTTATCATTTCTGTCTATAGCTCCGGAAAGAGCTTGTATACCGATATCAGCAGTACCGCCATCACCAGCGAAGCCAACAGCTGTAAAGTCCTTGTATCCCTTTGCCCTGAGACCAGCCTCAACGCCTGTGAGCATGGAAGCTGTACCGGCAAAAGTTGATATTATTGAATTGTTGGAGAAGCAAAGCTGAGGGAAATTGAAGCCTACCGCAGACATACAGCCTGCTGGGAGCACTGATACCGCATTGGGTCCCAGTACCTTAAGCGCAGCTCTTACTGCAAGACTGCCGCCGCAGCCTGCGCACGCCTTATGCCCATAGAAATATTCTTCACGTGATATGCTGTCCGCGACCTTATTCGCCATTTTCGTCGCCTCCGATTCCAATAAATTCAATGCCTTCCGCGCCATCTGCAATACTGCTGTAGATTTTTTCTATATCCTCGGCGGAGATATTCCTGCCTCCGAGACCGCCTATATAATTACTGCCCCTGACTTCTATTCCAGCCTTTTTCAGTGCCGAATTAACATTGGTGTAAACCGTTCCCTCGTTGCCAAAGCTGATATCCTTTTCGAGAACTGCATAAGCCTTTGCTTTCTTTATAACATCAGCTATTTCCTTATTAGGGAAAGGTCTCATATAGCGTATTCTCACAACTCCTGCCTTTACGCCTTTTTCTCTTAGTTTATCCGCAGTTTCACGGCACAAACCTGCTATACTACCTAGTGTTACGATGATATACTCAGCGTCATCTGTGCGGTAATTTTCGGTCAGACCTGTATATTTCCTGCCAAATATCTCTGCGAACTCCTTCTCCGTATCACTTATTACCTCACGGGCTGCAAGCACGCCTTTATGTTCCTTATATTTGAAGATGAAATTAGTATCGGGACCTGCTGAAAAAGCCATATTCCGCGGTGAATCAAAATCGATACGGTTTTCGGTCACATAAGGCGGAAGGAAACGATCTGCCAGCTCCTGAGCTGGGATATCCACAAGTTCATAGGTATGTGTAAGTATAAAGCCGTCAAGATTTGCCATGAAAGGAGTGGATACCTTTTCATTTTCTGCTATCCTGTAGCTCATGAGTGCAAGGTCGAGCGCCTCCTGTGCGTTCTCGGCATAAGCCTGAATCCATCCACTGTCAAGCTGTGATAGGCTATCACGCTGGTCGCCGTAGATATTCCACGGAAGAGCTGTTGATCTGTCCGCATTCATCATAACTATTGGGAAGCGTCCACCAGCTGCATAATAGAGACATTCAGCCATATAAAGAAGTCCCTGTGACGAAGTAGCCGTAAAGGCCCTGGCGCCTGCGGCACTTGCGCCGATAGCGCACGAGAGAGCGGAATGCTCTGACTCAACGTGTACGTACTCGGCAGTAAGACTACCGTCCTCCACCATTTCAGAAAGCCGCTCCACAACTATCGTCTGTGGAGTTATGGGGTAAGCCGATATTACCTGCGGACGCGCAAGACGTATACCCTCAGCAAATGCTTCGTTACCTGATAAAAATTTGGTGCTCATTTGCGCTCCGCCTCCATTTCTATTGCTTTAATCCTGCATATCTTAGCGCATATACCACAGCCTTTACAGAAGTCATAGTCAATTGTAGCCTTACCGTCTTTTATTGAAATCACACCGTCGGGACAGTAAAGATAACACTGCTCACAGCCTACACATTTTGCGTTGTCGATAACAGGTCTGACGCTGCGCCAGCCGCTGTTTACCGTTGTAAGATAGCCGGCTTCAAAAGAGGTGTTCTCAGGTACTTCACTAAAAGAAAACGTCTTTTTTTCTCTAATATAAGGTCTCATTTTGCCACCTCCCGCACAGCTTTAAGGAGTGCGTTTATGTTGCGCTCCTGTATTTTAGATGGCATATAGCCTTTAATAGCCTCTACTGCTTCATCTGATGCAACAACTCCCGAAAGACCGACAAGGATCCCGAACATTACTGTATTTGCAGTGGGAAGTCTGAACTCAGCTGCTATGCTGTCAGCATCGTAAGAAAGAGCTCCGCTGATGTCTTTTTTGGAGTTCACTATTATTTTTCCTGTAGGTTTCAGAAGTTCTTGCAGCTGAGGACTGTAAAGAGTATCGTCAATTATAACGATATAGTCAGCCTTTTCCGTCTGGCTCCTGTCTGCAACTGGCTTTGTGTCAAGTTTTGTAAAGGCTCTTACGGGAGCTCCTCTTCTCTCTGGACCGAAGGAAGGAAATGCAAGCGCATATTTTTTTTTATCATCTATTGTATAGGCTGCACCGAGAAGCTTAGCAGCAGTAAATGCACCTTGTCCGCCTCGTCCAAGCCATATTATCTCGTTCATAATAGTTCTCCTATCATTTTGGTATGTTTTAATTATACACC
>NZ_JAGCFH010000085.1 GCF_017650195.1 Ruminococcus sp. | reverse complement strand
GCTGCTACCTTTCTGAACTGATTGGCGTCTGCAAGGGAGCTTCCGCCGAACTTGACTACCTTATCATTCATATATATCATTCCTTTACAATTTTTGATGATTTTACAGTAATATCTATTATATGCTTTTTTGTCCCTGAAATCAATTGACATAAAGCCAAAAATCAGTCAGATATGAAACTGTATTTTTGGTGAATACGCTTGTACACCAGTGGCGGACAATTTTGGGGTAAGAAATATGCGGAGTATTCCTCCGCATATTTGTAAAAACGCTTATTCCTCCAGCTGCTTTTCGTTTCGCTGCAGTATGCTGAAAACAATACAAACTGCAACCCCGGCGATGCCGAGGAAAGCGAAGAACATTGCGGCTCTCTGTTATTTTACGAATTTAGCCTTGACTATTGTGTATCCGTAGGGCTTTACTGTAATGGTATCGTCCATGAATTCGCCGTAGAACGGCTGTATGTCCGTGAAGCGCGACAGTATCTCGCTCATATTTTCGAGCTGTACGGTATCACCGCTTCTGTTTACGAATATGATATGATCCTGCTTCTGTCCCTGACGGGTGAAGCCGATAAGACGGCTGTCATGTACTTCTTTTTCATTGATAACAAAGTATATCCTTCCGTCGCGCATACTTGGTATGGACTTTCTTACGCGGCTGAGCTCGGAAACGTATTCTATAAGGTCTGTATCCTCGTTTCCCCAAGGGTAGCAGCGGCGGTTGAATGGATCTTTGTAGCCCTGAAGTCCTGCTTCGTCGCCGTAGTATATACTTGGTACTCCGGGCAGGAAGAACTGGAGGGCCATTGCAGCCTTCAGCATTTCCTTTCCGTGCTCGTACTGCTCCGGGGTGAGATAGCGCTCCGCCATCCATTCCTTGTTCTTGCCGTTGCAGTCGTCACCGCCGAGACGGTTTATAGCGCGTTCTATATCGTGAGTGGACACAAAGTTCATAAGCACGTCAACAGTTGGCTTCGGATAGTGCTCTACTATGGTCATTACGGATTTTATGAATTCGCTGGGTTTGCCGCCTTTGATGAAGTTCATGATAGCTTCTCGGAAGGGGTAGTTCATTACCGAGTCGAGCTGATCGCCGAGAAGGTAGCGACGCTTTATGCCGTAGCTCTCTTTGTTTGTGGCGTCCTCCCATACCTCGCCGATGATGAGCTTGTTTTTGTCATACTCCTTCACGCATTTTCTTAGGTTTGCAAGGAACTTGTCGGGAAGCTCGTCTGCAACGTCGAGACGGTAGCCGGCTGCACCCTGATCCAGCCAGTAGCGGAGAACTCCCTCCTCGCCGCAGATATACTCCGTATAGTCTTCATTGTTCTCGAATACGTTTGGAAGGGTATCTATGCCCCACCAAGCTTCGTATACATCGGGATACTCTATGAAGCTGTACCAGTCGTAATACTTGCTGTCCTTTGACTGATAGGCGCCGAGCTCGGGATAGCGTCCGTATTTGTTGAAGTAAACGCTGTCAGCGCCGGTATGTGAGAATACTCCGTCGAGGATTATTGATATACCGTAGCTTTCAGCCGCCTGGCAAAGCTCTGCGAAATCCTCGTTAGTGCCGAGGAGAGGGTCTGCGTTCATATAGTTTGCGGTATTGTACCTGTGATTTTCGTGAGCTTCAAATATAGGATTGAGATATATACAGGTTACTCCAAGACCTTTGAGGTAAGGGAGTTTTGACTTTATACCCTCGAAATCGCCGCCGAAGTAGTCATTGTTCCATACGTGACCGTTCTCGTCGGGCTTGTAGAAGGGAGTGCCACCCCAGTCTTCGCGGAGAACACGACCTTCAGGTATATTCTCCTTGGGCTTACCACTGTTGCAGAAGCGATCTGGGAATATCTGGTACATAACTCCGCCCTTGAGAAAATCGGGAGTAGTGTATGTGCTGTTGTAGACGGTGAGCTGGAACATATCTCCTTCGTCGAGACCGCCCTCGTGGATGTTGATTTTCTTGATATAGTGGCGTGTACCGCCCTCTGTGAACGAGAAGTAGTAGTAATGTACGTCGGTATATCTTGCCTCGTATTCGGCTGAGTACGTAAAGCAGTCCTCTTCCTCCTCAACGGCGTTCATGGTTATGAAGCGCTCCTTGAATCCTGTGCGGAAAAGCACCAACACCGGCGAATAGTCAGGCTTTATATCCTTTGGCAGCCTGATTGTGAAGCGGCAGGTCTCATACTGCCTTACCGCGCCGAAAATTGATTTGTAGCTGAGATCCCATGTATCGTAAAATGGTTTCATCTAAAAAACACTCCGTTTCCGGTATTTTTTAAGGGACGCAGCAGGTACGTTCCCTGTATGATCTGTTTCAGGAGATCGTTTTATCTGAGATGCCAAATATTGTCGGCATACTCCGCAACAGCGCGGTCAGCTGAGAATATTCCGGCTCCTGCGATGTTATTGAGAGACATTTTAGCCCATTTCATCTTGTCGTTATAACATTCTGCCACATAGTGCTGAGCCTTTCTGTAACTGTCAAAGTCTGCAAGCACCATGTAGGGGTCGCTGTTTTTAAGTGAATTTGCCACATCGTTGAAGGTGCAGCCATTTATTCCGTGGTACATACGGTCTATGGCGTCGCGTATGCGCGGATCGCAGTTGTAGCAGTCCACGGGGTTGTAGCCCCTGTATCTGAGTTCATTGACCTGTGGAGTGGTCATGCCGAAGATAACGATATTATCATCGCCGCAGGCTTCCTTTATCTCAATATTAGCGCCGTCGAGAGTACCGAGGGTCACGGCTCCGTTTAGCATTAGTTTCATATTTCCCGTACCGGAAGCCTCTGTTCCTGCAAGGGATATCTGCTCAGAAACATCGGAAGCAGGCATGAGATGCTCAGAGAGTGTAACGCAGTAGTTTTCAAGAAATACTACCGAAAGCTTTTCGCTTATCCTCGGATCCCGTTTTATCTCCTCGGAGATGGCCCATATCATCTTGATTATCTGCTTTGCGAGATAATAGCCCGGAGCAGCCTTTGCCGCGAAGATATAGGTCTTTGGAGTATAGGGAGCACATGGATCGTTGAGCAGATAAGCATAGTCCGTAAGGATATTCATGACGTTTAGATGCTGTCTCTTGTATTCGTGGAGACGCTTTACCTGTACGTCAAAGATGCTGTCTGTATTGAGATCTATGCCGGACTCGTTCTTGACATACTTTGCGAAAGCTTCCTTGTTTTCCTTTTTGACTGCCATGAGCTTTGTTAGAACTTCCTTGTCGTTCTCGAATTTCCTGA
Source organism: Ruminococcus sp. (assembly GCF_017650195.1). Taxonomy (GTDB): domain Bacteria; phylum Bacillota; class Clostridia; order Oscillospirales; family Ruminococcaceae; genus Ruminococcus. The sequence goes on along the minus strand of NZ_JAGCFH010000085.1, from coordinate 29,923 downwards.
AATTTTCAAGCTCTGCGCCGTCCTTTATGAACTTGGAACCGATAGTCTCTGTGAGAAGCTCGGTCAGAGCGGGATTGGACTGATACAGCCATCTTCTGTAGGCTATGCCGTTTGTGACGTTCTTGAACTTTTCGGGAGTATTCTCGAATTCCTCATGGAAGACGGACTGCTTGATTATTTCCGAATGGAGCTTTGATACGCCATTTACGCTGTGAGAAGCCGCAACGCAGAGAGTTGCCATGTGTATTTGATTGTCCTTGACTATGGACATACGCGTGGTCTTTGCGCTGTCGCCGCCGTTCCTTTCAAGAAGTGACTGACAGTAGCGGTTGTTAATCTCGATGATTATCGAGAATATTCTCGGGATTACCTGTTTTACGAGGTTTACGTCCCACTTTTCGAGAGCCTCAGCCATAACTGTATGGTTGGTGTACGCAAACGTTCTTGTGACGATATCCCACGATTTTTCCCAGCTGTATCCGCAGTCATCGAGGAGTATTCTCATGAGCTCCGGGATAGCGAGGGTGGGATGAGTGTCGTTTATATGGATAGCAACCTTGTCTGCAAGGTTTTCGAGAGTGCCGTATACAGCCATATGGGAGCTTACGATATCTCCGATAGAAGCAGCACAGAGGAAGTACTGCTGACGAAGACGGAGGCTCTTGCCCTCAAGGTGGTTATCGTTGGGATAGAGCACCTTTGATATCGCATTAGCTATTGAGTTCTGTGCGAGGGCTTCTTCGTAGTTGCCCTTGTTGAACATTTCCATATTGAAGTTGGGGGCCTTTGCTGACCAGAGTCTGAGTACGGAGACGCCTTCCGAGCCGTAGCCCGATACATAAAGGTCGTAAGGAGTAGCAACGACGGTATTGTAGTTCACATGTGAGATATAGTGGTACTGATTGTCCCAGTACTCCCTGAGGTCGCCTTCAAAGTGTACATCTACGGACAGCTCCGGCTTCGGGACGAGCCATACTGATCCGCCTGGGAGCCAGTTGTCGGGGAGCTCTGTCTGCCAACCGTCCTCCAGCTTTTGCTGGAAGATGCCGTATTCATAGCATATCGAATATCCCATTGCAGGGAAAGCCATAGTGGCGAGACCGTCGAGATAGCAGGCAGCAAGTCTTCCGAGACCGCCGTTTCCGAGACCTGCGTCAGGCTCCATTTCGTATATCTTATCGAGATTTATATCGTACTGCTTCAGCATAGTCTTTATGCCGTCAGCTAGTTCGAGGTTGTATATGCTTGTCTTGAGGGAGCGTCCCATAAGGAACTCCATGGAAAGGTAGTATATCTGCTTGCCGCCAACGGAGTTGGTATGATTTACAAAGCTCTGCCTTTTTGTACCAAGTATCTCGACGATTATGGACGAGAGAACATGATAAACCTGTTTGTCTGAAGCTTCTTCGGGAGAAACACTGTACAAAAGCTGGAGCTTTCTAGGAAACTCTTCCTTGATCTTGTCGATAAGAGGATTTGCCTTTTTAGTAGCCATAAAGTATCTCCAATCTGCCGGGGTGCGGCTTTGTTACTGCCTGTATAATGCCTTAGATGTATACTGCCTGTTTTAATAACGCGCTATTGCGCAATGCAAGCAGTATACACATCAATTATACTATGAATCATAACATATTTCAAGTGCATATTTCAACAAATATTTGTCAACTAAATTTATATATTGCAGACAGTCATTTGATATGATATCTGTTAAGACTGAAAAATATTAATTCTTCATTGTGCATAATGCGTAAACGGAAAGAAATAACTAATGTAATTTGTGCATAAAACCCGAAAAAAATGATATGGAAATGGTTTCTATATATTTAAAAAATAAAACTTAAAAAATGTTTGAAATTTGTTATAATATGTGATATAATAGATAAAGCGGTCATATTTATAGGTCCGCAGAAAAATGTGTAGAAACAAAAAGACAAAAAAATGAAATGAAAAGGTGATGTAAAATGGAAAAAGAAAAACGCTTCTCGATACTTAAACTTGTCATTATAGTTCTTAGTATATTACTGATCGTGCTCTCGATCGTTATCAATATCGCATTCTCAGGCGGCAAAACGCCGAAACTCTTCGGCAGATACGTCTATATCGTCAAAGATACCGACAATATGGGCACAAGCGTAACGAACGGTGCTGCTCTGATTGCCGCACCTGCGGAAAAGGAAAAGATATCCAAGGGTGATATCGTCCTATGTTATCCGGCAGAGACTCCTGATAACCTCAAGGTGCTCAGTATTTTCGATATCGTTACTTCAGAAGACGGCACTGAGAAATACTATACTGCCGATGCTTCAAGAGTAGGCAGCGAGGAATCCATAACTAAGGACAAGATACTCGCTCTCTGCACGGGACACAATCAGAGCGTACTTATCGGCTCGGTAATAACCTTTGCGTCAGGAATAAAGGGTATAATCTCACTTCTTGTGCTTCCCTGCGTGCTTCTTGTAGTGTTCTTCATCATCAAAATCGCTTCCTCAAAGGGCGATGATGAGGAGGAGTTCGGTTTTTACGAGTATGACGAGAAAGAAAAGGAAAGAGCGATATCCGAGAGCAGAAAGAATCTTCACGACAAGTCTGCAAATCCCCTCTTTGAACCCTCGCAGGAGATACAGCCCAGCGACGAGCTCGAGCGAAAGAAAATGTCTATCGCCGAGAATTTCAGTCAGAAGAAGGTAAATCCCGATTCTCCTTACCAGAAGGAGAAGGAGCGCACGATGCAGTTCAAGGCACAGCGCAGTGCCGAGAGCACATTTGCGGCAAAGAATGTAGGCGGATCCTCCTCTACAGCTCCCACAGCCGATGCCCTCAGGGAGGAGATGCTCAGAAAGACTGCTGAGGCAGAGCGTACAGGTTCATTCAGCGTAAAGAATACAACTGGTAATACAGGTAAGATACAGAAGCCTGCAGCTCCAGAGGCTGTATCTGATAATACGGGTATACTTTCAAAGAGCCAGCTTGCGGAGATGTCAAGAAACGATGTTCCCAAGACTACGCCTCTCAGAAGCCAGTCTACTCCTTCAACGGCTGCAAAGTCTAAAAAGAGCAGCACTCCCGATATCTCGGATATAATCGACAAGAGCGAGCGCAACGAAAAGAAAAAGTCTCCCTCAAATATGTCTGTTGATGACCTTATCAAGATGATAGAGGAAGAGAAGAAGAAGCTTTGAGCATATAAACAGCGACCCAGACCGGCGGACACAGTTCGCCGGTTTTTTTGCAGTCTTGCCGAATATAGCTAATTTCACGGATTTTTGTGTGGAACTATTGACAGAATTGTGATAATATGATAAAATATATTATCATTATATTTAAGGAGGTCATCTTTATGTATTGCAAACACTGTGGCGCTCAGATACCGGATGGTTCTGAGACCTGTACGTCATGCGGAGGCGATCTTAAACCTAAAACCGCTCCTCTTTCAGCAAGCGGTGCTTCCGTTAAGGAGATTGCAGATTCAGTAACTGATATTGCCGCTCAAAAAACATCTGATCTGCCTCTCAGGCTTATTGCCAAGGTATGTGTGCTGATCGCTCTGGTAGCATTTTTCCTTCCGTTCGTTTCTGTATCGTGTACGCAGGATAAATCTATTGAGGAGAAATACTCGGGATTCCGTATGATGTTCAGCATCGAGAAAAAAGACGATGATGTTGCAAAGAATGCTGATAGCGATCCTAAGCCCAATATATTCCTTATCGTTGCTTTTGCAGGAGGCGTTGCGACTGCAGTTGTACTTTTCCGAAAGAGTGACAAAAAGTCATTGAAGACAGCATCAATCGTAAGCGCTGTTTCAGCAGCAGCTCTGCTGCTGTTCAGAATGACTTTCCGCAGCTATTACGATATCCCGAAGCAATATTCTGAATACATAAAGGTAAAGACCAAATTTGGATTAGTTCTGTGTATTCTTCTGATGTTGGCGACTGCCGCGGCGTGCTTCTTGGAGCTTAAGAACGCTAAACCGGCTGTTGGCAGTACAGAGCCGCCTGCACCACCGGCAGCTCCGCCTACACCACCAGCAGATCAGCCGCCCGTACAGTAATAGGATAATAATAGCCGAAGCACATTGCGTGCTATCCTTAACGGAACTTTATTATATTCTTATGTAACCCGAGGGCATAACGTCCTCGGGTTTCTTCATTTTAGCAAGCTGCCTGTGCAAATGTCTTGTTTTCGGACGGCGTTAGAATCGGCGCAGGCTCATGAATTGTCTGGAAGGTGTAGCGTATCAGTTAGCACCTGCATCTTGGTTAGGATTGGTAGTAACAGCTGTATTTATCGCATTACTCTATGTTGACATTTTAAAAACAATCGAAAGAAATTTCGATTACTATATATATGGCGATGAACAAGCTGCTGCCGCAATAAAGCATGATACATTCTGGAATGTTGTAACATTTGGAGTTGTTAAAGTTGTTAAAGGCGGAGGAGCGGCAATAAGTAAAATTGCCGGAGTAAGAAATGCAGCAAAATATGGAAGTACAACGATCAACGGTTTAAGAGACGCAGGATATACAACAAAGCAAATAAATAATCAGATAAAGCTCTTCCGTCATTTAGGAATGACTCAGCCTACAATAGATACAATGCTGAAAAATCCAAGATGTATGGAGCTTAGCAGTGATATCTAGAAAGTTATTGGAGAGACTGGCGGAAGTCAAAGATATCTTGCTGAATTTGTGTTAAAATACGGTGATGATTTATCTCACCTTTTTATTGAAACAAGCAAATCAAGCGGTACACTTGGAGTAACTAAAATGCTTAATACTTTTGATTCACTGAACGCCTGCAAAAACGCTTCATAAATCGAAAATGTTTTAAGCACTATGGCATTAGAAAAATTCGACGCTTCATCATTAACGGGAACTTTAAAATATTTTGACTCATTAAGTGTTCCTGTAGAAGATATCCGACAAGCTAAATTATCATGCCTCCAAAATGGCGGATTTGATACTTTCGGCATAAGAAACGGTACCGCTGATATCGCAGCATTTACAAACAATCAAATAACTGTAATTGAAACAACTGATACTCTAACATTATATAGAAGAGGTTACAATACAGAGTTAACAACAGGATTGGGAAAATGGTGGACGGACAAACCATTAACAATTGATGAAACTAGGGATCAACTGGCTGTTTTAGAAGCATGGGGAAATCCATTAACCGGCGAATATAAAATAAACGTTCCTAAGGGAACGAAGGTTATCACCGGAGAAGTTGCTCCTCAATTTGATCCGAAAACATTAGAATATCGAAAGGGTGGCGGAACTCAGTATTGGCTTAATGAAATTCCGTCAGATTGGGTTGAATAAATACAGATATGAATAATGACAAGACAATAATATCGCTTATTGAAAAAGCTGTTGTTCTTTCAAAACAAGAAATAAACGTTCCTAATAGAGAGGCATTTAGATTAAAAAACTGTGCTCTTTTGAACGAATTGAACAAGATGCTACATACAATCCAAACTCAAACATTAGATACACATTTAGATAGAATTCCTGCTCTCAAATATATTGTTAGTTCAGACCCTCAGGATCTGATTGATACTGTCAATCAAATTAACGAACTCTATAATAAGTTTTATTTTACAGGAATGCAAAATAATTATCAGACAACTAAGGAAGACGAACAAATGATAGAACTGATTGATAAAGCAATAAACAACATAAAATGTAATATGTTCAGTCCTATGCCTGATTATTTTCAAAGGAATGAAGCTTTAATAGAAAGCCTAAATGACATGAGAATAGATGTGTTATATGGGAAAATTGATCAGAGATATTCTATCATCAGAGAGATGAGAATGCTCACTGATGCAGACAGCAAAGAGCTTGTTGATCTAATTATTAAGATTAACGAATTCTATAAGCAAAATTATAAAAAGCATTAACTGTATTGGCAGAATCGCTTCCAGGGGGAGCATACAAAAACAGCAAACCATTTTACATATTCTGATTTATTACAAAACAGGAGGTAAAATATACAGTGTAAATATTGAAAGCGGTCATTTCAAACCAAGTAACGACTGTTTATCAATTGTTGAAGAACTGTTTGAAAAACTTCCCAAGAAACTGTTTGACAATTTCCAAGGATACATCCCATATTAAGGAGATACGACAATGGCAAAAAAATGGATAGTATGCACACCTATTAATGCTGAAGAAGTTAATAATAAGGATTTTTTTAACATTGCCCCATCTGGAAAGGTGCTACAATGCGATCAACATGGAGAAAAATATGCAATAGCATATAAAGGTCATGAATTCATTGTTACCGGAACGGCTTTTCGAGAAGTTGATGAGCCAAAATTTATGATCGGAGAATTCGTAAAAGTAAATAATACGGAAACATATGCTGAAATTGTTGAAATCTTCTGGCACTATCAGAAAGGCATTCCTTATTATATCATTAAATCAAACGGAAAAAAACTGAGTAAACGTTACTTTGAGCATGAACTAGCCAAAGCATGATGTACCATTGTTAAATCGCATATGGTCAACAGTAAAGGGCAAAACAGAAACTCAAGCCAGACGAATTGTTATTAACTTCGATGACTCAAATAAAACATTAACCGAACTAATCAAGCAGTTCCACACGTGGGATATTTCAACTCTAGACGAACTTTTTGTCGTTAAAGACGGTGAAATCATACGTGTGATTCTCAAATGATTGGAAGGTGGTATAATGTTTTATATTATTGAGCTTTTCTCAAACGATTTGCAAGAGCTGTTTGAATTCGTAGTCAATATACTGAGTCAATATACAACTATATCGAACATAAAAGAAAAAAATGGAAGATGGTCAGCTTCAACGCAGTATTTTCGATTAAGCGTTTATGTTGACGTTGATCGTGAGATGTTCGATAACGATCTTGTGGTTTGATGTTGTTCCGGCGAGTGGTTATGCCTCTGTTATTATTTCTCTGTTAAAAACTATTCTTAAAAAATATTCCAGTGATATCGTTATGTTTAATACAGGATATGATGCTTTAAACGCATCAAATGGAGCGGCAAAGGAATTATGTAAAAAATGTCAAAAAACTTTTGAAGGTCATTATTATTATATTATTCTATTGGAGGATTATTTCATGACTCAAGAAAAACTAATAGAAAGAATAAAAACCGAAGCCTTTTTTGTTTCATCAAAAGAAATCGATATTTCTGCTGTTACAGAAAATCTGAATCAATATCCTGAAATCAAAGACAATAATTTGATGATTCAATTTGCTCAGAAATATCACATGTTAGTTTTTGATAGAATTGAAAAAGAATCAAAAGACAGCTTGCATATTCAGATATATCCTTTCAAATCTCCAAGAACAATTGCAGAATGGCAGGGAGAAAAGAAAAATGTAATCGGTGTAGCTTGGATTAGTAATGCATCAGGTTCAATAGAAACCATTTTTATGAACGAAGTGGGAGAGTTCTTTAATTCTAAAGCGGAATTAATAGCTAATAATGAAGATAGATTCTTTGATTATTTATTTACCATTGAATATGATTATCATGCTCCCATCATGCCCCAGACCCTTGAAATACTAAAAAATGCAGGTTGGTATGAAGGAAGAAAAACAGATATTAGCCGCTTGATAAGTAAGTATCAAAAAGAAGGAATAACTCTTTCTGATGCACAAATTGACTTTATGCAGGAATTTGGCGGAATAAAGGGAAAAGCCTCGAATGACGAGGAATTTGAAGTATGTATTGAACCTAAATACAGCAAATTCCGTAAGAGCAAACCTCTTGACTCAAAAGATCTGACTTCTTATAGTACTTTGAATGTAGTTGGGAATAAAGAAAATGTGGATTTCCTTCTTGCTGGCACTATGGGAAATGGTATGGTCAATTTCTGGATAAGTACAGATGGAAGACTTTTTGCCGATCAGGGAGTTCAAATGGGACGTACTATAATGGAAGGCTTTCAATGGTTCCTGTTATAACAACTCTATACACCGATTAGCGAAAAGCAGCTTTTCTATATTGGAAGAGCTGCTTTTGCTTATAAACATAAAAGCGTTGATTACTAAATTTTTGATTACTAAATTTGTAAACAGTGTTTTTATCCTATCCAGTTTGGTTTGTCAATTACTCCGCTAAGAGCAGCGCACAATGCTGCGGCCTTTTTTTACTATATCATGTTTGGGTGATGCTGTTTTTTATTTTTTAATTTTGTCCGCAATGACCATAACAACAGGTGTGAGAACAGCTGCTACAGGCCATATTATCCAAGATCTGCCCCAATCGTTGGTGATAAAGCTGTATGCAAGAAATATCGCAACAATTATGCACCAGTATACGGAAACAGTTCCCGATGTTCTGTTTGTGCGCTCCTTTTTCTGCCTTGAGAAGTCGTCTTCCTCAAGAAGACGCTTGTACCCGCCCATTTTTATGGACGCATGGACTATAAGTCCTACGCCGACTGCGATAGCTCCGAACATTATCAACAGCGAAAGCGCTTCGAAAAAGCTGCTGTCTGGGAATACTTCGGTAAAAACTATTACAGGTATGAATGAAACTATGAAAAGGATTACGCCTATGATAAGGAAGAGAGTATGTTTTGTCTCGAATTTTGCCTTTTTCTCATTTACCATTCCCGAAACACCGTATTCGGTGTCGATACCTTCTTTGTTAAGGTACTCGTAGCGCTTTATCTGCTTGCCTGAGGTGATGAACAGACCGACAGCTATTGCTATAATAATAAACATGAGTGGTACACCAATGATACCTGCTGCTCCTATAAAAGGCTCGAAAATATCGAGTATTATCACGGGCAAGGAACAGCATATACACATAGCAACTCCTATTGGAGTACGTAGTGAGCGCTTTTCGTTCACTTCAAGGAATGTATTTGCTTCTTCCATAGATACCTTACGAAGAGGCGGTTCAGTTTCAACGGAAGTTTCGGTAGCTGCGGCGGGAGCTTCAGCAAGCTCGATATTGTCTTTAAGGAGAGTGTCGGTGCTGACATTGAATATTTCAGCAAGCTGTAATATACGATTGAGGTCGGGAGTTGATTGAGCGCCCTCCCATTTTGATATTGACTGGCGGCTCACACCGAGCTTCTCGGCAAGCTCCTCCTGAGACATACCTGCCTTTTTTCTGAGTTCGATTATCTTGTCTGCGAGTATCATATTTATATCCTCCGTTGAAATTTTTCTGCGGAAACTGTTGCGTTTTCCATGGTCTTATTCTAACATTTCGGGCGGTTACATACAAGCAACCGTGCTTTACAATTTGTCAATTGCTAGTTGCAAATGGCTGTTTTTAGGTCAATTCATAGTTGCAGCAAAAAAAATATATCAGAATATTGCATTTATAAAAAAAGTGTGCTACAATGGATATATAAATTTTAATCGAAAGAAGGTATCCCCTATGGAGATCAAAAAAGCAGTAGAATTAGTTGAGAAGAAAACAGGCATCGACCTCCCCGATGAGAAGATTGAAAAAACTGTTTCCAAGGTTGCAACAAAAGACAATATCGAAAAGGCTAAGGATATGGTCAGCAAGGTGGCTACCAAGGAGAACATTGAAAAGGTCAAGGAAAAGGTCGAGGACATCGTCGAGAAGATCAAGAAGTGATCGAGAAGAGGGGCATTTTCGCAGAGAAAATGCCCCTTTTGTAAAATACAGTACAGGGGGGCAATACATGAAAAAAATACTTGAAATAATAAAGGAGATAAGTCCGTTTCGCCTGTTTATGCTGACTGTGGCAGGTATGGTCAACGCCTTCGGCATAACTCTTTTCCTTATGCCTGTAAAGCTCTATGACAGCGGTATCTCCGGAACCTCTATGCTGCTTGCGCAGGTCACTACCGACGCATTATCCTTATCGTTTTTTCTGATACTGCTCAATATACCGCTTTTTCTCTATGGCCTTAAAAAGCAGGGCGCAAGCTTCACCTTTTCTGCAATATATACAGTAGCCGTATATGCTGTTATGTCTTGGCTCATTACCGATGTGCTCCCCATAGATGTGAGTATAGCCTCGCCTCTTGCAGGCACCGATCTGCTGCTCTGTGCTCTGTTCGGCGGCGTGATATCGGGTGTAGGCAGCGGTCTAGCAATACGCTTCGGCGGAGCTATGGACGGCATAGAGGTAATGGCTGTTATATTCTCAAAGCGTCTCGGACTGTCTGTGGGCTCATTCGTCATGGCGTACAATGTGGTGCTGTATATTATATGCGGAGTCGTGATACACAGCTGGATACTGCCTCTGTACTCCATAGTTACATACGGAGCGGCTCTAAAGACCGTGGATTACATAGTTGACGGCTTGCAGCGCGAAAAGGCTGCTATGATAATAACCGCAAAGCCCGATGAAATAAAAAAGCAGCTCATGACGGAATTCGGCTGTGGAATGACGTTGATAAAGGCAATGGGAGGCTACTCCGGAGAGGAGCGGACTGTTCTGTATTTTGTGGTGAACCGTTTTCAGGTCATGAAGATGAAGGGGATAGTGCAGAAAATAGACCCTCTCGCCTATATTACTCTCACAGAGGTAGCAGATATTTTCTCCGTGAATCAGGACAGGACTTAAAGTGGTTTTTTCTCGAACATCAGCACTGGATAGCCCTCATAGTAGGGCTTTACTATCTCGGGGTGCTCGTCGGCATAAGCAAAGATAGTATCCGCAAGTCCTTCCTTCAGCAGTCCAACAAGCTGTGACAGGGGACGGTGATAGAGCTCATCGCATATAGAAGCGAAGGTTATAGCTCGTCTGCCGCCTACCTCCATTATACGGTAGGGCCATATACGGCAATCGAAAGGCTTCTCATCGCCTAGCATACAGCCGTTTTCCGTGAGGGCAGGACAGGAAAAAAGCTCGTCACCCCTGAGCTCACCAACTCTGAATATATAGCCGCCGTCCTTGGTAACGAACTCAGTACCAGGGCGTGCGGCTTTTATTTTTTCGCAGAGCTCCGCGGTAAATACGGGAGTCTCCCACACGTCGTAGCGGTCGAAGATACAGCACAGCCTGCATTTTGCACAGGCTTCGCTGCTGAGTATCTTTTTCAGCATAGTTCTGCTCCTTTCACATAAAAAGTCCAAGCAGGAAAGCCGCGCCGGAAGCCGCAAGAGCCACAACTATGAGCGGCATCTCGAAGAAAGCCAGCAGTACGGCTACAGCCGTGCCTGCCGCGGCAGTCCACATATTATGGGTGGTATAGAATATAGCCGGTATAGTCATGGCGGAAAGCACCGCATAAGGGATATATTGCAGGAAGCTGCGGAAAAAGCGGTTCTTTATCTTTTTGCGGAAGAATGTGAATGGCACCATTCTTATTAGGTATGTGACCACGGCCATGACAGTGACATATATAGCAAATCTCATCGTTCAGCTTCCTCCTCTTCGTCCTTTACTGGGAATATGAGAGCTGCAAGGGCTGAGGCTGCAACAGCGGATATTATCATAGCGAAGCCCTCGCTGAGCCCGGCAATGAAATATCTGAATAAAACGCTGAGTGCCGCGGCAATGACAGCCACGAAAAGTATGCTGTGCTGCTTCTTTGCAGGGGGTATGACTATAGCAATGAACATACCGTACAGGACTATCTCCATAGCGCTGCTGACAGCAGCCGGAAGAAGCTCTCCTGCGGCTGCTCCCAGAGCGGTACCGGTTATCCATCCAACAGCGGCAATGAATATCATTCCGTACATATAGGCAGGGGTCAGAGGCTCCTTCTGTGCGGAACACACTGCGAATATCTCGTCGGTTATGCCGTAAGAAGCAAAGAGCCTGTGAGGCGTGGTAAAGCGTCTGTCCAGCTTCTGTGAAAGGGAAAGCGCCATGAGAGAATATCGTATATTTATAGTCAGCTGTAGAAGTATCATCTCTATGAGAGTGCCTCCTGCGGCGATAACGTCAATACCTGCGTTCTGTCCTGCGGAAGTAAGGTTTGAAGCGGATATGATCGAAGCCTGCAATACGGAAAGCCCAGCCTTGCTGACTGCAAGTATGCCGAAGCCGAAGGAGACAGAAATATAGCCCAGACATATCGGTATACCGTGGGACATTCCGCGCAAAAAATTGTTTTTCAAATATATTCCTCCGATTTATCGCTCCGCTGTCGGTTACGGAGCAATAGAATACTTTACGAAAAAACGGGCTTAACGCCCGTTTTTACATATCATTCCTGTTTTCTAGCGCCTTGAACAGCGTTACCTCGTCAGCATACTCGAGTATACCTCCGACAGGCAGACCGAAGGCAAGGCGTGTGACCTTTATGCCCATAGGCTTGAGAAGTCCCGCTATATACATTGCGGTAGCGTCGCCTTCTACAGTGGGATTGGTCGCCATTATGACTTCTTCTACGCCGCCCTCTGCTATCCTTGCGAGGAGCTCCTTTACCCGGAGCTTGTCGGGCGTTATGCCGTCCATAGGTGAGAGCAGCCCATGGAGCACATGATACACTCCGCCGTACTCTCTTGTACGTTCGAAGGCTGTGACATCCTTTGGATTCTCTACGACGCATATAACGCGCCTGTCACGTTCGGGATCGTCGCATATAGGGCATATCTCCCGTTCCGTCAGGTTCTGGCAGCATTTGCAGCAGTGAACGTTTTTCTTTGCATCTATGAGCGCCTTTGCGAAGTCCTCAACAGCTTCCGTATCCATAGACATTACGTGGTACGCCAGTCTCTGGGCGGATTTCATGCCTATGCCGGGGAGAGAGGCGAACTTCTCCGCCAATATCACCAGCGGCAGCGCGTTGTGGTCAGCCATTGGCTATCAGAAAAGACCGGGGAGAGATACTCCGCCTGTGATCTTGCTCATTTCTGCCTCAGTTGTGGACTCAACGTTGTTTACAGCTTCGTTTACAGCGCTGATGATGAGATCCTGGAGCATATCTATATCCTCGGGGTCAACGACCTCGGGCTTAAGAGTGAGGGACTTGATAGTCTTCTTGCCGGTGATAACGACCTCGACAGCTCCGCCGCCTGCTGTGGCAGTGAAGTCTCTTGCCTCTATATCCTCCTGAAGCTCTGTGATCTGATCCTGCATTTTCTGAGCCTGCTTTATCATCTGGTTCATGTTCTGAGCTCCGCCGCCATTTACGTTCTTTGGTATTCTTGCTTTCATTTTAAAATTCTCCTTTGAAAATATGGTTTCTTATTATATCAAGCAAATAGGATTTGCTTATGAACTTGTTTGTTTATGCGGAACGCCATTAAGGCGTCACTGGCTTTCCACCGCTGTTTCTATTTTGCTCTCCTGAGCTTTTTTAATAAGGTCCTCTGCAAGGTTCCTCTGCTCTGTGACAGTAGTTGCGCATTTTGCCTTTATTATGAAACGCTGTCCGAGCACCTTGGTTATAGCCATTCCCAGTGAAGCTGCATTCTCCTTTACCTTGAAGAGCTCCATGAAGAAGCGATTCTGAGCGGTAATGAAGATATAGTTTCCTGCTGTGCCTGCAAAGGAGCCATCAAGGCTTCCGGCAACGGCAGGGTTTATATTCCTGAACTCATCAAGGACCTCTCCCCAGCGGTCGCAAGGCTTGATATCATCAGGCTTCAGCTTCTTAAGGTCTACAGTTGGAATTATCTTTTCGTCCGCAGGAGCCGCGCTGGCTTCCAGTATTTCGGGATGTTCCGGTTCCGCAGAGGCATTCTGCACAGCTCTCGGAGCGGAATTTATCTTATTCTCCAACTGTTTTATTTTATCATATATTTCGGAATTGTCAATACTTTCAGGAGCATTCTTAACATTTCCGCATAATTTTATGAGGGACATCTCGAATTCCACGCGCTTGTTCATAGCTCTCTGCATGCGCTCCCTGCACTCCTGCAGGGCTGAGAGCCTGTCCATAACTGTGGGGAGATCGCATTTGTCCGCTAAAGCTTTCAGGCGTTCCAGCTCGTCGGGCATACATATTATCAGCTTGTCCGCTGTCTCGGGAGAAGCCTTTATCAGCATGATATTGCGGAGCTGCATGATAAGCTCCTCGCAGAGCCTTGAAAGATCCTTGGACATATCGTAGAGGGAGGCTGTTATGGAAAGAGCCTTTGCCGTATCCGAATCGGATACCGCTTCGAGCATATCGTAGAGGTAGTCCCTTCCGGCTATGCCTGCGGCATTTGAGACAGCCTCAGCGTCTATAGTTTCGGCACATACCGAGCACTGGTCGAGTAGCGATACCGCGTCACGCATACCTCCGTCAGCAAGTCTTGCGATCATGGCGGCGCCGTCCTCAGTGAGGCTGATATCCTCCTGCTGAGCAATATAGCTTATGCGCTTTGCGATATCCTCAGGCTTTATCCTGCGGAAGTCGTAGCGCTGACAGCGTGATACTATGGTAGCCGGCACCTTTTGTATCTCGGTGGTGGCGAGTATGAATTTGATGTAAGGAGGCGGTTCTTCCATTATTTTCAGGAGAGCGTTGAAGGCTCCCTGTGAGAGCATATGTACCTCGTCAATGATGTATATCTTATATGCTCCTCTTTCGGGAGTATACACCGCAGCGTCGCGGAGATCGCGGATATTGTCCACGCCGTTGTTGGAGGCTGCGTCTATCTCGACGATATCAGTGAGTGAGTCATTATCGGCATCGCGGCAGATATCACATTCAAGGCATGGATTACCGTCCTTCATATTGCGGCAGTTCACAGCTTTTGCAAGGATACGGGCACAAGTAGTCTTACCTGTTCCGCGTGAGCCTGTGAAAAGGTATGCATGGGCGGTTTTGCCGCTTATTATCTGATTTTTAAGAGCTTCAGTGGTGTATTCCTGAGATATTACGTCGTCGAAGGTCATTGGACGCCATTTGCGGTATAGAGCCTTGTACACAGCCTTTTCTCCTTTCGCTATTCTTCTTTTTTGTCGTTTTTCTTAAGTGCGATTATTCCGCGGTAATAGTGCTTGAAGTCGTCAGCATTATCGATATTGTTGAGTATTGCAAGTCGGTAGAGCTCCGCACTTTTCTCGGTATTTCCTAGCATAGCCTGAGCTATGGCAGCTCCACCCACGGCACTTGCGTAGTTTTCGTGCTTTTCTATGGATTCGCCGAACCATTTGAGAGCAGTGAGACCATCATCCATTTTAAGGTACATATTTCCAAGTTCGCAGCGTATTCTGTCTCGGTACTTGTAGTCCTTGGTCATGAGCTCCTTGTAAAGAGCCTCAGCCTTTTCGTAGTTTCCGCTCCCAACGTGGCAGCGTGCCTCGAATATGGACATTTCCGGTATATAGAAGCCGTTTTCTCTCGCCTTCCAGTAGCAGAGTATGGCATTTGGATAGGTATCAAGTATATGATAGCAACGTCCGCGGTAGAATTCAAGGATGGCCGTTTCCTGTTGAGACAGCTTTTCACCGCTGTTTTCAAGGTCTGTGAACATTTCGAGAGCCATGCGGAAATCGTTCTTGTGGAACAGATCCAGCGCCTGTTCAAAGATCACAGAGCTGCGATTCAGACCGGTGAAGGAGCTGCCTATGAGCTCCTCGTCGTAGAGGTGATAGAGTTTTCCCTTGTACTTTCCGATCATATCAGCAGAAAAAGCGACTAAAGCGAAGAAAAAGCAGAATACGGTCATTTCTATGATGCTGACCCTGCTGACGCTTCCGCCCTTGTGTTTTATTGCTTCGTATATCATTATGCCTGTCATTGCGATCGGAACAAAGGCGGCAGCCTTTATAACCGACCGTTTTATGCAAAGCAGCACGCGCTTTGTGCGCATTGCAAGAACAGAACGGAACATTTAATGCACCTCCGTGTCTAAAGAAAAATTCCGGAACATAGATGTGCAGGCTTGCTGCGGCACACAACACGCACCGTTTAATGCTGCTCGGTCTCCCGCCTGACATGGTTCACGGGGTCTTGTTGCACAGGGCCCACACATCTATATTTCGGAATTTCTCACCCGTTTATACGAGCAGACGATGCTCTTTTAATATGATACCACATATGAGGAGCTTTGTCAAGAAAAAATTTCATTATAAGCGGCTCTGCTGAGGGCTGAGGGATAAATGTTGACAAACCTGGATACATTATGTATAATATAGAAAGTATGCTATCGAAAGGATATTTTTATGGTACAAAAAAATAAAGTAGTGAGAGCGGTGCTTATTTTTACGCTCGTAATGGGCGTTGCCACTCTTTTTGTCACGTTTACCGGAGTTATGAAGGAGCGTAACAGCAGCTATATCTCAATAGATCCCGAAACAATGAATCTTGTACAGCTGGAAGGACCGAAATACGGCGATCCCATAGCCATTGTGGACACAACGCTGGGAGAGTTCAGATTTGTTCTCTACCCGGAATATTCTCCGAAGGCAGTGGAGAATTTCATGGATCATGCAAAAAACGGCGGCTATGACAATACTTATGTGTTCCACTCTGACAGCGGCGTATTCTCGGCAGCAGGTGCTGCGAATAAGGACGGCTCTGCCAAAGACAGCTTCCACGAGCACGTGGTAAGGGAGCTCAGCCAGGACCTCTGGCCATTCAAGGGCGCCGTTATGGCCATGAATACGGATATAGACCAGAATCTGAAGGATAAGATATTTGGCGGAGGCACATATCTCAACGGCAGCCGCTTTTTCCTCGTGAATACTATCGATTTCACCGACGAGCTGAAACAGGAGATCAAGGATATATCACAGGATCAGAGACTGGCTGACGCCTTCATAGAAAAGGGCGGAGTTCCAAATTTTTCACAGCAGATGACAGTCATCGGTCAGACCTACAGCGGCATGGAGGTCATCGAAAAGCTTGCTTCGCTTGAGACAGTTGAAAAGGACGGTTACAAGTCACCTGTTGAGGACGTAATGATAAAGTCGGTAAAGCTCGGTGTATATTCTGACGTGGAAAAGCCTTCAGACAGCGGAAAACGGACGGAATGACATAAAAATGTGCTTAAACTCTTTACAAATCAGGTTTTTTGATGTATAATATATAGTTGAAGTATAATATTTTGAACCTGTCCTCGGACATGCTTCACTAAATCAAAGATATTCAGACACTATATTTCCAAGGAGAAAACAGATGTTCAGAAAAATCATCTCAGGTCTTGTCTGTCTTGCAGCAGTTGCTTCGGCACTTGCTTCATGCGGAAAGGACGCGAGCGGAACTTATACGGATAATACCGGCAGCAGTACAACTGCCGCTACTACAGCTCCGACTACACAGCCGGCTACTGCGGAAAATGTTGATATCGCAAACTTTACAGCACCGCAGAAGGGCGATACCATAGTTGAAATGAAAATAAAGGACTACGGCACCGTAAAATTCAGGCTCTTCCCGGAGTATGCGGATAAGGGCGTGGAGAACTTCGTGGAGCTGGCTAAAAGCGGCTACTACAACGGTCTGAAGTTCCACAGAGTAATAAACGATTTTATGATACAAGGCGGCGACCCCAACGGCATCGGCACAGGCGGTGAAAGTATCTGGGGCGGAAAGTTTGATGGTGGTACTGATCCGCACCTTATTCATGTTGCGGGTGCTCTCGCATATGCGAACAGCGGCAGCACCGCCACTAACGGAAGTCAGTTCTATGTGGTCACCGGTACGAAATATACCGATGAGGACTTTGAATCGCTGGCTCAGAAAAATTATACCTTCTCTGACAATGCAAAGAAGATATACAAGGAAGTCGGAGGAGCTCCGTGGCTCGACGGAAGCTATACGGTCTTTGGACAGGTTATTGACGGACTTGATGTTATATTCAAGGTGCAGAACGTTTCTGTGGATGCACAGAGCGCTATGCCATACAAGGATGTTATCATGGAATCCGTTACCGTCGGCGAGTACGATGGCAGCGATATCCGCTGGTATATAGAGGATTATGATGATTTTGACCCTGAGGAGATTAAGAACTCCACTGGCAGGGAAAATCTTACTGTAGCCAACTTCACCTCTCCCAAGGAGGGTGAAAAGATCGTAAGCATGAAGATAAAGGGCTACGATAATGAGATAAAGATTAAGCTCTTCCCAGAATATGCGGAACAGGGCGTTGAGAACTTCGTTACCCTTGCGGAGCGTGGTTATTATGACGGACTTACATTCCACAGAGTCATAAAGGACTTTATGATACAGGGAGGAGATCCCAACGGCGACGGAACAGGCGGAGAGTCCATATATGAAAAGGGCTTCGACGGCGGCACTGATCCTCATCTTATCCACGCTGCAGGAGCTGTCGCCTACGCTAACAGCGGCACTACCGCTAGCAATGGCAGTCAGTTCTACATCGTAACGGGTACGGTCCTCAGTGACGATGAGCTGAATGATTACAAGTCAAAAGGCTATGACTTCACAGACAATGAAACTGAGATATATTCCACCTACGGCGGTACGCCGTGGCTCGACGGAGGCTATACCGTGTTCGGTCAGGTGTTTGACGGACTCGATGTGGTATTCAAGATACAGGAAACAGAAACAGCAAGCAATAATAAGCCGGCAGAGGACGTTATTATAGAGAAAATAACAGTAACGGACTACGATGGCGGAGATGTTCGTTGGAGCATCAATGATTATAAATGATAATACCGGGCGGAAGATCCGGAAATATGTGTGTTCGGCGATATATGCCGGGGAACAAAAGAAAGAAATTCGGGAAAAAATACATATTGCCCGAAAAATAAGGAGAGAAAAAATTTGGATAAGTTTGTTGTAAAAGGCGGAAGACGCCTTGAAGGTGAAGTTACCATAAGCGGAGCCAAGAACGCAGCTGTTGCGATACTGCCCGCAGTCATACTTTCAGACGAGCCCTGCGTTGTAGAAAATGTACCTTACATCAGCGATGTCAGGATTTGTCTTCATATCCTTAAGGAAATGGGAGCTCAGGTAGAGAGCGTTGGCAAGGACGCTTACAGGATCAATCCCAC
This sequence comes from Ruminococcus sp., assembly GCF_017650195.1. Taxonomy (GTDB): domain Bacteria; phylum Bacillota; class Clostridia; order Oscillospirales; family Ruminococcaceae; genus Ruminococcus. The sequence continues at coordinate 11,095 of NZ_JAGCFH010000085.1, read as the reverse complement.
GACTATAAACAAGATATGCGTTCCTTATGAATACGCAAGGAAAATGCGCGCTTCCTACTACTTCCTCGGAGCTCTTTTAGGCAAGTTCAATAAGGCAAGAGTATCCATGCCGGGCGGATGTCCTCTCGGAGACCGTCCTATAGACCAGCATCTGAAGGCTTTCACAGCCCTCGGCGCTGAGTATACTCTCAGTCAGGGCATGATAGACCTTAACGCTGAGAAGCTCTCGGGCAATCAGATATTTTTCGATGTTGTCACTGTCGGAGCTACAATGAATGCCATGCTTGCAGCCGTAAAGGCAGAGGGTCTCACTATTATAGAGAATGCTGCCAAGGAGCCTCACATCGTTGACCTTGCGAACTTCCTCAATTCTATGGGAGCAAATATTATGGGCGCAGGTACTGACGTTATCAAGATCAGAGGCGTCGAGCACCTCCATGGAACGAACTACGCCGTTATCCCTGATCAGATAGAGGCAGGCACTTTTATGGTGGCAGTTGCGGCCACAAAGGGCGACGTACTTATCAAGAACGTAATACCCAAGCACCTTGAGTCGATCACAAAGAAGCTTGAAAAGATTGGCGTTAGTATAGAGCAGTACGATGACAGCATAAGAGTATGGGTGGACGGTCCTCTTGTAAAGACCAATGTAAAGACCGCTCCTCACCCTGGATTCCCTACGGATATGCAGTCACAGATAGCTACGCTTCTCTGTCTTGCAGAGGGTACAAGTATTATTACCGAGAATATATGGGAGCAGCGCTTCCGCTACGTTGACGAGCTCAGGAGAATGGGCGCGGATATTACCGTAAACGGCAAGGTAGCTCTTATTGAGGGCACAGGCAAGCTCATGGGAGCTCCCGTGAAGGCGTGCGACCTGAGAGCAGGAGCGGCTCTAATCATCGCAGGACTTGCCGCAAGCGGTGTCACTGAGATAGAGGACATATACCATATCGAAAGAGGCTACGACTGCATGGAGGGAAAGCTCCGTGCATTGGGTGCCGATATTGAAAAGGTAAGCGTTCCCGACAAGGCCGAGGACAAGCCCGACAGCACAAAAGCTGCGGTTTAATAAGTAATGTTGCTGCTGCACAGAGGTGCGGCAGCTTTTTTGTCTGCGAAACAATTGGATAGCACATGAATTGGACTCCAAAGGACGGTGTCCCGTAAGAATATGAGGACTAATTATGAATAATAAAAGATATGAAACATTACATGATACTAGTCTATCAATGGTAAATACTATTATTCTAATACTTACAATATACTGGATATGTCATTTTATAAAGTGTATTATTAAAACGAAGTCACTTACAACGGCACTTCTTAAATCAGTGGTAAGTGATGCAGCACCAATTATATTTGTTCCTTGTATCATAGCTATTTTAATATTCTTTTTAGATTGGGCAATATATGCAGTGCTCAAAAAAGTTGTCTTGAAACATGGAAAAGTTTTCAATGGATACATTTCAAAAGAAATAAAGCAAAGCAGAATAAACAGAAATGGTGGTTATTCGACCTACAGATATATTGTCGATCTTGACAATGGTACAAAGGTAAAAAGTACTGTATTTACTTCTCAAATCAGCGAGAGTAAATGTGTGGTTCACAAATACTTAGGTATTGTTGTACTGACAGACTTTGAGTGATCTGTATATTGTAAAAAGTACACTGACAGAGGGACGCGGTCCTGTCGGGCGGCGTTTCCTGTTCATAAAAAGGAGATATATGAAGGATAAAGGATTATACAAAAAACTGTTCACAGTTGTCACGCCCATAGCTTTCCAGTACTTCATGTCGTCGCTGGTAACAGCTTCTGATGCTTTTATGCTAGGATTCATGAATAAGGATTCGCTGGCAGCTTCCTCGCTGGCTGGGCAGATAGCCTTTGTGTACGGGCTCTTCATCTATGCTTTCGTGCAGGGCTGCGGCGTTATAGCTGCCCAGTACTGGGGAAAAAAGGACAAGGCTACAGTAGAGTCAGTGCTTGCGCTGAATATGAGGTATTCCCTTTTCGTGGGAGCTTTTTTCACGCTGGCGGCTTTAATGATACCCGAGCAGATAATGCGGATATTTACCTCAGATGCCGAGCTAATAAACCTTGGCGGAGTATACCTCCGGACAGTTGCTCTGTCCTACATACTTGCCGGCTTTTCACAGTCTTATTTCGGCATTATGAAGACCTGTGACCTTGCAGGGCTCAGCTCCCTTATAGGCAGCCTTGCTGTGGTTATCAATATCGTGCTCAATGCCTGTCTTATATTCGGTCTCGGACCCTTTCCGGAAATGGGGATATCAGGTGCCGCTCTTGCGACAGTTATCGCAAGAGCTTTCGAGTGTGTGTTCGTTCTTGCGGTTATACGGATCGGAAAATGCATTCCTCTGCGTATAGGACTTATGCTCCATTCCAAGGATAAGGATCTCCATAAGGATTATATTAAATATACTCTTCCCCTGCTGCTTAATCAGCTGGGCTGGGGCGGCGGAGTTACCATGTATTCGGTAATTATGGGACATCTTGGTTCGGACGCTACGGCCGCAAACTCAATTGCGAGCATAGTTAGGAGCATGATAGCAAGTCTTTGCTGGGGCATAGCCACGGGAGTAGGCATAGTACTCGGCGGTATGCTGGGAAGGAACGAGATAGAGGAGGCTAAAAAGGCAGGAGGCAGGTTCGTCAGGCTGTCCCTTGTTATAGGTTTTGGCTCCGGACTGGTTATACTCGCGGTAACTCCTCTTGTACTGCACGTAATAGACCTGAGCGAACAGGCGAACTATTACCTGAAATACATGATGCTTATGGCAGCCTATTATATCATCGGAAACTCACTGAACTCCACCGTGATAGGCGGACTTTTCCCCTCGGGCGGAGACACGAGGTTCGGCATGATATGTGATATCGTGACGCTCTGGTGCGTTGTAGTACCTGCCGGTATGATAGCGGCTTTTGTACTGAAGCTGCCGGTGCTTGCGGTAGCTTTTATACTCACTCTCGACGAGTTCGTGAAAATACCTGCGGTATATAAGCATTACGTGAAGTATAAATGGCTGAAAAACATTACAAAATAGCTCATACAAAAAGGCAGTCCCTCACACACTTGGACTGCCTTTATTTTTGTTCAAGGGAAAAACTTTGCATACATAAGTTCTTTTAAAATCTTGCATGAAAGGTTTCCTGTTCTTTATGCACTTACGGTCTGATATATTATTTCCCGCTGCCCTCGTGCTGGGATATTATCAGCTTTATGGAATCGTACAGATAGGGCTTGAGCTTTTCAAGGCTACATGGTTCGCTGTAAAGTATCGCCGAGTAGCAGGTGGAGCTTACAAGCTCTATTATCATGAAGAGCATTATCTCAGGATCGCGGAAGCCGTTTGGAGCTTCTGCCAGCATTTGGTAGTACACGGAGGAGAAGTCCACATCGTCCTCGGATACTGGCGATGTGATAGCGTTTTTGAATATGCCCCAGCTTAGGTTCTTGGAAATGAATGTGAGGAGTGACTTGTTCTCGTTGAGCTGATTGATGATATTATCAATTATGCAAATCAGCTTTTCCTCAAAGGGCAGCCTGTCCAGCTTATCGCCGAGAGCGCTGATGGCATTTTTGAAAAGCAGACTCGATTTATGGGCAACAAGCTTGTTGCGTATGTCGTACTTGTCCTTGAAATAGAGGTAGAACGTGCCCTTTGCAACGCCTGCCTTGCTTACTATGTCGGTTATAGAGGTCTTGCCGAAACCCTTTGTGGTGAAGAATTCAAAGGCTGTCCTCAGGAGAGCATTTTCTTTCAGCTTTTTATTTGTATCTACCTTTCCCATTATCGTACACCTTTCTTTGAATCATAATTTACAGTTATTATGCATCTTCTTCAAGTGGCCAAGTATTGAAAATAGCACCTATTCCGTTTTTACAGGCTAAATCAAAACAAGATTGTAAATCAGGTTCATCATCATAATAATCCCTGCTGGATAAATAGACTTCTTCGATGTTAATAGTTTCCCAACCTTCAGAATCTATATATTGTTTAGCTGCGTTTATTGCAGATTGCTGATTTTTAGCATTTACCCAACAATTTACATACGCACCTCCAAACTGTTTGGACTCATTGTTGTTCGAACAAGTTCTTGCTTCAATCAATAAATAGTATATATTCATATTTTCTCCTGATTAATTAATTACGATTTATTCTAATTATAGTCCGAAAAAACAAATGTGTCAAGATAATAAAAATGACCAGTGGTCAGGCTCTTTTTAGGGATAAATTGTGCAAATATACAAAAATATGACCAACAGTCAATTTGCGGCACTCAAACTATTGACTGTTGGTCATTTTTGGAATATACTATGTAATAACAGCAACAGCTGAAAATATACGGAGAAAGGATTGGTAATATGCTTAAATTCAGTGAGCTGATCGTAAAACACCGGGTACTCGTACTTATTATCGGAGTGCTGCTGCTTATCCCGTCAGCTCTCGGATATGTGAATACCCGCGTAAACTACGATATACTCTCATATCTCCCGAAAGATATAAATACAATGGTGGGACAGGACATACTCAAAGAGGATTTCGGACAGGGCGGTTTTTCTCTTGTAATGGTGGAGGGAATGAGCGACAAGGACGTTGCGGCGACTGCCGATAAAATAAAGGCTGTAGACCATGTTTCCGACGTTATCTGCTATCAGTCCATGACTGGCTGCACTATTCCCAAGGAAGTTCTTCCCAGTAATATATATGACTTCTTCAACCACGGAGACAATACCATGATGGCGGTATTCTTCGACGATACCACCTCAGCTGACGGCACTCTTACTGCGGTCGGAGAAATGAGGAAAATAACCTCGGAGCAGTGCTTCATAAGCGGTATGTCGGCAATAACCCTCGACATGAAAAACATCACCCAGAGCGAGACCCTTATATATGCAGTAATAGCTGTGATACTTACGAGCATCGTCCTTACAGTAACTATGGATTCATTCCTGATACCACTGTTCTTTATGCTGAGTATAGGCTTCGCGGTGATATGGAACCTCGGCTCAAATATACTTCTCGGCGAGATATCCTTCATAACGCAGGCGCTTGCAATGGTACTCCAGCTGGGTGTTACTATGGACTACTCCATATTCCTGTGGCACAGCTACAAGGAGCAGCAGAGATACTTCCCGGACAGCAGACAGGACGCAATGGCGCATGCTGTTGCGGCTACTATAACGGCAGTAGTGGGAAGCTCCTTCACAACGATAGCCGGCTTCCTTGCAATGTGCTTCATGACCTTTACCCTCGGTCTTGATCTCGGGCTTGTAATGGCAAAGGGCGTTGTATGCGGAGTTATCGCCTGCGTAACTGTTCTTCCAGCAATGATACTCATATTTGACAAGCCTATCGCCAGGACCTCCCACAGAGATTTCCTTCCGGCGTTCAGGCGAACATCGTCATTCATAATAAAACACTCGTGGGTATTCCTCACAGCTGCCATAGTGATACTGATACCTGCCGTATTCGGCAATAGCCACTACGGGGTATACTATAAGCTGGACAGCACCCTTCCTGCCTATCTCGACAGCGTTAAGGCCAATACAAAGCTTGCCGAGGACTACAATATGAACAGTACACATATTCTCATGTTCGATTCTTCCATGAGCGCCAAGGACGCTAACAAGATGATGAATGAGATAAAGAGCGTTGACGGTGTGCAGTTCACTATGGGCTTCAACTCCCTGGTGGGCTCGGCAATACCCGAGGAGGCAGTCCCCAGCGAGCTGACAAGCGTACTGAAAAGCGACAAATGGCAGCTTATGCTGATAGGCTCCGAGTACGAGGTGGCTTCTGACGAGGTAAACGCTCAGGTGGAAAGGCTGAACGGTATAGCAGCAAAATACGACAGTGGCAGTATGCTCATAGGCGAGGCTCCGGCAACAAAAGACCTTATAACAATAACAGACAGGGATTTCAGGATAGTGAACTTCCTTTCAATAGCGGCGATATTCCTTATAATCGCAATTACCTTCAAGTCGCTGACCCTTCCTGTGATACTCGTATCCGTCATAGAGCTGGCAATAATGATAAATCTCGGCACTGCTTTCTACACGGGCTCAAAGCTGTCATTCATAGCTCCTATAGTCATAGGCACCATACAGCTTGGCGCGACTGTGGACTATGCCATACTCATGACTACTAGATACCGTACTGAAAGACACAGCGGCAGGGACAAAAAAGAAGCTGTCAGCATAGCGCTAAGTACTTCGATAAAGTCCATTATAACCTCGGCGCTGGGCTTCTTTGCGGCAACGGTAGGAGTTGCGGTGTACTCGGATATAGGACTTATCTCGGAGTTGTGTATGCTTCTTGCAAGAGGTGCACTTATATCAATGGCAGTGGTAATAACAATGCTGCCGTCGATGTTCATGATCTTTGACAAGGTGATATGCAGAACAAGTGCAGGTTTTCTTTCCGAGGAAGAGAAGAAAAAGCACCGTAATATATTCAGAACGGCGTAAACAGAGTTTTATACAAAGGAGAGAAAGATATGAAAAGGTTGAGCAAGGTAATGGCTGCACTGCTGGCGGTAACTGTTTCAGCAGGCGCAACAGGTTCCATAGCTTATGCAAACAGCAGAAACGAAAAGGGTGCTGAACAGGCACCGGAAAGCGAAAAGAAGACAGCTTACGCTGACAGGAAGGATAACGGCGAACGCGCCTCCAAGGACGAAACGGTATATGTTCTCTGCAATAACGATTCGTCAGTAAAAAATGTGGTGGTCAGCGACTGGCTCAAGAACTCTCCTGCTCTTGCGAGCCTGTCCGATGTATCCGACCTCAGCGATATAATAAATGTAAAGGGCGACGAAGCCCTCAGCATAAGCGGAGCTCATCTTAACTGGGAAGCTGACGGCGACGATATTTACTATAAGGGCTATTCCGACAAGGCGCTGCCCGTGGATGTGACTATGGATTACTTCCTTGACGGAAAAAAGGTTGAGCCAGCTAGTATAAAGGGCAAAAGCGGTCATCTTGTGATACGCTGGACCTATAAGAATAAGCAGAAGGTCAGCAAGCTTGTAAACGGAAAAGAAAAGGAGCTTTATGTGCCCTTCATGGCAGCAAGTGCGGCTGTACTCAGTACGGACAGCTTCCTCAATGTTGAGGTCACCAACGGAAAGATACTTTCCGACGGCGAAAAGCTCATTGCTGTGGGTATGGCTTTTCCCGGACTTAGAGACAGTATAGATCTCAGCGGTTTTGATGGCATAGATGTTGATATACCGGACAGCTTCGAGATATCTGCTGACGTCAGAAACTTTGAGATGAATACCTCAGTTACGGTCGTATCCAACGAGATATTCTCAAAGCTCGATGTAGACGGCGCTGTGGATCTTAATGAACTGAGAGCCAAGGTGAAGGAGCTAAGCGATGGAGCCGAAAAGCTCGAGAACGGTACGGCTTCGCTTTATGACGGAATAAAGCAGCTGGGCGGCGGCACAGGCAATCTGACGGCAGGTATAGACAGGCTGCTCTCAGGCTCTCTGGAGCTGAAAAACGGTGCGGCAGAGCTTGATGACGGAGCAAAGAAGCTGTCTGACGGTGCGAAGACGCTCTCAGACTCCACAGGAAAATTCGAGGAGGGGCTTTGCAGTGCAAAGGAAGGCTCTGCAAAGCTTGCGGACGGTCTCGGACAGGTAAGCGGAGGAGCTGCACAGTTATCGGATGGTTTAGGCGGCGCAAAGAGCGGCTCTGAGGCTCTTGTTGAGGGCTTAGGAAAGCTAAGCGCAGGTGCGGAGGCTCTCAGCGGCGGTATAGACGATGCAAAGAAGGGTTCTGATGCTCTTGAAGCAGGCTTTGCACAGGTAAACGAGGGGGCGGCTGCTCTCAAAACCGGAGCTGATACTCTTACATGCGGCGTGGGAGCTCTTGCGGATGGCAGTAAGCAGGTAAAGGACGGCTCCGCACAGATCTCCACGGGAGCGGCTGCTCTCAGCGAGGGAGCTTCAAAGCTAAGCGAATCTGTGGGACAGGTGTCCGCAGGCATAGGTAGTGCAAAGAGCGGTGCTGACGCTCTTGCAGAGGGTATAACGAGCGCAAAGACCGGCGCTGACAGTCTGACAGCAGGTGCGGCTTCACTTACTGAGGGAGCTTCAAAGCTAAGCGACGGTATCGCACTTGCAGGTGCTTCGCTGGATACTACCATAGCTGCAAACGAGCAGGCTCTTGCGGCTTTGCAGGCAGTATATCAGCAGTCTCCCTCACAGGAGCTTGCTGTGGCTATAGGCACATTGCAGCAGACCATAGAGGGTCAGAAGCAGATATCAGCTTCAATGAACGAGGGCGGACAGCTCAGTACGGGAGCGGATTCCCTAAAAACCGGAGCTTCACAGCTGGTTGGCGGTCTCGGACAGCTTGGCAGCGGTCTTGAAGCCGCACAGAGTGGCTCGGCTTCATTGCAGCAGGGACTTGCAAGGCTCGATGAGGGCGGAAAGGCTTTAGCGGCAGGCGCAGGACAGCTTTACGGCTCAACGGAGCAGCTCTCAAAGGGCGCGGCAGACCTGAGTACAGGTGCGGCGGCTCTCGACAGCGGTATAGGAGAGTTTTCGGGCGGCAGCAGCAAGCTCACAGGCGGTTTTGATTCTCTCATAAAGGGCATAGAACAGCTCGGAGGCGGTAGCACTTCTCTGAATACAGGTCTCGGAAAGCTTTCTGCAGGAGCGCTTGATCTCACAGGCGGTATATATAAGCTGTCTGACGGTGCGGCAGCCCTCGATAACGGTCTTGCGCAGCTCTCGCAGGGCTCGCTTACGCTTAATGGCGGTCTCGGACAGCTCACGAGCGGAGCGAAAGAGCTTGACGGTGGTCTTGCACAGCTTTACGGCGGCAGCACTCAGCTCAGCGGCGGCGCAAAGACACTATATGATTCGATAGTGCTCCTGAGCGGCGGTGCGTCTAAGATTTACGGTGGTACAGGCGAGCTCTACAGCGGTATCGGACAGTTAAAGACGGGCGGTACAGCTCTTTCAGACGGCGTGAGCAGACTTGAAAGCGGCGCAAAGGAGCTCAGCGACGGTATGATAAAATTCAACAACGAGGGTATCTCCGTTATTACAGGGGCAGTCGATGAAAAGCTGCCGCAGCTCGTTGACAATCTCAGAGCGCTTAGAGAGGCTTCACTGGAATACAACAGCTTCTCGGGAATTTCTGATGATATGGACGGCAGCGTTAAGTTTATCTATCTCGTTGACGGAACTAAGTAAGAGAAATAGTTATTAGAGTATAATAAAAGCCATAGTCATTTGAACTGACCATGGCTTTGCGTTAATGTCTTATTTTTTTAGCACCATATTGCACCTGCCCCATATTTCTTCGCCGAAGGCAAATGCGTTTTCTTCTGTGCGCCTTTCGGTAAAGCCGGCGCTCTCATAGCACTTATGCGCTCTTTCGTTTGCGGTAAAAACGTTTAGCTGAACTGTGTCCGCTTTGAGTATCTCGAAGCAGTATTTTGCTGCAAGCTGTATCATTTCTTTTCCGTAGCCCCTGCCACGCTGTGCAGGGTCAATCAGAACAAAAGCCAGCATAGCCTCGTTGCTTTCGGTGTTTATGCCGCAGCATAAAAATCCTACCGTACTTCCATCGTCAGTAGTTGCCACAAATGGGCAGTCTCCGTGTTTTGTGTACATAGCTGCCAGGAATTCGTCAAAGGCATTTTTTTCAAGCGGAAACGGAGCGTGTTTTGCACTCCACATTGCATGAGTGCGTTCGTCTGTAACCCAGTTCTTTATTGCGTCGAAGTCGTGTCTTGGTATGTATGGTCTTAGTCTCATGGTAACACCTCTTTGTTAATTCGTAATTAGTGTGTCCGCTTATTCGGACATAGTGAATATGCAAAAAGTTAGCTCTCAGACCATTTTTTAAAAATCTCGAGAATGGTGGATAACTTATCTGTATCGCCAGCCCCTTTAAATCTGCCATCTTCGACCCAACACATAATCCAGTCTTCATCGCCGTTATCAATCTGAATTTTTTCAAATTTCTTGTCTTCTAATGATGTTTCAATCAAATTTATTTCAACAGACCATCCTGGGTTGTCTACAGTGCGGATAGAGACGTTTTTATATGAGTGCTCCCAGTCACCGTCACAATTGGATTTATACCATTTTTCCAACCATTTTTATCATATTCATATACCTTACGCAGCTCCTTATTATTTGTAAGTATAAAGCATGGGCGTCCAAAGGGCGCCCATATTACTTTCTATTCTCTACTTACTTCTTATCAGCCGCCCGCTGGAAGCACTTTACTATCTCAACGATAGGTACGATACAAGCGCCTACCAGGAATGCCCAAAGATAATTTGAACCAGTGAGAGCTTCAAGTGAGAACATTGTCCTGAGCGATGGTATGAAAAGTACCGGTATCGTCAGGAGTGCTGAAAGCGCAATAGCTCCAATAAGAACTATATTTCTGCTCTTCATTGTGAATATTGAGCCCTTTAAGCTTCTCATGTTCCATGCGTGGAGCATTTCACATACGCAGAGTGTAATGAACGCCATCGTTGTGCCGGCCTCGGGAGAGGTCTGTGCTCCGATGAAGTAGGAAACAAGTGTGAGAACTGCGATCGCTGTGCCCTGCCACAGCAGGTTTATACCGAGACCGTCAGAGAATATGTGTGAATTGCTGCTTCTTGGCTTGCGTGACATTATACCCTGTTCTGCAGGCTCCATGCCAAGAGCTATTGCTGGGAAGCAGTCAGAGATGAGGTTTATCCATAACAGGTGTACAGGACTGAATATGCTTCTGCCCTCACCGATGAAGAATGTAGCCGCAAGTATGCAGAGCACCTCGCTGAGGTTGCTTGAAAGCAGAAACTGTATAGCCTTGCGGATATTGTCATAGATACGTCTGCCCTCTTCGACAGCGCCTACGATAGTTGCAAAGTTGTCATCTGTGAGCACCATATCAGCAACGTTCTTTGTTACGTCTGTACCTGTGATACCCATACCTACGCCGATATCAGCGCTCTTGATTGAAGGAGCATCATTTACGCCGTCGCCTGTCATAGCTGTGGTCATGTCCTTCTTGCGCCATGCGTTTACTATACGCACCTTGTG
>NZ_JAGCFH010000084.1 GCF_017650195.1 Ruminococcus sp. | reverse complement strand
ACAATACTGTCAGCCTTATGAAGCTTAAGTTTTTCAACAGCCTGTTCTCTCATTTTATACTTGAGTATCTTTCCGGCAGCATTCATCGGGAAGCCGTCTACGAAATCAACGTACCTCGGGCACTTATGCTTTGCCATTCTTGCAAGGCAGAAGTCCTTGATCTCCTGTTCAGTAGCTGTTTCTCCGTCCTGGAGAACAATGCACGCCATGATCTCTTCGCCGTAGTCTTCATCAGGTACGCCGATTACCTGTACATCCTTTACCTTCGGATAGGTGTAGAGGAAGTCTTCGATCTCCTTTGGATAAATATTCTCTCCTCCGCGTATTATCATATCCTTGATACGGCCGGTGATCTTGAAGTATCCGTCTTCGGAGCGGCGTCTTGCAAGGTCACCTGTGTGGAGCCAGCCCTCGCTGTCAATAGCGGCAGCTGTTGCTTCGGGCATCTTGTAGTAACCCTTCATTATATTGTAGCCTCTTGCAACAAATTCGCCGTCTACATCATCAGGTACTTCCTGATTTGTCTCAGGGTCAACTATCTTGCATTCAACTCCGAAAATCGGTCCGCCGACAGTGTTTACTCGCTGTTCCAGTGTGTCGGTAGTCTTGCTCATAGTTGTTGCGGGAGAAGCCTCAGTCTGACCGTAAGTTATGCATATCTCGCTCATATGCATCTTCTCGACTACTTCTTCCATTGTTTTGATAGGACATGGTGATCCTGCCATGATTCCTGTTCTCATGTAAGAGAAGTCTGTCTTCTCAAAGTCCTCATGTCCGAGCATAGCAATGAACATGGTGGGAACGCCGTGGAAACAGGTTATTCTTTCCTTGTTTATACAAGCAAGTCCCTTTCTCGGTGAGAAACGTGTTATTGGAGACATCGTTGTACCGTGAGTCATGGAAGCTGTCATAGCCAGTACCATGCCGAAGCAGTGGAACATCGGAACCTGTATCATCATGCGGTCAGCTGTGGAGAGATCCATACAGTCTCCGATAGCCTTACCATTGTTTACTACGTTATAGTGAGTGAGCATAACACCCTTCGGGAAGCCTGTGGTTCCGGAAGTGTACTGCATATTACATACATCGTGGATATCTATAGTCTTTCTTACGCGCTCTACCTCACTGTAAGGAACGTTCTTTGACTGCTCAACGGCTTCTTCCCATGTGTAACAGCCTCTGTTCTTTGAGTCAACTGTTATAACATTTTTAAGATAAGGCAGTCTTGCTGAACTGAGTTTGCCGGGCTCACATTTATCAAGCTCCGGACAGAGCTCCTTTATGATATCGACATAATTGATATTCTTTATGCCATCTATCATTACAAGAGTCATTGTATCAGACTGCCTGAGAAGATACTCAGCCTCGTGGATACGGTATTCGGTATTCATTGTAACAAGTACCGCACCTATCTTGGTAGTTGCCCAGAATGTGATATACCACTGAGGAACATTAGTTGCCCAGATAGCGACGTGATCGCCTTTCTTTACGCCCATTGAGAGCAATGCGCGGGCAAATGTGTCCACATCATCACGGAACTCGGGGTATGTTCTTGTATAGTCAAGTTCAGTATAACGGAACGCATACTGATTCGGGAACTGCTCACATATACGGTCAAGAATATCAGGGAAGGTATAGTTGAGTATCTTTTCCTTAGGCCATGGATACTGACCGTCTCCCCTCATATTTGTCTGTAATGGATGCTTGTGTGACTTCTTGTAAGGAGCCATGTACTCGGCGAACTGAGGTATAACGATTCCTGCATCGCTTAAATCCCTTGCCCAGCGCTTGACCCACTCAAGAGATATATAACCATTATAGTTGATAGTATCAAGGGCTTCGATCATTGCTTTTACAGGAATATCACCAGTTCCCATGATACGGTATTCAACTGTACCGTCTTCGCGCATCACGCTGTCCTTGACCTGTATGTACTTTATATACTCACCCAGATTGGCAACTGTAGTCTCGGGAGCTTCATTGTTATATCGGTATGGATGGTGCATATCCCAGAGTGCTGCGACTTTTCTGCTCTTAACACTGTCAAGCACCTTTGCAAGACGGGCAGTATCAGAGTAAACGCCGTTTGTTTCAACAAGAAGAGTTACATTATACTCTTCAGCAACAGGAACAAGCTTTTTTAGTGCTTCAACGATATATTCATCGTCTACTTCATCCGCAGGGTCGGGATTAAGGTCTGCAAGTATCCTTATATATGAAGCACCAAGCTTGCTTGCAAGCTGAGCATATGCTCTGATCTCGTTTTCAGCCTCTTGATATTTATCCTTGAACTTAAGACAGGCTCCTGAAGATAGACAAGGTATCTCAAGACCAAGAGACTGTAGCTTAGCAATAGTGGCAGGTAGCTGTGCCTCAGTAAAAGGCTGGGCCTTCACAGAAAAAATCTCGTTTCCGAGTCCTCTGATCTCGATTCCGTCAAATTTGAAATCTTTTGCCATTGAATAAATATCTGTCCATGACCATTCCGGACAAGCAAGGGTTGAAAATCCGATTTTCAAAAAAACCATTCCTTTACATTATTGATATTGCTCTGCTGCGAAACATCAGTCTCTACCTACAATTCTTCAGCTGTATACTCTGTTTCGTCATAACTTGAAAATATGATATAAATTTCTGCCTGCATCCTTGTATTTAAGCGTCAGGAATTATCTTGTTATACAAACAAAAGACTTGGAAACCATGTACTTCCTGTTAGGTATATGTCTTATCACCCAACACACTTAACCTTCTCCTAATCAGAAGAGTTTGTAATATATTATCCCGAACCATTCTCTCACCCAGTATGTAGGCAGAAGATAAAATCTTGTATCAGCAGAGATATTATACGCCTCGATGCCATGCTTTTCAGCCAGCATATCAGCCCTGAGCTGATGGAATCCATCTGTTACTATGGTAATGGTAACGGGAAGTTTGTTATCGTCAATTATTTTTTGGGAAAAACGTAGGTTTTCTTCCGTATTTACGGATTTGTCCTCCATATATATACGATCAGACGATATACCGTTGTCAACCAGCCAGTCCCTCATGCACTGAGCCTCGCTGATAACTTCGTCCTCGCCTTTTCCACCTGAAACTACAACACTAACGTTTTCATGCTCGTTCAGATATTCATAAGCTGCTTCGAGCCTGCGCCGAAGCATAAGGCTCGGAGCTCCATTCTTGACCTGACAACCGAGAATGACCAGTGTAGTATCCTCGTTTCGCGGTCTATCGTTTGCAGCCTTTACCATAAAAACACTTATAACAATAGCAAGTACCGCAATAGCCGCTGCTAGCAGTCCTAAAACTGAAACGAGAAGCTTTCCTAATGGTTTTTCCCAGCATCTTCCGATAAGGTCACGAAATCTGTTCCAAAAAAGGATTATACAGAGAAGAATTGCAGAAAAAGCCATTCCTACGCCATTCCCTGTATTTATTATACCCTTTGTCAATGGAAAAGCAAAAATAAGTAATAATCCCGCACAGGCAAGGCCAGATATAAGTCTTGCAGTCATTTACGCTTCTTTACTCCTTGCAGCTGAAAGCTTAATAATCCTGTCAAGATTTTCCTTGGTGGTTGTCTCACTTCCGAGATGAGTCGGGACCTTATTGTATAGTCCGTGGAAGTCAGAGCCTCCTGTTTCAATAAGCTCATACCTTGAAGCAATAGCTTTTAGCTCCTTCCGGCACTTTTCATCAGCCGAAAAATGACCTATCTCAACACCATCGATCTTGCCCTTCTTTGCAAGCTCCTCAAGTAGCTCAATATTGTCGTACTGTGCAGGGTGAGCCATAACAGCCACTCCTCTTGCTGTATGTATAAGATCGACAACGAAATTGACGTCAGGATACTCTCTTTCAACATAGCACGAACCGTTCTGAGGGTTGAAAAGTTCGCGATCAAGATCACCATAGAATTCAAGAGCATAGCCGTAGTCGATAAGCGCACGCATAATATGCTGCTTGAAAATACTCTTTGAAGCAGTTGTACGCTTTAGTATACTTTCTTGTGTTATGGGGAATTTTTCCATAACCTTGTCTATCATTTCCTTTGAACATTCTTTTCTGATTTCACAGGACTTGAGACACAATCCTTCCAGTCTGTTCGGTTTTGACGGCGCATAGCAAAGAATATGCACCTTGCTGTTTCTTTCCTTATCCCACGCTGAAAGCTCTACGCCGTGAAGCATCTTTATCCCTGCGCGTTCTCCTAGAACGTCAGCTCTGGAAAAAGAAGCCATAGTGTCATGATCGGTTATAGACAGCCAATCAATATTCATCCGCTTTGCCTGAGCAATAACATCTTCAATGCCAAGCGAGCCGTCGGAAAGCGTGGTGTGACAGTGCAGATCGCAAATCATACAGTACCTTCTTTCACCGCATTATATGCGGCATGATATTAATGTAATAATATTTTTCAGTCGCTTCTAAAGAACATATTAACGTTCATTATAAAAACAGTAATAATAACGCTAATAATTATATCACAAATTCTTTATAATTTCAAGCGTTTTCACTAATTTTTACATTTTTATCATATTTTTTTAAATAAGTATACCCAAACCCCACCTATTACTGAAGTTTTGAGTACAGATCACTTTTTCTGAAACCTGACTCTTTTGCAACAGCCTTGCAAGCGTCTGTAGGGCGCTCTCCCATTTCTATCAGCTTATTTACCTGCTCCACAGCCTGTTCTAAAGTAATTCTGCCTTCGAGGTTATCGCGAGCGCCTTCAAGAACAAGAACAAATTCGCCCTTTGGCTCATTCGAAACATAATACTCAACTGCTTCAGCAAGTGTTAGTCTAAGCACCTCTTCATGGATCTTTGTAAGCTCACGGCAAAGTGATATTCTACGTTCTCCGCCGAAATAGTCAGCAAGATCTGAAAGAGTAGCTTTTAGCTTATGAGGTGCCTCATAAAAAACCATTACTGCCGTTTCGTTTCTGAGCTTTTCAAGCCGCTCCACCCTTTCTTTTTTTTGAACAGGCAGAAAGCCTTCAAAAGTAAAACGCCTAGTACTAAGCCCTGAAACCGCAACAGCCGATACGACGGCACTCGGTCCCGGAACTACTCTTACATCTATACTATTCTCGGCACATAGCTTTACAAGCACCTCTCCTGGATCGGATATACATGGCATGCCAGCATCGGCAACTATCCCGCAGCTCTCCCCTGCAAGCAGCCTATCAATTATACGCTGAGCGTCAGCTTTCGAGCTGTGCTCATGAAAACTGACAAGCTGCTTCTTTATTTCGAAATGATTCAACAGCTTAAGTGTCACACGAGTATCCTCTGCACATATAAAATCTACAGCCGCAATCGTATCAAGCTGTCTTAGTGTTATATCCTCGAGATTACCTATAGGCGTGCCTATAACATAAAATGTACCGCTCATATCGTCTCCTTTCCAGTATCGTATATCTTTTTTAGTTCCTCGGAAAAACCATTTTCACTCCTGATATATAACTGCGGCTCCACCTTCATAAAAGGCTTTGAGCCTTTTTTTCCCTCTATCATAAAGAGCCACGGTGCTTCGTCCGCATTTTTTGATACAAAACGGAGCCTTTTAGGTTCGATATCATGATTTTTCATTGCAAAGACAACATCGCTGAGGCGTTCAGGGCGGTTGCAAACGCAAAGTCTTCCACCGAATTTCAGCAGCTTCTGTGCTGCTGCGCATACGTCGTCTATAGTGCATAATATCTCGTGTCTTGCTATTTTTTGAGCTGTTATGACACTCTGAAAGCCTGCGTTGTTCACCTTATAAGGTGGATTGCAGGTCACAAGATCAAGCTGCCCGAGAGGCGCTCCCTCCCACAGCTTCTTAAGATCGGCGCACAAAGGAACAATCCCCGTAGTCTCGCTCTTTTCAATTCCGAGACGCAGCTGTTCTATGGCGCCCTCTTGTATATCAACTGCATAAGTTATCTGCGGCGGCATTTTCTTCTGCATTATGAGAGGTATAATACCGCAGCCCGTACCAAGATCACAAACCTTGTCTTTTGCGCGGTACTGTGAAAAATCCGCGAGAAGAAAGGCGTCAGTACCAAAACGATGGTCGCTGCTAGCACAGACATATATCTTGTCGGTTAGTTTTTCATATTTGTATTCCATTTCATTTTCCTTTTAGTTTATCTGCATCAAGATACAAACTGTCTTCCGATATGAATTCATTATTAAACAACGGAAATCAAGAGAAATGTATCTTCCGAATCTCTGCCATACTTCAACGTCATCTGTAAGATATTCAAGCGTTGTTGCTTCTGCAGCGTTTACAACAGTTTCATCGCCTTTATTCCACATTTCTTCAACCGCCTCAGAGTAAAACTTTACCACATTAGGGCTGGAATCCGCTTAAATCATTTCAGCAAGAAATCTGTCTATAATATCTCCTATAAAACACGGAACAAAACTCTTCGATAAATTTCAATATCATTCAGCTATTAGAAAGTTTTTCTGCAAGCATTTTCGCACACTCAAGTATATTCATTTTCTCAAGTTAATATTTACTGTCTTATCGCGCTCAACAACATTAATAAGTTCAACAGCTGTTCTAATGTCAACACACCGACCATATCTGTTTTTCCAGATAAAGTCGTTATAATAATGATATGTCTGCTCAGCAGTCATATATTTATTGTCAAATGTCGAATTACAGTATTCGGGTATGATTATTTCAAACCCATGCTCAAAACCACATTTTACAGCCGCATCTATGCAGTAATCAGTCTGTAAGCCAGTAATAATAAGCCTTTTCACAGCCTTTGAACGAAGATACTCAAGGAGTCCGGATTTGAGAAAAGGACTGTTTACGTTTTTGTCGAAAACTTTTTCTCCAAATTGCGGAATAAATCCGCTATAGATTTCAAAGCCTTCTTTGCCTTTTGAAAGAGGCTTTCCCTCTCCGTCATTGTGTCGAACATATATCACTTCTGTACATTGTTTCCTCGCTTCGTCTATAAGCGTACATACATTTGAACGGAATCTGTCAAAAGCATAAAGCTTTTCATTAGTTATAAGCTGCTGCGCGTCAATGACCAGCAGGGCGGTTCCCTTCATTTTATTGTTCCTCCACCAACTACAATATCTCCGTCGTAAAGTACGACCGCCTGACCGCTAGTAACAGCTCTCTGAGGATTGTCAAATTCTACCATATACTTGCCTTCACCAAGATATGTAACCACAGCAGGTTGTTCGTGCTGACTGTAGCGAGTCTTTGCAGTTACTCGCAAAGGCTTATCAAGCTTTTCAACTGAAATAAGATTGAAATCATCGGCTATGAGGCTTTGGGTGTAAAGGTCAGCTTCTTCTCCGATAGTTACAGTATTTGCAGAAATATCTTTTTTCACTACATAAACAGGATGACCGAGAGCTATTCCAAGCCCTTTCCGCTGACCTATTGTATAATTGATGATTCCCTTATGCTCTCCAAGAACATTTCCATCCATATCAACAAAATGTCCGCAGGGCGTATCACAGCCTGTGAACCTATGTATAAACGCCGCATAGTCGCCGTTAGGCACAAAGCAAATATCCTGACTGTCAGGCTTATGCGAATTTATAAGTCCAGCAGACTCTGCAAGCTCTCTTACCTGAGACTTTTCAAGTCCTCCTAGAGGAAACAAAGTATGTGCCAGCTGCTCTTGTTTCAGCGCATACAAGACGTATGTCTGATCCTTGCTACGGTCAGTAGGACGTTTCAGGAGATAACGTCCTCTCTCCTCGTCATATTCGTTTACTGCATAGTGCCCTGTAGCAATATAATTATACCCGAGCTCCTGCGCTCTATGAAGCATCTTATCGAATTTAACATGACGATTGCATTCTATACACGGATTAGGCGTCCTTCCACAAAGATAGCTCTCAGCAAATTGCTTCATAACATATTCCCGAAAGTTGTCCCGGAAGTTGAAAACAAGATGCTCAAAGCCGAGACGGTACGCCACGCTTCTTGCGTCCTCAACATCAGAAAGCGCACAACAGGTCTTTCCTTCTTTTTTTGCTTCAGAAATATCTTCATCAGAAAAGAGCTTAAGAGTGACACCCATTACCTCATAGCCGCTGTCTCGCAGCAGCATGGCAGCAACTGAGCTATCAACTCCGCCGCTCATTCCAACCATAACCTTTTTCATTGATAAGCTCCTTCAGATAACAGCAAAAGCAATTTTATATATTAAACTATTTTTATTATCTCGTCAAGAGAATTTACATAATAGTCCGAAATCTCGATTATACGACTTCTGTCACTTTCAGCCACTGGATCGTAAACTCCGCAGGAGGTAAAACCGGCAGCCTTTGCCGTTTCGATGCAGTGAAGTGAATCCTCTACTACAAGTACCTCTTCCGGAGATGCTCCGAATCGCTCGGCTCCTCCCATAAAAATATCCGGAAAATTTTTTCCTGCCGGATATTCAACGTCAGTGAGAAGGAAACTAAATCGCTCAAAAACCCTACAGCGCTTAAGTGCAGCCTCGGCAAGGCTTTTATATGTAGCTGTGGCTATACCGTACTTGATATCACGGCTATCAAGATAATCCAACAGCTCATTTACATGTGGCTTTAAGGGTATCTGCTCCTCATATCGCTGTCTTACCATATCCTCAATGCGCTTGATAACATATTCTTTCGTGCAATCAAGACCGAAACGATCTATAAAATACTGTGACGACTCATCAACAGTCATTTTCTTTACAACATCCGATACCTCTGGAGGAGGATCAGAAACACCGTTTTCAATTAGAAATTCACGGTCAATACTGCTCCATACAGTCATCGAATCAAGTAGCGTACCGTCAAGATCAAATATAACTCCCTTTATCACTTTACTCTCCGTTCTATATATTGAAAGAATTCAGACTCAGCCGACCAAGCAAAGCCTTTTCTATTCCATATCAATCATTATTTTTGCGCGGTAATCCTTTTCCGCAGATGTAACTGTCTCAAGTGCAAGCCCATATATATCCGAGGCTCTTATCTCAAGCTCCGCAAACCGCTCCGCTACATCGCTGAGCTGTGAAAGCTTTGCTATTGAAGAAGCAAAAGGGATATTCGCCTTGCCCTTAGCTTTGGCAAGTATCTCTCTTCCACGTTCATTGAAGGCAAGTATTCTACCGTAAGGTGGGAGCTGATCCATATCCGCCTTGGTTATCCCTATAAGGATAGCAAGCATTATACGTCTTATTCTTGCCATTGTGTACCTTTTTGTCTTTACTGTAAACAACAATTCATCTATCGAGCCAGCCATTCTTGCACCGAATATCCTGTGCTCAAGTCCCTGCCCAACGTCGCATATCCGCTCTATCTCTTCAGGAGTACTGCTTCTCAGCTTATAGAGTATGACTCTTTCAAGGCGGCTTAAAGAAGCAATTTCACCTTTGGAGGCAGCATTTCTTATCGCCTCAGCCCACTCTGCGTTAGTAAATTCGTCGACAGGAACATCTTGTTCTATCATTTCCCGAAGATTTGACGCACTTGCAAAACCATTATCTATTTCTAGATCATCATGGCGTACGTTTTTTCGCTTAACTGTAAACGGCTTCATATCTGAACCGAATCTTTTGAGAGCTCTCAGATATTCTACAGCAAGTGTATTATTAGGCTCAGCTATAATCGAAGCTGATTCCGTATCATAGCCGTTAACAACGGAATTAAGGGCTCTAGGATATGTATATCCCTTTTCCATTATGCTCTTTATTTCTTCAGAATGAGTTATAGCCGCTATATCTACAGTTTCCATTGCCTTAATAAGCTTTTGTGCGTCACCGCACTCGCTCCCGAAGGATATCTCGTCAACAGCTCCGAGCGAATCAAGAAGATATACCGCTCCTGCTGCAAACACCTCTGCCGGAGCAAGACAGTATTGTACAGGAAGCTCTATAACAAGATCCGCACCAGAGCGTACCGCAAGACGAGCTCTTTCGAGCTTGTCCATGACCGCAACGTCTCCTCGTTGTACAAAATTACCGCTCATGACCACAGCTATATGAGTTGCGCCGTTTTCTCTTGTTTTGCGTATATGATAAAGATGCCCATTATGGAAAGGATTGTACTCGCAAACAATTCCGCTGACTTTCATTTTACTATCTCTCCTGTCAAATTTCAATGATTTCTGCTAAAATTTTATTTACTCTACATATTATTTATAGTTTTTAACTCTGTTTTGGTCGTTTTGCAAAACAAATAACCTATTTTTGCTGCCTGACAGTAATAAAAAACCGTATTTTATATACTGTTTTTGACCTTTAGAGACTCTTTTCAAAAAAAATACTTGCAATTTTTCAAAAATAGTATATAATTATATATGCAATATTTTTTTGAAAGGAATATTAATATATGATCATCTTAGTTGTTAATGCAGGAAGCTCTTCCCTCAAGTATCAACTCATCGACATGAGCGATGAGAGCGTTATCGCAAAGGGTAACTGTGACCGTATCGGTATCGACGGACATATCAACCACAAGACTGCTGATGGCAGAGTTCTTGATGAGGACTGCTCCTTCCCCACACATACAGAAGCTTTCATGAAGCTTGTTGACTGCCTTACAAAGGGCGATGCAAAGGTTATCGACAGTATGGACGAAATTTCTGCTGTTGGTCACAGAATAGTACAGGGTGCAGACGTTTTCGACAAGTCTGTACTCGTAACAGATGAAATTATTGATAAGATAGACGAGCTCCGCGAGCTTGCTCCCGTTCATAATCATGCTCACGCTCTCGCTCTCAGAGCCTGCAAGAGTGTTATCCCTGCAAACGTTCCTCAAGTAGTTGTATTTGATACAGCCTTTCATCAGACAATGCCTCCTAAGGCTTATATGTTTGGTCTTCCTTACGAGGACTATGAGAAGCTTCACGTAAGAAAATACGGCTTCCACGGCACATCACACAGATTTGTTTCCAAGGCTCTTGCAGACGCAATGGGCAGAGATGTCAAGGATCTCAAGATCGTTTCATGTCATCTTGGCAACGGTTCTTCAATAACTGCTGTTGACGGCGGAAAGTCTGTAGACACATCTATGGGCTTTACACCTCTTGATGGCGTTGTAATGGGAACAAGAACAGGTTCTGTAGACCCTTCAGCTGTTACTTTTGTAGCTGATAAGCATGGCTTTACACCTTCACAGATGAGTGAGTACATGAACAAGAAGTCTGGTTTCCTCGGTATTTCCGGTGTCGGCTCAGATAACCGCGACATTCAGGAAGCTGCAAATAACGGTAATCAAAAGGCTCAGCTTGTTTCTGATATGCTTGCTTATGAAATACAGAAGTATATTGGTGCTTATACTGCAGCAATGAACGGTATAGACGCTGTTCTATTCACAGGCGGTATCGGTGAGAATTCATGGGAGGTAAGAGAGCAAGTATGCCAGAATATGGATTATTTCGGCATAAAGATAGACGAAGCTCTCAACCGCACTATAAGAGGCAAGCTCACCAAGATCTCGACACCTGATTCAAAGATCGAAGTATGGATCGTTCCTACAAACGAAGAGCTCCTTATAGCAAGAGATACACTTGCTCTCATTTCCAAGTAATTATAGCATATTAAAACAAAAATATCAACCCTTATACCGAAAGTACGTTGATTTAAAGTGCTTTAAGCGTACAGTAAGGAAAATCGTTAAATTCACTATCAACTTTAATAGTATAAAAAGCTGCAACAGCGGCACGGAGCTTTTTCCGTGCCGCTGTT
This sequence comes from Ruminococcus sp., assembly GCF_017650195.1. GTDB lineage: Bacteria > Bacillota > Clostridia > Oscillospirales > Ruminococcaceae > Ruminococcus. Next base: position 157 of record NZ_JAGCFH010000084.1, on the reverse strand, counting down.
TTTATATTTATAATATTGCATCTACAGTTAACCCGTTAGCAACTGAACAATCAAGACCATAACGCGATACATTATCAAGCTTCAAGGACTTGAATTCCTCTGCTGTTACGTATATTACAAGACGTTTAAGATCTGTCATATATTCGTATCTGATGTT